>CAZCOV010000025.1:0-30871 GCA_964499975.1 uncultured Thermoanaerobaculia bacterium
CAAGGAGAAGGCCAAAGGCAAGATCGAGGGGAAGATCGAGGGGAAGATCGAGGGGCTGGCCGAAGGGGAGCTCAAGGGGCTGGCCAAAGGGAAGATCGAGGGGCTGGCCGAAGGGGAGCTCAAGGGGCTGGCCAAAGGGAAGATCGAGGGGCTGGCCGAAGGGAAGATCGAGGGGAAAGCAGAAGCGATCCTGACGGTGCTCCTCGGGCGGGGCCTGTCCCCCAGCGCCGCGCTCCGGCGTCGCATCCTGGGCACGACGGATCTCGTCACCCTGGAGCGTTGGCTGCTCAAGGCAGGAACCGTCTCGGCTCCCGAAAAAATCGTCGAAGAATGAGCCGGAACCTCTGAGAGCGCCGCAGAACAAATAGACCCAACAACATAATGTACCGTTAGCACTTTGGCTCTTCCCAGTTCCTTGGGCCTCAAGCGTATTATCTCCGTCATGCGGACATAATCGCTTGGCTTTTAGCGCGGACATAATTACTTGGGTTACACAACCGCAAACTTTTGGCTATACTTTCGCGCCTGGTCTGGATAAAATCCACCATGTTCCGGGCCCATCTCAGTCCCTAGCGAGGCAGACTTGTGCTAAAGAAGATTTTTGGGAAAAAAAGCAGCAACAAAGACGAGAGTGAGTCCCGGCAGCTAACGGTGGAGGACCTGATCACGCTCGAGCGGTATGCGGAAGCCGCCGAAGTGTTGCAAGCCCGCGCCAAGAAAGCGCCCAAGGACTTGTACACCCACCTCAAACTGGCCGAGGTCTACGTCGCGCTCAAGAATGTCACCAAGGCGCTCGACGAGTACACCTATGTGGCCGACACCTATGCGGCCGATGGTTTTTTCGAAAAGGCCGTCGCTTTGCTGTCCAAGGCGGCCAAACTGGCCCCGGGCGATGACGTCCTGCCGCGGCGGATCGAAAAATACCGCCACATGAAAGCCCTCGAACATCGGCGCAGCCTGGCGATTGAAGGGCTGCGGGCGAACAAATCGGCGGACATGGGGACCACCGGCAATTCCGCGCTGGAAGTCGAGTTCTTGTGGAACAAGATCGCCAAGAGTCACATCGTCGAGCGGCTCGACGGAGAAGAACTCAAGCGTTTGTTCTCGGTGATGCAGATGATCAAGGTCAAGTACGGTCAGGTACTCGCCGATACTTCGACCACCGACTCGGCCATGTACCTGGTGGTCGATGGGGTGATCGAAGCCACTGCCGAGGTCAATGGCCGCACCATGAACATCCGCAGCTTCTCGACCGGAGACTTGATCGGCGAGTCGGTTCTGCTCGAGCGCAAGCCCTGGCCGGCCCGCTACCTAGTGGGACAACAAGGGACTCTGTTCCGGCTCGATCGTGCGGGCATGGAGCAGGCCATGGTCGGCAGCGCTGACCCCGTGGCTTTCTTGAGTGCGCTGCGCCAGCAGCAGCATGATCGCGACGTGACCGCGTCGCTCCAGCGTTTGCGTTCTGGGCGTTGATGGCTGTCTTGCCGATTTGTCTTTTTCCGGATCCGATCCTGCGCGAACGCTGCGCAGAAGTCAAAGCTTTCAATGCGGATTTGGCCCGCCTCGCGGGCGACATGGTCGAAACCATGTACGCCGCTCCAGGGGTGGGGCTGGCGGCGCCGCAAATCGGGGTGGCGCAACGCCTGGCCGTGGTCGATGTGACCGTGGGCAAGGACCGGTCCGCCCTGCAGGTGCTGGTCAACCCCCGTCTGACCGAGCGTCAGGGCATGGAGGTGGACGTCGAGGGATGCCTGTCGATCCCCGGTCTGACCGAGAAAGTCAGCCGGCCGCAAAGCATCAAAGTCGTGGCACAAGACCTCAGCGGACAGCCGTTCGAGCTCGCAGCCGCGGGCTTCCTGGCGCGCGCGATCTGCCATGAGCTCGACCATCTAGACGGCATCCTTTTCGTCGATCACCTTCACGGTCTGCGCCGCGACCTGGCCCGACGTCACCTTAGAAAGCTGATCAAGGCGTACGGAACTGTGAACCCTACAGCCGGCCCTTAGCTATGTAGTTGGCTGTGTTTTTGGCTGTGTTGTTAGCTGTGTTGTTAGCCGTTGTTTCTGACAGAAGTTATGCACGAGATCAAGTTTTACAACACTCTGGGCCGGCGGCTTGAGCCTTGGCAGCCACGGGTCCCTGGCCGGGCGTCGGTTTACACTTGCGGTCCGACGGTTTATGACCACGTCCACATCGGCAACTTGCGGACTTTTTTATTTGAAGATCTGCTGTGCCGCAGCCTGCGCTGGCTCGGCTATGAAGTCGACCAGGTGATGAACTTGACCGACGTCGACGACAAGACGATCCGGCGGGCGAGGGAGGAAGGTAAAACCCTCGACGACTACACCGCCACTTATATCGCGTCGTTTTTTGCGGATTTGGCCACGTTGCACGTCGAGCCCGCCCGGGTCTATCCGCGGGCGACCGAACACATTCCGGAGATGATCGATCTGATCGAACGTCTGCTCGCCAAAGGCCATGCTTACGTCGGCGACGAAGGCTCGATTTTCTTTCGTATTGCCTCGGATCCGGACTACGGCCGGTTGTCGCAGATCGACCTCAGCCAGATGAAGCGCGGGGAGCGGGTCGCGAGCGACGAGTACGACAAAGAAGATGTGCGCGATTTCGTGCTGTGGAAAGCGGCCAAAGAAGGTGAGCCGAGCTGGACTTCGCCTTGGGGGCCGGGGCGTCCGGGCTGGCACATCGAATGCTCCGCGATGAGCATGAAGTACCTCGGCGAGAGTTTTGACATCCACTGCGGTGGGGTGGACAACATGTTTCCCCATCACGAAAACGAAATCGCGCAGAGTGAATCCGCCACCGATCAGGAATTTGTTCATACCTGGCTCCACTCGGAGCACCTGCTGGTCGATGGTCAGAAGATGTCGAAATCCTTGGGCAACCAGTTCACTTTGAAAGATCTCCTGGCCCGCGGCGCCGATCCTCGGGCCTTGCGCTACCTCTTTCTCGCGACGCACTATCGCCAGAAGCTGAACTTTACTTTTGCGGGGCTCAATGCCGCGATGGGCGCGCTGCGGCGCTTCGACGAAATGCGTTTTCGCTTGGCCCACGCGCGCGAACAGGGTCCGCCGAGCTCGGAGCTGGCACAAGCAGGTGACCAGTTCCGCCACGCTTTCGCTGAAGCTCTGGCGACGGATCTCAACCTTTCTGCCGGCCTGAGCGCGCTCTTTCAATTCGTCAAAGAGGTCAACCGCGCGATTGAGCGAGAGCAACTCGGCCACGGCGACTGCGACCGGGTCCTGGCGGTTTGCGCCGCGGCTGACGCGGTGCTCGGGGTCCTGGATCCGAGCGCCTGGGCGGTCGCAGCCGTGCCCCCGAGCCTGGCCGACGAGGAGGTCGAAGCGCGTCTGGCAGAACGTCAGGCCGCCCGCAAGCAAAGGGATTTTGCGGCGGCTGATCGCATCCGCGACGAGCTACAAGCGCTCGGCATCGCGATCGAAGACACGCCGCAGGGGGCCCGCTGGCGGCGCACTTGAACCGGAGCGATTTTCCACTAGGGACCTATGGCGCGTGATTTCTTTGCCGAGCAGCCGCATCGCCGCGCGCAGGGAAAGTGGAGCGAAGATGTCGCCTGCAACTGGCTTGCGGCCCAGGGCTATCAGATCCTGGCGCACAATTTTACGACCAAGGCCGGCGAGATCGACATCATCGCGCGTGACCGCGATGTCCTCTGCTTCATCGAGGTCAAGGCCCGCACCAGCGACCGCTATGGCGCTGCCATCGCCGCGATCAATCAGCAGAAGCAGCGCCGTCTGGCGCGCGCTGCCGCCCTCTACCTAGCCCGCCATCCCACCCCTTTGGCTTGCCGCTTTGACGTTCTCGGCATGGATCGCGAGGCTGCCGGCTGGCGTTTCACTTTGGTCAAAGACGCGTTCATGGTCGAACCTCGGTGAAACCGCGGTGAAAGCGCGCGTCGAGATTACCTACCCAACCGTTGCCCCGCGCCGACGGCCAGCCGCTCCAGCTCAGGATTGCCAGGGAACAAACGCAGGGCGTGTCGGCGCAGGGATTCCGCGGCTTGGGAGTCCTCCAGCACCCGCAAGGTGCGCACGGCCGCCGCATAGGCCGTCGGCGTCGCGTTGACCGCGACCATTTGGCGGAGGATCTCGCCCACCGCGGCACCGCGACCGGTGAGCGCGAGGAGGAGCGCCAATTCCGAGTAGGCGGGTAGGAAATTCGGGGTGAGGCGGATTTGTTCGCGGAAAGCCGCCTCAGCGCGGTCGGCTTCGCCCAAGCGCGCCAGGATCGTTCCTTCCAGGAAAAAAAGTCCCTGGATGCGGTCTTTTTCTTGCTGATCAGCCGCGGTCATTTCCTTGCGCGCTTGCTCGACCACGGCCAGAGCCGCGGAGAGATCCCCTCGCTGGGTCAAGATTTGCCCGAGGGTGAGGAGCGGTGCGCTGCGTGAGCGACTCAAAGCCACAGCTTGCCGCGCTTCCTTTTCCGCGGTGGCCAGGTCACCGCGCCGCAGCGCCGTGCGGGCCAGCAGGTCGTGCGCTTCGCTCGGGGCGCTCTTCAGGGCGAGCTGCGCATGCGCCGCCGCCTCGTCGAGATGTCCCAGTTCGAGCCCGATGAAGCCGACGGCGAGCACCAGGTGGGGAGTGCCGCCGGAACGTTCCAGGGCCTGACGATACGCCTGAAACGCTTCTTCGAGCCGTCCCAGCTGGTGGAGCGCCAGTCCCAAACTCTCCCAGGCGTCCACGAGTTGCGGTTGGGCTGTTACGACGGCTTGCAGGGCGGGTACGGCGCGCTGGTAGTCCTGGGCATCGAGGAGGGCGCTGGCCTGCCGCAACCCCTCTAAGGTGGGCAGGTGGTCCTTGGGGTTTGCGAGCGGTCCTCTAGGCGAGGTGCTCACCGCGCCCACGTAGCCGAGGCTGGCCAGCTGTCGCGCCACTTCCGGGTCAACCGCTGCGGGTACGAGCGGTTTTTTGATCCCGGCGAGCGACTGCCGCAGCTCAGCAAAAACCCGACGCTCGGTCGCCAGGATGTCGTGTTGTTCGGCGGGATCCGCATGCCAGTCGTAAAGCTCCGGCTGGGGTCCATCGATCAAGTGGTGATGGCCAGTGATGAGCGAGGTCAGTTCGCTCCAGCCGAAATGCAAGCGCGGGTAAAACGTCTCGGCATAGGCCGGACTCTCATGACCTTCACGGGCCAAGAGCGAACGTCCGGGCAAGCTCGGTTCGCTCGGAGCATCGCCCAAAAGTTGGCGCACGGTGGGAAAGACGTCGATCAGCTGGACCAGCGCTTCGACCCGTTGCCCGGCGCGTTCGGTTTTGGGCAGCTTGACGATCAGGGGGACCTGCAGGGCTTCGCGGTAGAGCAGGACGCCGTGCTCGTTCTCGCCATGATCCCCCAAGCCTTCGCCGTGATCCGACAGCAGGATCACCAGCGTGCGGTCAAAAAGGCCGAGCCGATCGAGCGCCTGCAACAACTCGCCGACGACCGCATCCGCCGCTGCAATTTCACCGTCGTAAGGGGTTGGCAAGTGGGCAAAAGCAGCGGGCGGAGTGTAAGGAGAATGCGGTTCGTAAAGGTGGAAGAACAAGAAGAAGGGTTCGGCAGCGGCTTTTTCGAGCCAGGGCAGCAGGCGAGCGAGGGTTTCGGCCCCGGATCGTTGCAGACCCGCAAGCCCAGCTCCGGTCCGCGTTTCCACGCCGTCGTCGTAAACATCAAAGTCTCGGCCCAAGCCGGTGGACTCGCGCAAGACCAAGGCTGAAACAAAAGCGCCGGTTTTGTAACCGCGCTGTTTCAAGTACGAAGTGAGGGTCAAGTGGCGCTCGGCGTCGAGCGGATAACCCAAATTGTCACGGACTCCATGCTCCGGGGGCAGCAGTCCGGTGAAGATCGAAGCGTGGGACGGCAAGGTCAAAGGGACGTGGCTCATCGCCCGCGTGAACACCATGCCGTCGCGCGCCAGACGATCAATCGCTGGCGTTCTCCCTGGCGCGTAACCATAAGCGGGTAGATGGTCAGAGCGCAGGGTGTCGATCGAGATCAGCAGGATCGGCGTACCCGGTAGGATCTCCGGGGGAGTCGAGGGAGTCGGAATGCTGCAACCAGCCATGAAACCCGAAAGCACCAAGCCCGGCCAGCCCCATGACCTTTGCCGCAGCCAGGTGACCATCCGGTTGACCATCGGGTTGCCCTGATTCCGAGATCATCCGCCAAGGCGTTCGAGCAGGGCTTTGGCTTGCGGGAGGTCGGCAGCGTAGCGTTCACGGGGTGCGCGCGCGATGAACGCGCGCAAAGCTTGGCGCGCGACCTCGTGCTCGCCGAGTTCAGCGCCTTTGAGCCCGAGGTTGTACAGGGTGTCAAACTGATCCGGGTCCAGCTCGACCGATTTCTGCCAAGCGGTCAAAGCCGCGCGCTGGTCACCGAGGTAGAACTTGGCCACCCCCAGGTTGTTCCAGGCATGCGGCAGGCGGGCATCGAGGTCGAGCGCTTGTTCGGCGTATTGCTGCGCCTTGCTCCACTCTTCGAGTTGCAGCGCCACGACCGAAAGCCGCTCGTAGACACTCGAGTCCGTGGGGTCGATCTGGAGGGCGCGTTCGAGCACCGCCCGCGCTTCGAGCGGCCGCTCCGCATCGACGAGGACCTGGCCCAAGGCGCTGAGCGCTGCGGGATCTTTGCGCTCGGCCAGCGGTTGCAGCACCGCCAAGGCTTCCTGCACTCGTCCTACCCACGACAAGGTCAAGCCGAGTTGGCGGCGCAACTCGTCGCTGGCGTGGCCCTGCGCCAGTGCCTGCTCCATGACCGACACGGCGTCGCGAATCCGGCCGAGGGCGAGCAGCGACTGGGCAAGGAAGGTGTACCCTTGCGGCATCTCCGGGCGCAGCGCGATCAAGCTCTCCGCTTCCCGGCGGGACTCGTCATGGCGTCCTTCGTCGTAGAGCTGGCTGACGAGGTGCAGCTTGACATCGAGCCCGATCAGACGTTTAGGGTCATCGTCGGGCCCATAGCGGTCCTTGAGCGGGGCAGAATCCGTGATGTAGCCGAGGCTGCGCAAGTTGGCTTCGATTTCGGGGGGAATGGTGCCGCGGCGCGGTGGCCATTCCGACTCGACGGGCAAGAGGTCACGCAGCTCACGAGCCAGCTGGCGCTCCTCCTGCACCAGATTGCGCGTCTCGTTAGGGTCGGTTGCCAGGTCGTAGAGTTCGGGCAGCGGCAAGTCAATGAATTTGTGGTGACCCCGGATGATGCCGCGCAGAGGTGCCCAGCCGCGGTCCAAATTGCCGGAGAGCGCTTCAAAGTAGCTGGCGATCGGTTCTTCAGACGGTGGCGCCAAGAGCGAACGCCCCGAAAGTCCGGCGGGGATTGCAACGCCGACTGCTTGCAGCATGGTCGGCAGCAGGTCAATGTGTCGGGCCAGCCGTCCGTCAACTCCTGGCTCAACCCCCGGCCCCCACAAGACCAGCGGGACCTTGATCGTCGTCTCATAGCCGAAGATCCCATGGGTCTGCTCGCCGTGGTCGCCTAAACCTTCGCCATGATCCGCGACGAACACGATCAAGGTCGGGTCGGCTTCGCTGCGCACGAGGTCCAGCAACTCGCCGAGAAAGCCATCCGCAGCTGCGATCTCGCCAAGGTACAGATTCTTGGCATACTTCGCAGCCAGCGGTGGTGGGGGGGCATAGGGAGCGTGGGGATCGAAAAGGTGAACCCACAAGAACCGCCGCTTCCCCGCATGCTCGCGCCACCAGCGCAAGGCGATCGGTACCACCTCGCTCCCAGGACGCTGCGCCACGCGAAACATGTTGCGATCAGCGTCAGGATAGCGGTCGTCGTAAAAGTCGAACCCGTAATGGAGCCCGAAGCGGGTGTCGAGGGGAAAGGCTGCGACCACGGCTCCGGTGGCAAAGCCTTGTGCCTTGAGCAGGGTAGCGAGGGTGGGAGTCTGCGTTGACAGGGTAAAGCCGGCATTCTCCCGCACTCCATGCTCGAAGGGGTAACGTCCGCTCAAGATGTTGGCGTGAGACGGTAGGGTCAGCGCATTGTGGGCGTGCGCATGGGTGAATACCCGGCCGGCTGCTGCCAGGCGATCGAGATTCGGGGTCGCGACGTGAGGGTTGCCGTTAAAACCCAGGGCATCGAAACGCAAAGTGTCGAGCGTGATCAGCACCAGGTGGGTGGCCCAGCTGGGTTGCGCCGGTCGCCGCGATGCACCTTCTCGAGACGTGGGGCTTGCGGGGTTCGGAGTGCGCGCTGCTCGCCAGTAGGCAAAGCCGCCGAGAATCACCGTGGCGAGCAGGACCCACGCCCCAACCCCGCGTTTTCGCGTTCCCCCAGCTGTTGTCACAGCGCCCATCGCAAGATCATCGCAGCAGGTCTGCTCGCTTAGAGCCGTGCCGACCTCACTGTCCGCGGAGATACTCCAAGAATTGTTTGGCGTCGGCGGCATTGGCATGCTGAGGCGCGAGCTGCAGCATCTTTTCCAGATCCGCGATGGCCGCAGGGTTGTCTCCCTTGCTGAGGTAGACCCGACCCCGATAGTAGTAGCCATCAGGGTTGTCGGGATATTCCTGGACCACTTTCTGGAAGTGGGTCAGGGCAGCATCCATGTTGTTGTTGTTGTACTCAGTGATGCCCAAGTTGAGCAGCGTGTTGGGGTCGATTTTGGTTCCTTGGGGCAGCCGGGCCATGTACGGCTCGGCTGCTTTTTCGCGGCCCTGGCTGACGAAAACGTCGATGATCAAGCGCAAGGTCTCGAGGTCATCGGGCACCAGTGCCAGTGCCTTCTCCAGGTCGGCGATCGCCAGATCAATCTGCTTTTCTCCGAAGTGGGTGCGGGCGATTTTACGCCAGACCCCAGGCTGTTGGGCGGGTTCGAGTTGGGGTAGCAAGGCCTCGAAGCGGGAGCGAGCTTCCGCAAAATTGCCTTCGTTGAGGTAGGTATCGGCAACCCCCTGGAGGAGGGGGAGCTGCTCTTTGGGGTCGAGTTCGGCCAGAACGTGCTGGTAGGCCGCCCGCGCCTCGGCGAACTTGCCGCTCATCAGCAACTGATTCCCTTCTTCGATTTTGGACATCAGACGGTCGGCCTGCGCTTTCCGCGCAGCATCGACGTCTGGGTTGAGGGTCGTCACTACCGGCTTGCCCGGCCCGCCGCCATATTCGATGACTGGCAAGGTGCCTTCTGAGATCCGGTACCCCGGTGCCTCGATCCGCACCGTCCAATCACCGCCGGCGAGCCCGGTAAAGGACCAGCGACCTTTGTTGTTGGTGACGAAGGATTCAGGGCCGCGTCCGGCCTCTCCATTGAGCAGCAGGGTGATGCGGGCTCCGACGATCGGCTCCTTGTCCGGATTGATCACCTCACCTTGCAAGCGTCCCCGGCCTTTCCAGTCTTGAGCTGGGGCAGCAGCAGCGAAGAGCAGGACCGCGAGCAACAGAACGAAATGCGCGCTTTTCATTTTAGGCATTCTCTTCTCCTTGCGGCGGCACGAATCGACGGAAGTCGCCGCCATCCGCGCCCCAGAGTGTACTGCGCGCCAGCGCAAAAAAAAACCGCCGGACGACTCCGGCGGTTGAGGTCAAACGAGAATGAGTGAGACTTACCTGAAGTGGAGGCGGACGCCAACGCGGGCGATCCGCGGTGACAGGATCTGATCGACGAAGCCACCACGGCCAGCACCGACATTGTTCTCAACCTGGAGGACCGTGCCCTCGTTGAGCAGGTTGAAAATGTCAACGCTGACGGTGAAGCCGAAGTCACCGATCGTGAACTCCTTGTCGACCCGCGCGTCGATGGTGTACAAGTCGTCGACCCGGAAAGCGTCGACTTCAGACGCCTGAACACTCACGGTGCCGCCATTGGTACGGGAACTGCGCAGGTAGAAAGGCACGGGATAGCCTTCACGGCCGTTGATGTTGGCGGCCACATTGAAGCCCATCGGCAGCTGGTACAGGCCTGCGACGTTGAACGACCAGGTGCTGTTCAAGAACACGTCCACATTGCCAGAACCACCCGCCAGATCAGCGAAGATCGCGTTATCGTCGTTGGTGTACTCGTGGTTCTCATCGTTCTCGTTGAGCACATCGGTCGGATCATCGAGGTCGAGGAAACCGCGGCCGATATCCCATTCCCAATCGTAGAAGGTGAAGTGACCGCGCAGCATCCACTTGTTGGAAAGCCGTTTGGTCGCGCTCAAGGTCAAGCCTTTATAGGTGTGGCTACGATCCGAGTTGGTCAGGAAAATGGCGCCCGTATCGGTGAAACCAGGCTTCACCGAGTACACCGGCGCGCTGAAGGGATCCCCATTGGGGAGGATGCCTGTGCGCGTCCTTTCCAGGTAGTAGTCCGACGCGCGGATCGGCCGGACCACGCCGCTGGGATCCTCCCACAACTCTTGCTGATGGTAATAGTCATCAGCCTTACGGTAGGTCAAGGTTGCACCGGCCACGAACTCTGGTAGGAAAGCATGCTCGATGCCCAGCGTAAGTTCCTGGGTTACGACCGCTTCGAGGTCGGGATCAATGCTATGCACGGCCACATTCGGATTGCCACCCGGAGTGAAGCCGACCGGGGTCAGGAATTCCTTCGGCTCGCTCGGTTCGAGGATGTGGTTGCCATTCAAGTCCTGGCCGGCGTAGATGCCGAAGGAGAAGCCCGTCGGATTCATTTCTTCGACCAGCGCATTGCCCAGGCCATCCGAGAAAGCCGCATAGCTGCCGCGGAGGAGGGTCTTACGCTCAGCGCCCATGGCATAGGTCACGCCGATGCGCGGCAGGATCTCGTTCCATTCGAAGGGGGGTTCGTTGCCCGGGAAATCAACGGCCGTCAGGTTGTTACCGAACGGGCTGCCGGGAACCGCAGAAGCCTTGTTGAAACCGTCCTGATTGTCCATGCGCAGGCCGACGTTGACGGTCAAGCGATCGGTGGTGAAGGTGTCTTGCACCCACAACGCTTCCTGCCGCACCTGGCTGCGCGTATCCTTCAAACGCCAGGCATAAGCGAGGACGGTGGGAGGCTCCAGCCCGAACAGCTCACCAGCGTAGGTGATCACGCCGTTACCCGGAGCACCCCACAGCGAGGAGTTGTCCGCGGTCCGCCGACGGCCACCAAACTTGAGTTCGTGATTGGCCTTGCCGGTGGCGAAGAACACCGAACCGTCGACCTTCCACTGCTGGCTGGGGCGGCTGGTTTCGAGGAAGTAGTAGGAGCCGTGATAGACACCATCGGCATCTTGATAGAAATTGTTGGTGTCACGACCACCTTGGGGTTCGAGGAAGAAGCCACCCCTCATGTTGGACCACGAGCCGGTGAGGAAGAAGTTGGAATTGAAAACGTGAGTGTCCTCGAACTTCCGCAGAGGCGACGGACCGCCTTGGTTGAAGGTGGTCTCCGGGGGGCGCGTCGGGCCGGCATCACGACCGGTCTTGACTTTTTCGCCTTTGTTCCAGGTGAAAATGAAGGAGTTCGAGTTGGTGATCTGGGCGTTCAGCTTCGCTGCATCGTTGTTCAGCTTGGTATTGTCGATGGACCCGCCAAATACTTGCTGGTTGATGTCATTGCGGTCGCGCGAACCCCAAATCCAGAGGCGATCCTTGATCACGAAGCCACCGGCTTCGACGCCCCACTGGGTGATCTTGTCGATCGAGTTGCCGGTGAGCTCGCCGCCGCTCGCGGTCTGCCCGGGCGGCAAGTCGCCACGGTCGAGGTTGTCGCCGGCCTGGGTCTCTTTGTCGGTCAAATTGTAGGAACCCGAACCGCGCCACTCGTTGGTGCCGCGCCGGGTGACCATGCTGATCTGCACGCCAGGGGTCTGGATCTCGATGTCCGTTCCGCCGGTGGAGAAAGCCATTTCTTCAAATTGCTCAAAACCGAAGTAGGTCGACGAACCACCTTGAGCTGACTGGTCGGTGATGTCTACGCCATCGATCATGAACACGTTCTGGGCGCTGTTCGAGCCAAGGCCCACGAAGTTCGGCTGCTGGCCGCTCTCGCTGCCCCCGACGTTGACGCGGTCCATGACCACGCCCGGGGTCTGGTTGGCCAGCGACCAGGGGTCGCGAGCCGAGGGGATCTTCTGCAGCTCGAGCTGAGTGACCTGCATTCCCGAGGAGATCTTGCGCTCGTCGAGCAAGGGGCTCTCCGTGGTGACGGTGATCGTCTCTTCGATCGCCGGACTGAGTTTCAGCTCGATCGTGGTGCTGCGGCCGACGCGAATGCTGACCGCTTCGTAGACCACGGTGCTGAAACCGTTGAGCGCCGCTTCGATCTTGTAGGTGCCGGGATCCAGGCCGATGAAACGGAATTCACCTTCGGCCTCGGTCACCTGCACCTGGGCGGCGCCAACGCCACTCAGGGTCACGGTGACGCCTGGAAGCCGTTCGCCGTTGTTGTCGGTGACGCGGCCATACAGGCTACCTGTTTCTTGCGCGAGCGCAGCCCCTGAGATCGCGAGCAGCAAGGTCACTGCCAGCGCCAAGGAACGACGCCAAACACTGGAATTAGTCATCGGTTCTTTTCCTCCTGGTTGTTGATTCGGTCTGCCCGACTATCGGGCGTTTCTACACAACTTCTACACAATTCGCTCTACACAATTTCGCTCTACACAATTTGCTCTACACAATTTGCTCTACGCAACTCTAAAGCTAACTGACCTAGTTCAACTAAGCTAACCAAACAACTGTACTGAGGGTACAACAGAGATCTTTGGATCATGATGAGAAGTGGCGCTGCCCAGACTCTGCCTTGACGAAACTCGGTCTTGACGAAACTCGGTCTTGACGAAACTCGGTCTCGACGACCTTCGGTCTTGACACGCTTGGTGGAATTGGTTTTGCGTGGTTCTTCACGTAAATCTGAAGTCCTCAGCTGTGCTGGCAATTGCGAATCCACAACCCACAAGGTCAGTGAAGCAAGTCAGGTGCCACGTCAAGCCACGTTCGCTCGAGAGCAGCTGAACCCGCCTTGATGCCCGGCAGACCGTGGTTTAGAGGATCATATACCGAAGTTGGGTGGCACGTCCAGCGGTTATCCGTTGGCGTTGACCGGCTTGCGGATCCAGCAGATTGGATGCCTGCTCCAAATCGGTGAACGGGTGAGGCTGCTTGCTGGGTCCCCTGGCGGCTCAGCGCACGGTTTGTCTCGCAGCTGAGGGTAGGCTGACAATCGTGGCGTCTCGCGGTGGCTCATGGCTTTTCTGGGCGGGGTGGCATCTGGCGCAGGACAACTTCCGGGACGAGGCCTTCGAGGCTGCCGCCCAGCAAGTAGACCTCCTTGACCAGGCGGCTGGAAAGATAGCTGTACTCTTCTTTTGGGGTCAAAAACACCGTTTCAACCCGAGGATCGAGGTGGCGGTTCATCAGTGCCATCTGGAATTCAGCTTCGAAGTCGGAAACCGCGCGCAGCCCGCGCACGGTGACCCGCGCGCCAACCCGTTCCATGAAGTGGACGAGCAGGCCGTCAAAGGTCTCGACCCGACATTCAGGACAATCTTTGAGCAGACCACGGATCATCGCCACCCGCGCTTCGACGCTGAAGAGCGGCTCTTGCTTGGCCGTGTTGCGCAGCACGGCGACCACCAGCTGGTCGAAGAGGGGACGACAGCGCGCGATGATGTCGAGGTGGCCGTTGTGGATGGGGTCGAACGATCCAGGGTAGACGGCAATGCGCATCTCGAAGCTCCTGTTCGTTGCGCCAAGGCATTTCGTTGCGCCAAGGCATGTTGCGCCAAGGCATGTTGCGCTAAGGCATTTCGTTGCGCTAAGGCATTTCGTTGCGCTAAGGCATTTCGTTGCGCTAAGGCATTTAGCGTCGCCAAGTGCTTTCTCGCTGGCTTGCTCGGTTATTTTGCGGTCGCTGCAAGCAGGTTGAAAGTTACCACGTTCCACGCCGCATCGGTCACCCGCAGCAACACCAGGCGGGTTTCTGCGGTCAGCGTGACGCGCAGGGTCTCTTGCCGGCCGTCGAGCAAGCCGTCCTGGACCATGACCGGTTGCCATTCCCGAGCATCGATGCTGATCATGGCTTCGCGCAAGGGGCTGAGCGTGTCTTCGACCACGGCTTCGAGGAGATCCCCGCGCCGCGCTCGCGATTTGAGGGTTGGCGGGGTGTGGTCGACGGTCACCGGCGGAGTGGTCCGTTCCGTGGTCAGGGCTTCGCTTGCAGCATGGGACGGTTGATCCGTGACGCGCAAGCGGAAGCGGTAGAGGCCGTCCGGAATCACGGTGGCGTCAAAGCTGTAGTAGGTTTCGTTGAGTTCGGTCACCACTGGCAGCCACTCGTCCGCCCGGTCGTCGCGGCGAAACTCGAGCGCATAGACCAGGGTGTCTTCGTTGGCGTCCTCGACTTGCCAGCGGAGCGTCCGGTAGCCTTTTTTCCACAACGTCTTGAGGCGGCCCTCATCGTTTTCTGCTGCGGGCTTGAGCGAGGTGAAAATGCCTTCGCGGTTGGGGCTCCAGGGCTCGAAAGTCTGGTTGCTGGGATTGAAGTTGTTGGGGACCAGGATCTGGCCGGGTTCGAGCACTTCGAGTTGCTGGATCACCGGCCGCTGGTTGTGCTGGCGGTAGGAGAGTTCGACCGCCGCGAGCCGCGGGCTGCGCTGTCCGTCGCGCCGCAAGCGGGCTCGCCACTGGACGTAGCGTCCGGCCGGAACTTGGCCCAACGCGGCTTCGGCGCCGGACTGCGGCAGCGACCACTCGCTCCAGGTAGCGTCCGGAGTGCTGCTCATCCCGCTCCGGCAGCTGATATCGACCAGGTTTTTTCCCGGCAGCTCACCCCACAGCAATACCGAGCCAAAGCGTGCGGGCTGGCCAGCATCGAGGATCTGGCTGGTGTAGGTGCCTTCGGTGACGAGTTGGCTGTCGAGTTGATAGAGGGCAGCGCCGTCAGTGGTCACCACGGCCACACCTGCCGGGCCGGGGACCAGCGCGGTGATCTGCCGATCGAGCAGCTCATGTTCGAGGATCCGCTGGTCGTCGTGCAAGCGGTAGAGCTTGCCGCCTTGACCCGTGCCAATCCACAGCTGGCCCCGAGCAAAAGCCAGGGCATGCACGGTCTCATCGGCGAAATCGGTCACTTCTTCGACGGTACCCTGAGGGGTGAGCAAGACGATCACGCTGCGCGGTCCGGTAGTGCCGCTGCCCCGGGAGCCGACTGTGGGTTCCTGGGGAGAAACCACCACCTCTGCGCCTTCTTTCTCCTTGCCCGAGTTGGACCGGGGGGCTTGGAGGTCGACGTAACTCGCTTCTGAGGCGAGCAAGGCAGCGAAGACCCCGCCGTCGGGTTTGGGCGCCAAGGCCAGGACTTCCGGTTGCAGCGCATCGTAGAGGGTTTTGCTTTGACCATTGGGTTCGAGGCGGACGATCATTCCTTGCCCGGCGGTTCCGACGAGGATGGCACCGTCTGCAAGCGGCTCGATCGTGCGCACGTGGCTGTCATTGCTGGTGAACAGCACCGCGGGAGCTGACGTGTCTGTTCCGCTTTTGGGCAGGCGGTAAAGGCGACCTTCAAGGCCAGTCGCCACCAGCAAATTTCCGGCAGCATCGCGCGCTAAGTCCCAGATGTAGCGTTCCGGCGGATCGAAAACCACTTCACCGGTTTCACCCCGCAGGCGGTAGACCTTGCCGTCGGGAGAGGTGCCAGCGAAGACGGTGCCGTCGGGATCGGCCCACACCGCAAAGACTTCGGGCTCGGGTGCGGTCCACAGGGTGAGGGCCTGACCCTGGGCATCGACCTTGAGCACCTTGCCCGCGTTGCCACTGCCCAAAACCCAGCCGTCCGGCAAAGCTGCCGCGCTGAACAGGAAGGGTTCTTCGAGGGTGGTCAGTCGCCGCAACTGCTGCGCCAATTGCAAGGCTCCTTCTGGGGTCACGCTCACCCCATCGCGGGTGCCCGCGAGGAAGCCTTCCTGGGAATCGGTGCGGAAAATCTTGACCTCAGTTGCGCTGAGCTGAGCGGCGAGCAGAACACCGCAACAAGGGATAGAGAGTCGACGGTTCACGGGCACTCCTTTGCCATCATCTGGGGGATCACGTGGCGGTCATCGCGTGGCGGTCATCTCGGTTTAGTGCTGGTCTGGGCCTCTCGGGTTGCGTCGGTTCAATCGGGACGGCGTTTGACCTCGAGATCGACGCGCAGCAAGCCTTCGACCGGACGTGGCTCATGGCGGGTTTGCTCGGCGACGATCTGCAGCGTCAAAGGGGTGCCAGCCGGGCTGCCACCGCTGTTGAGCAGCGCCTGCATCGACGGCGGCAGCTGCGGCAGGGTGGAACTTGCCAGCACCAAGCCAGCCCCTTGACGGATCGCGACCACCTGCAGCTCGCGCCGCGAGTTCAAGGACTGGAGCTGGCGCAGGGTTTGCGCCAAGGTGTCGGTGGGTTGCGGGGCAAGGGTCAACCGCGCCTCGTCCATGCTGACGCCATCGCCGACGAGCAAGATCAGCGGGCCATCGGGGATGCGTTCGGGCACTTGAAATTCGAAGGTGTGCCGGGTCTTAGTGCCGCGGTGAGGCTGGATTTCGAGGGTGATGGGGACGCGGTCGCCGGGTGCCACCCGAGTGCGCGCGGCCCGGGCCTCGAGCAAAGCAGCGGTGCGGGGAACCGCGGCTTGGGTCACTGCCACATCAATCGCGTCAACTGTGAGTTCGGCAAAGCTGTTTTGTGCCAACAACTGCGCCACGCTGAGCAAGAAGACCACGCCCTGAAGCACCGCTTGATTGCCATCGAGGCTTTGATTCAGGGTCAAGTCGTCATGGTTGGCGAGGGTGAAGCGGGCTTCGAGGTCAAGCCCTTGGGCCCCGGTCGAATAGGTTGCGGAGTTGATTCCGCCCAAAACTGTGATGGCGAGCAAGGACGGCCACAGGTCGGGCATGGCTGCCACCCGCACGTGATACTCTGCCGCAGTCAACCCGGAGAGCCGCACTGCGAGGGGAAACGTCGGGGCCAGGCGGCCGAGCTGGCCATGGACCCCAGCTTGCCGGTCCTGGTCGAAGGCGCCGACGATGGGTCCAGCATTGGTCAGCTTGAACGAGTTCGACTGATTGTTAATCACGGTGATCACTTCGGCCGATCCCATGGGCATGGCCACCGGTCCAGTCGCAAACAGCGGATGGCCAAAAGCGAGGATGCCGTCGCCGCTGCGGTCGGTGATGGTGCCATAGATCGCCAAGCTTAAGTCTCCCTCGACCAGGACCGCCGCCACCGCGCCGCCGGGTACCAGTTCGCTGGACGGAGCTCCACTGCCCGCGGCCAGCTGACTCGCAGGCAGGCGTCCCATGGGCGCGAGGGGACCGAGTGTTTGGGTCAAAAGGTCGCGGGCAGCTTCGCCAAAGCCGGAGGCGCCATAGAGCAAGGCCGGGCGCCCCCCAGCGCCCGCGACCGGGCTCAAGCGGGCGAGCGCCTGGGTCAGCATCTGGTGCAAGCGTTCGTCGGATTGGGCTTTGGGCAGGAGATCGCGCAGCGTCAGCGAGGTGCCAGCCGCGTTCAAGCCGTTCAAGCCGGTCAAGGTGCCAGCCGCGTTCAAGCCGTTCAAGCCGGTCAAGGTGCCAGCCGCGTTCAAGCCGGCCGCGGCCAGGGCACTACTGCTCGGAGGTTCTGCCGCGGGCAAGTGCGCCAGCTTGCGCATGGCCTGGATCGGCATGATGCCGGCGATCGGGTCAAGGCCAAAGGCATAGCCAAAGCTGACCGCACCCGCCAGGCGACCGTCGAAGTAGACCGGACTACCGCTCATGCCCGCGATCACCCCGCTGCGTTCGAGGCCCATTCCGCTCAAGCGGGTCAAGATGTAGCTGAGCTCGGGAACCGGGTTGCGCCAGACGCCGATGACCTCGACTTCAAAACGCTCCGGCACGGAACCCGCAAAGACCGAGAGCCCATACCCCTTCTGTCCAGGACGTACTTCATCGACCGTGATGATCGGGAGCTCATGTGTATCCCCGGGCGAGCTCGTCGCAGCGTCGACTGCGGGGGGTTGATCAGATCGAGCGAGAACTTGTGGTGCGAGAACTTGTGGTGCTCCGAGCCAGCCGCCGCAAGTCAGCGCGGCGAGGAGAACAGCTCGAGCCACCGAACGGGCGACCCCAGATTGGTGCATCGACGAATCCTTTGCGGAAGGCGTGGCATAGGTTGCGTTATCGGTTGCGGGTGGGCTGGCCGCAGGCGCTATCTCCAGGGGCTGTTGCGGCAAGCTTGCCAGCGGAAAACGTCCTGGCCGCAGCACTGCGAACTCGTCATTGCGCCAGGCCACGAGCGTCGAAGGGGGACCCCCAGGCAAATCCCCGCCGTCGACCACGATCACCTCGGCGCGAGCCGCGGCCAGCCAGGGCAAGAGCTCGGTCAGCGAGAGCATTGGCGGTTCTCCTGCGGGGTTGGCACTGGTCGCGGTCAGCGGCGATCCCAGCGCACGGAGCAGTTGACAGAGAGCCGGGTGGTCGGGGATGCGCACGGCCAGAGTGGGGGTGCCAGCGCTTGCAGGGAGCGGCGCTCTTAGCGGCAGGACCACGCTCAAGGCGGCTGGCCACAGCTGGGCCACGGCTGCAACTGCGGGCAAGTCGCGCGGAATCCCGAGCAAGTCCAGCTGAGCGAGATCGCCGATCACGACCGGCAGCGGCTTGTTCGCTGCACGGCCTTTCAGCCGGTACAGCGCAGACACCGCTCGTGCGTCCCGCGGGTCAGCCGCCAACGCGTAAGTCGACTCGGTGGGAAGCGCGAGCAAGCCACCTTGGGCGAGGTGGGCCCGCAGTTCCTCGACGGCTGCGCCAAAGTGCCACAGCCGCCAGCTCAAGCTCCCACTCCTGCGATGAGCTCCCGCGCATGGGATAACGACAGGGCGGTAACCTCACTCCCGGCGAGCATACGCGCGACTTCTTCCACCCGCGCTTCTGCTGCGAGGCTTGCGATCTCAGTGTGGGTGCGCCCTTTGTGGACCCGTTTGCTGACCTTGAAGTGGAGGTCCGCTTGGCTCGCGACTTGCGGCAAGTGGGTGACGGCCAGCACCTGACCGCCCTGGGCCAGCCGCTTCAACTTGCTGCCGAGGAGCGCAGCCTCAGCGCCGCTGATCCCGGAGTCGACTTCGTCAAAGACCAGCGTCACCGGGAAACCATGCTGCGCATGGCTCTGGACCGCCAGCTGCACCGCCAAATAGAGGCGCGAGAGTTCACCGCCGGAAGCGACTTTGGCGAGGGGACGGAGTTCCTCCCCCGGGTTGGGCGAAAAAAAGTAGCTCACGGAATCGACGCCGTGTTCCGCGAAATCGACGGCCAGCCCGTCGATCTGCAGCGGGCTCGTATCCCGCCGTCGCAGCTCCAGATGCACTTCGAAACGGGCGTTGCCCAAAGCCAGATCCCGCATCTCGCGCTTGACTCCTTGCGCCAAGCCGAGCGCCCACCGTTGCCGCGCGCTGCGTAGTGCCAGGGCAGCGTCCCGATAATCGACCAGCGCCTGCTCGACCGTTGTTTGCAATTCATCTTGCGAAGTGGCATCACCCACGATTTCGCTCAGCTCGGTCGCGAAACTCTGCCGCTCGCGCAGCACCGCTTCCGAGTTCGTTCCATATTTACGGAACAGGCGTTCGAGGGTTGAAAGCCGATCCTCGATCTCTGCCAGGCGGGCTGGATCCGCTTCGATTTGCTCGAAATGGCGGCGAATCGGTGTTGCCAGTTCACCCAAGCGGACGCGGATTTCATCGAGCTCGATCACCCAGTCCCGCACTTGCGGATCGAAACGTTCGATCGCGCGCAATCCCTGGCCGGCTCGCGCCAGTTCGGAGTACGCCGCAGCTTCGCGGTCGAACAGGCTCTCCGCAGCCTGGGCTAGGGCTTGCTGAATGATTTCACTGTGGCGCAGGACTTCGCGCTCGCGGCGCAAGACCTCTTCTTCGCCGAGCTTAAGCCCGGCTGCGTCGATTTCGTTCAGCTGGTAGCGCAAGAGGTCGATTCGCTGCTGGCGGAGGCGCTCGTCACCGCTCAAGCGGGCCAGGCGGTCGAGCAAGGTCTGCACTTGGGAGTAGCACTCCTCGACCCGGCGCAGCAGACGCTCGGCTTCGGCGCCGCCGCAGCGATCGAGCCAGGTGCGCTGGAGTTCCGGCGCGACCAGCCCGAGTTCTTCTCGCTGGCCATGGATGCGCAGCAGCAGCGGGGCCAGCTCGCTGAGCAGCTTCAAGGTCACCGGCTGATCATTGACGAAAACCCGGTTGCGCCCGCTGCGGCTGATCTCGCGGCGAATCACCAGTTCGTCACCTTCGACTGCGATCCCGGCTGCACTCAGGATTTGACGCCAGGTGTCGCCGTCCGGCTGCAACACGCCGGTGACCACCAGCCCTTCAGCTCCCGTGCGGATCAGCTCGCTGCTCGCCCGTCCGCCTGCGAGCAGGGACAGCGAATCCACCACGATTGATTTGCCCGCTCCGGTCTCGCCCGAGAGTACGTTGAAGCCCGGGCCGAACTCGATCGCGGCCGCTTCGAGCACAGCTAGGTTGCGGATGTGGAGGTCGTGAAGCACGGCGATTCCTGCACGAGTTGTCGTTGCGGCGCAAACTTTGGATTAAAGCGGTCGGCGCGGACGGCCCTGCCGCTTGGCCATTTCGCAAGCCGGGAGAAAGCCCGCAGCGCAAGCATCTTGCAGCAGGCGACCCGCTTCGTCTGGGTGGTTATTGCGCAGCGCTTGCCGCGCGATCGCGAAGACCAGTCCAGCGGTTGCGGGCGAGGGATTGGCGGCTGCCCGCTTTAACCAGGTCCAGGCTTCTGCAGGCTGGCTGCGCTCAGCCGCGGCGCTGCCCGCAAGCCAGGCAGCATACGCCGCGAGTTCGCGCTGACCCGTGGAGCTGGCACCTTCCCAGGCCCGCGCGGCGGTCTTGAAGCTATCTGCGGACTGGTGGTCGAGGCGGTGGAGAAGCGCGCGGCTGGTGAGCAAGTAGGGGTCGGCGCCTGCGGTCGCCAGCTCAGGCGAAAGCGCAGCCCCTGCTTGCCTCAGAGGATCGCCATAACCCAAGGCGACCTCCCAGCCGGTAAAGCCCGCGGCCATCCGCGGTGATTGACGCAGCAGCAGCAAGGGGCCAGTGCTCCAAATCTGCGCTCCTTGCGGGTTGCGGGCCAGGTCCTGGAGGGTTTTCCCCGCTGCTTGGGCGTCGCCTTCAAGATAGGCCAGCCCACCGCGGGCAAAGTTCTGCAAAAGCGTGGCCGGCGTATAGGCAGGGTGCAAGTCCGCGACTTGTTGGGCGGTTGCAAGCAACTGGGTGAAGTGCTCCGCGGACATCCGTTGTTCCAAGTTGCGCAACTCGTCAAAGCGCGGGTTGAGCCAAAGCTCGCGCAGTTTTCCTCCGGGAAAAGCGTCGGTTCGCGCATCTGCGAACTCTGGTCGCGACCGGCTCCCGCCTTGGCGCAAAGCATCACCTGGCCGCAAGCGCCGTGCGGATTCGGGCTCGGTGCTGAGCTCCGCAGGGACGAAATCGGTGCTTCCACCGGGCGGGCTTGCCGACGCCCCAAGATCGTCCGGCGGGCGTGCCGGATCCCCTGCCTCGTCGCCGGAGGACGGTGCGGCAACTGCAGGGGCGTCTGCTCCAGGCACGGGTTCGCGCAGGCCAGGATGGGCGGCGGTCGGTTGCGGGAACGCTGGCGCGGGAGGGGCTGGGGCGGTCGGCGGACTCCCAGACGGTGCAGCTGACGAACCCGCCGGATGCTGCGGTGGGGAAGCCGGCGGGGCGGGTTTGTGCGTCAGCCACAGGGCTAGGCCGACAGCAACCGCGAGGCCCCCCAGGACCCATACGCCCTGCCGCGATCCGGCGCTTGGCGTCGCCATGGCGATCGACGGCTGGCCCGCCGACGGCTGGCCCGCCGATGTTTGGCCCGCCGACCGCTGACTCGTGGAGGTTGCCGCAGCGCTGACGGGTGTTCCCGCGACCGAACGGAGCGACGCTGATCGTGCTCGCGGCGGCGCTGGGGTGGTGCCAGAGGTTGCGGGCAAGGCGAGGGTGGGTAAGCTGTCGAGCGGGGGCAGCAGATCGCTTTCGTTGCTCGCAAGTTGTAAGCGCAGGGCTTCGATGAACTCGGTGCAACTGGTCGGTCGCTCGCTGGGTTCTTTGGCTAGGCCCTGGGCCAGGGTCATGTCGATGTCGGGCGGCAGGTGGGCTGCCTGCTCAGTGGCCGGCGGCACCGGCTTGGTGGCGTGCTGGTGGAGGATCGAGAGGACGTTTTCGCCGGCAAACGGCGGCCTCCCAGTCAACATTTCATAAGCCATCACGGCCAAAGAGTAGCGGTCGGCAGCTGCGGTTGCGTCCTCGCCGCCCGCCACTTCCGGTGCCATGTACAGCGGCGTCCCGACGATCATGCCGGTGCGGGTCAGACGGGTGGTTGCCTCGCCCAGCTTGGCAATGCCGAAATCCGCGAGATAGACATGGTCTTGTCGGCCGATGAGCACGTTGGCGGGTTTGATGTCGCGGTGCAAGATGCCGGCGCTGTGCGCTGCATCCAGGGCTTCTGCCAGTTCGCGCAACCAGATCAGGGCCTGACGGGGGGGCAAGGGCTCGCCGTTCAAGCGATCCCCGAGGGTTCCGTTTTCGATCAACGGCATGACCAGGTAAGGTAAGCCCTGGTCGTCACCGAAATCATAAATCGGGAGGATGTAGGGGTGTTCGAGGGCAGCGATCGTGCGCGCTTCCCGCTGAAAACGGGCGAGCGCTTGGCTATCGGAAGTAAACATCGGCAAGATGACCTTGATCGCCACCTTGCGTTCGAGCTGGAGGTCTGTGGCGCGAAAAACCTCGGCCATGCCCCCATGCCCGAGTTTGGCCTCGATGCGATAGCGTCCCAGCTGATGCCCAACTTCAACCGCCATGGCTGCCGATCCTACTACGAAACGCGCGTCCGCTAATTCGAGGATTTTGCGTTCGAGGATCGGTCGCAGGTGGCCTCAAGATGGGATGCCGGAATGGGAAGTTGTTGCTGCGTCGGCCTTAATCTGCTTCAGCCTGCGCACCTACCCGATTGCGGCCTTGGTGCTTAGCGCGGTACATCGCGCGATCCGCCGCATCGTAGAGGTCCTTGGGGTCTTGCATCGACACCAGCAACTCAACCACCCCGAACGAGCAAGTAATGCGCAAGGACTTTTCGGGATAGCGGTACTCTTCCTGGCAGAACCGACGCCGCAGTTTTTCCGCGAGGATTCTGGCTTCGTGGAGTTGCATTTCCGGGCTGAGAATGACGAATTCCTCACCCCCGACCCGGGCAAAGACCTGCTCCGGACGGAGGTGCTCTCGGGTCAAGCGTGCGATCTGCTGCAACACGAAGTCGCCACACAGATGACCATGGGTGTCGTTGACTCTCTTGAAGTGGTCGAGGTCGAAAAGGATCAGCGAGAGGGGACGGTGGTGGCGGCGGGCGCGGGCGAATTCCCGCTGCATCTCTTCATCAAATTTGCGTTTATTGTAAGCCTGGGTCAGACCATCGCACATCACCAGGTGATAAATCGCTTCATAGTAGGCGTGCTCCGGATCGGCCTCGTGCAGGAACTTGAAATGCACGGCTCCCACCTGGAAGCGATCCCCGCTGTGCAAGACCTGCCGCCCGGTCAGTTTGCGATCGTTGACGAACGTGCCGTTGGTGCTGGCCAGATCCTCGATCTCGACTTGTTGGCCCCGATGCTCCAAGCGCGCATGGAGCCGCGAGACCGACAAGACGTTCGCCAGATTCACGCCCGCGAAAGTGGCGCGGCCGAGTTCGAGGGAGCCGCAAGGGGGTAACCGGTAACGGGTCCCCAGC
This sequence comes from uncultured Thermoanaerobaculia bacterium, assembly GCA_964499975.1. GTDB lineage: Bacteria > Acidobacteriota > Thermoanaerobaculia > Multivoradales > J023 > CAZCOV01. Next base: position 23,712 of record CAZCOV010000025.1, read on the forward strand.
TGCTCGCTGTCAGGATGGGCAATGACGATGATCGCGGCTTCAACCGCTGCGTCTCCCGGCAAAGCCTTGTGCTGACACGGATAGAAGCTGTCGAGGGCGAACTCGACGGTCTGGTCGATTTCCGGAAGGCTCGAAACTTCCATGGTTGCGGGCTCGAAAGAGGTACGTTCTTGCTTCACACTCAGCGTCCGATCAAGTCGATCCTGGCAGCTCGCGAGCGCTGCGGGTTGCACTAGGTGGTCCTGGTATAAACCCTCAACCTTTGCGGCGGAGCGCGCCATCACCTCCGCAGGACCTATCTCATGCAAACCAGACACCAGAACTTGCTCCGTCATCAGATCAAACTCTGCGTCCGAGGTCAATTTGTGAACTGATGGGTGAGACGTCGACATTATTTCCCCCTCAGGATGTTTCTGTCACCAGCGGAGCATTTATCTCAGCTGACTGGGGGCAACCCCACGGCTGCTGGCTGTTGTCGCTCCAGCAGGGGCGGTCCTTGGTGGGGCGCGGTGGGCGTGGGCTGTGTTTTCTCCGCAGTTGCGTTAGGCTTACCGCGAGGATGCAAAGGAGGCGCGATGATGGAGCGGGCAGCGGTGAGGGTGGGTTCAGAGTCAGGGGAAACGGTGACCGCGGTGCGGGCCGCGCTCAAGGACGCGGATGCAGTGTGGACCCGCGGTCCGGGGCAGGCGCCTGCCATCGCCAAAGTGCGCCAGCACAAGCTCAAGGGAGCGCATGGGCGAGTGGCGATCGTCGCCGGCTGCCGCACCCCTTTTGTCAAGGCCGGGACCGATTTTGCAGCCATGGACGTCGTCGATCTGGCGAGCGTTCCGGTAGCTGCCCTGATCCACCGTACCGCGCTCGACCCCCGCGAGATCGAGCTCTCGATTTTTGGGGTGGTGGTGCCCGCGCTCTATGCCCCCAATTTGGGGCGGGAAGTGATCCTCCGCACTGGGTTGCCCAAGACCATTCCGGGCATCACGGTCAACCTCGCCTGTGCCTCGGCCAACCGGGCGATCACCCAAGGCGCTGAAGCGATCCTCACCGGTCAGGCCGACGTGGTCCTGGTCGGGGGTGCTGAGTCGTTGTCGAGCGTCCCGATCGTTTACTCGCGCCGCGCCTCACAACGCTTCATCGAAATGAGCCGAGCGCGCTCCGTGACGCAGAAAATCGGCATCCTGAGCCGGCTGCGTCCCCGTGACCTCAAGCCGGTGCCACCCGCGATCGCCGAATACACGACCGGCCTCAGCATGGGGCAGTCCTGCGAAAAAATGGCCAAAGAGAACGCCATTTCCCGTCAGGCCCAAGACGAGATCGCCTTGCTGTCGCACCAGCGCGCGGCCGGGGCTTTTGCGCTGGGTCACTTTGCCGAACAGATCGTCCCGACGTTTCCCGAACCGGGGTACGATCGGGTGATCAACCACGACACCGGCGTGCGGGGGGACACTTCCCTGGCTGCTTTGGGACAGCTCAAACCGGTATTTGATCGCGCCTATGGCACGCTCACCGCAGGGAATTCCAGTCCGTTGACCGATGGTGCAGCCGCCCTTCTGTTGATGAGCGAAGAAAAGGCCAAGGCCTTGGGGTATCGGCCGCTGGGGTTTCTGCGGTCCTATGCGTATGCTGCCCTCGATCCCGGTACCCAGCTGTTGCAAGGTCCTGCTTATGCTGCACCCCTCGCGCTTGAGCGCGCTGGGCTCAAGCTCAAAGAGATCGCCTTGGTCGAAATGCACGAAGCTTTTGCGGCCCAGGTCCTGTCCAACATGAAGGCTTTGGCCTCGCGCCGGTTCGCGCAAGACGAGCTGGGCCGAAGCGAGGCGGTGGGGGAGATCGACCTCGATCGCTGCAATGTCTCCGGCGGTTCGATCGCGATCGGCCATCCCTTTGGCGCCACTGGCGGCCGGGTGACGATCCAGATGCTCGCTGAACTCCAGCGCCGCGACCTCGAATTTGGCTTGATCACAGTGTGCGCCCAAGGCGGCAACGGTTGCGCCATGGTGGTCGAACGGTAACCCCCGCGAATGCCTGATCCGGCCCAGCCGCTTTCCGGCATTTTGGTCATTGACCTCAGCCGTCATTTGCCCGGTCCGCTGATCAGCCGCCTGCTGGCCGACCTCGGCGCGCGGGTGATCAAGGTCGAAGAGCCGACCTTGGGCGATCCTGTACGGCACGCGATCCCGCGGCGGGACGGTCAGAGCGCGCTCGCGACCTTGCTGCTCAGAGGCCATGAGAGCATCGCCTTGGACCTCAAGCAGGAGCCCGCGCGAGCCAGTCTGGGTCAGCTGTTGACCCAGGCCGATGTCTTGGTCGAGAGCTTTCGGCCGGGCACGCTCGCGCGGTTGGGCCTCGATCCAGCGCACTTGCGTCAGCGCTTCCCACGGCTGATCCTTTGCTCGCTCACCGGTTGGGGCCAGACCGGCCCGCTGGCGGCGCGCGCCGGGCATGATTTGACCTATCAGGCGATTGCCGGCAGTTTGGCCGGGCGGGGCGCCATGCCGGCGATCCAGGTGGCGGACATCGTGGGGGCGTGGAGCGCCACCAGTGCGGTTTTGGCAGCGCTATTCCGCCGTCAGCAGGATGGGGCCGGCTGCTGGATCGACCAGGCCCTGCTCGATGCCGCCGGGCATGCCAACCTCACGGCTTGGGCCAGTGAAGCGGACGGCCCGAAGGTGGTCGGTGAGGCGCTGCTGCTCACCGGCGGCATTCCCTGCTACGACCTCTACTCCACCCACGATGGTGGCCTTTTCGCTTTAGCCGCGCTCGAACCCAAGTTCTGGCAGCGGTTCTGCCGCGCGGTCGGCCGTCATGACCTGTTGCCTGCTCAGTACAGCAGTCGTCCGCGCGTACGGCAGGCCGTGGCCGAGTTGCTGGCCAGTCGCAGCCGCAGTGAGTGGGAAGCCCTGTGCGCCGAGCACGACATCCCTGGCGCGCCAGTGCTTGCGGCCAAAGAGGCGCTTGCCCACCCGCAAGTGGCTGCCCGCGGTCTGTTCACGACCACCGCTGACGGTTGCCCGCACCTGGGCTTTCCTGCCCTTTTCGATGGACTTCGTCCGCGCGGCAAAGCGTCCTTTCCTGAGCTCGGAGCGCAGACGATGGCGGTTGCGCGCGAATTCGCCTTACCGGTCCCGGTTGCCCAACGTGAGCAGCGGCGCAGCGGTATCGGCCGTCGGTTTCGCCTCAGGGGGTGTTTGTTGCGTTTCCTGGTGGATGTCTTGGAAACCTTCCGCAAAAGATAGCCTTGCACTTGACTCTAAGAGATGCTACTATACATCTATAGTTGGGTCGTCCAATGGAGGCGTCGAAATGCAACATCAACGCAACAGCGTCCGACGCAACCAACGGAACGCGATAACGTCCAACGCGATAAACGGAACGCGACCAACGGAACGCGACAACGTGCAGCGCGATAAACGGAAGCGTCAGACCAGCGGATCATCAGACTTTCCTCCCGAAGCGGTATCGTTCCACCCATCTTCCCTTCCTGAGCGTAGTCCAGCATCCAGAGTTCCCTTGGTCTCAGCCCACTAGCGTAGAGCCCGGTATGCCCGGAAACCACCCAGATTTTGCCCGCAACAGGAGCGGGTCAGGAGTAGCCAGTAATGTCCAAGAAGATCTATGTCGGCAACCTACCCTTCAGCACAACTGAGGACGAAGTCCGCGACTTGTTCTCCGAGTACGGCACAGTCGGCTCGGTGAACTTGATCACTGACCGGGAAACCGGTCGCCCGCGGGGATTCGGTTTTGTGGAAATGGAGAGCGGTGCCGATGAAGCAATTCAGGCGCTGAACCAGAGGGACATGGGGGGCAGAAATCTCAACGTCAGCGAAGCCCGGCCGCGTCAAGACCGGCGTCCACCCAAGCGGCAAGGCTGGAAGTCCTAACCCGTTCTAAAACCACTTTACATAGATTGTATGATCTCCGGGTCGGATCCCAGACCCGGAGATGCTCGTCACCCGGGCGAGTTGGGCGTTATTTGGGCGTTCATCGGGCGGTAAAACAGGGAGTTACTTAGAAGATGGCTGCAGTTTCCACACCCGCCGGACGGAAGCCACAGGCTCAAGGAAGCTCCTCGCCCGACGGTCCGGGCGAGGAGAAGGAGTCTGGAGAGAAGCAAGCCAACGCTTGACTCTCTAAGCAAGTTTGAGGCCAGGTCAGAGGCCAAGCCAGAGACCAGGTCAGCCGGCGCTAGCCAGCGGACCTTTCCGGCGCTTCCGTGCCACCCATCCCTGCTTCCTCGAAGGCAGCCCGACTTCTGAACAGGACAGGCCTGTCCTCTGGGGTCGACGCGCGCTCATGATCGACCTGCAACCGCTGATTCCGGCAGCTCACTCCGCTTGCCCCAGGACACTCCAGGCTAGGTCGATCTGGGCATGGCTGCCGACCAGAACCAGGGTATCGTTGGCCTCGATCGTGAGGTCGGGAGAGGGGTTCGGAAAGGACTTCTCGCCGCGCACCAGGGCGATCACACTGACTCCGGTGCGCTGCCGCAAGTCGAGTTCGCGCAGAGTCTTGCCCGCAGCCGAGCTCTCCGCCTCGACCAAAAACAAGTCGGTGGTCCCGGCAGCCAACGAAGCGAGCAGCGCGGCTGAGACCTGATCGCTGAAGCTTTGCGCCCGCAGCATGCGGTAGTCCTCACCGCGCAGCAAGCGGGTTTGCTGGCGGATGATATTGCGCGGCACGTGAAAGCGTTCGAGCACGCGGGTGAAGATCTCGATCGCGGTTTCAAACTCTTGAGCGATGACCTGGTTGGCCCCGCTCGCGTGCAAGCCCTCGATCTCGCGCACGGCCCGGGTGCGCACGATGATTTCGACTTCGGGGTTGAGCTGCCGGGCGATCCGGATGCTCCGCTGCAGAGCGTCGAGGTCGGAAATCGCAAACACCGTCACCCGGGCCCTGACAATGCCCGCATGCTCGAGAATCTCGCGCCGAGTGGCATCCCCATAGAGGATCGGTTCGCCTTCGCGGGTCGCGCGGCGCACCAATTCGCTGCTCAACTCGACGATCACATAAGGGATGTGGGTCTCACGCAAGACCTTGGTGAGCAACTGCCCATTGACCCCAAAACCGATCACGATCACGTGACCTGATGGTCCCCGGGCAGCGGCTGGCGCGTCTTGTCCGTTCGGACGTTGGAGCAAGCGCAAGCCCAACGCCGCGACCGCGGGCGCGAAACGGACCAACGCCGGGGTGAGCAGCAAAGTGAGGACCGCGGCCGCGAGCAGCACTTGAAAGCGTTCGCCGGTGAGCAGACCATGGGTCCGCCCGACGTCCATCAACACGAAAGAAAACTCGCCGATTTGTGCCAGCCCCAGGGCTGCCACCACCGCGATACGCAGCGGGTAGCCCAGCACCCGGACCGCAACTCCGGCGGCTAGCGCCTTGACCAGCACGATCGCGAGCGCGAGTCCGAGCACCACGAAGAGACGGCTTGCGGCCAGATGCACATCGACCAGCATGCCCATCGAAATAAAAAAAATGCTCGAAAAAACGTCGCGAAACGGCCCGATATCCGCGATTACCTGATGGCTGTACTCGGTCTCGGAGATCAAAATGCCCGCGACAAAAGCGCCCAGGGCGAGCGAAAAACCCAGCGTGTGGGTGGTCCACGCCATGGCCAAGCACACACCGAGCGCGGCTAGCACAAACACCTCACGCATCCGGGTCGCCGCCAGCCGATGGAACAGCCGGGGCATCAAGAAACGGGCCGTGGCAAAAATCAGAACCATGGCGAAGAGCGCGCCGGCAAAACGCCAGATCAACTCGCGGGCGGTGGTGGGCACGGCTTCGCTCAGCATGGGGGTCAAGATCACCATGGGGACGATCAGGAAGTCCTGGAAAATCAAAACGCCAAAAGTGACATTGCCCTGAGGGGTCTCGCTTTCGCGCCGATCGTGCAACAGCTTGAGCAGGATCGCGGTGCTCGAAAGGGTGACGACAAAACCGAGGAAAACCGCCTGATCGCGGGAAAAACCCAAGGCCAGCGCAAGCAGCGCGGTGGTGCTGGTGGTGAGCAGGGCTTGCAGTGGCCCACCGATGAAAAACGGTCGGCGCAGCGCCCGCAAACGCTCCAAGGAGAACTCGACGCCGATCACGAAGAGCAGCAGGACCACCCCGATTTCAGCGAAGAGCTCGACTGCCTCTACCGCGGAGATCAACCCCAAGCTGGAGGGGCCGATCAAGAGTCCGGTGAAGATCAAGCCGACCAAGGGCGGCAAGCGAAAGCGACTGCACAAAAGCAGCACCACCACTGCCACGCCAAACAAGACCACGGCTTCCCGGACGAAGTTCTCGAGCACAGCGCCGGAAGTATACTCAAAATCATCAAAATCCCTGGCACCCTACCGCTTGCGCTGGGGGTGGTGAGATATGAAGGGGTGGTGAGATATGATGGACCGGTTCTGCAACAGGCGCTCATTGGCCAGAGCAAAACCAAGCTACCCCAAACCCAGCAATCAGGACTGAAAGGAGCCCCCATGGCTATCGCCAAAGTCACCGAAATTTCCGCCTCCTCGACCAAGAGCTTCCGGGACGCGATCGAACGCGGCATCGCGCGGGCGTCTAAGACCCTCAAAGGCATTTCCGGCGCGTGGGTCAACGAGCAAAAAGTCGTGGTCGAGGACGGCAAGATCGTCGAATATCGGGTCAACATGAAAGTTTCGTTCGTGCTCGAAGATTGACCTCGGCTGAACCAGCACCGGTGGCTCGCGGCGTAACCCGCGCCACCCCGCTGCTTGGAGATCCGCATGAGAGGACGCCGATGACGGATGCCACTGCTTTGCCCCCTGAATTCAATCCTGACCTCTATATCGAAAAGGTCAGCCTTGCCACCCACGAGGTCCTTGCCGACCCGGTTCGGCCAGAGCAACTGCTGGTCCACAAGCATCGCGATTATCACTTTGTGGACATCCAGGCCAGGCTGTTCATGAGCCGGATAGTCCGCGCCACCCATGACGAAGAACTGGCGCGCCAGAAAATGAAGGAGGTGCGCGAACTCGGGCACAGGGCAGCAGCGCTTCTCGCCAAAGCCCTGGGCAAGGATCCCGAAGTCATTTCGCGCAAGCTTTTCGGTTTGAAGCAGCGGGAGTATTACTTCCGCTACAAGCGGCACCCGCACACTCACGACGAGATTGAACAGATCCTCCTCAGCTTGCGCGCAGCAGCCA
>CAZCOV010000026.1:0-30601 GCA_964499975.1 uncultured Thermoanaerobaculia bacterium
AGGTTTTCTACGGCTTCGTCGACATAACACGCTTCGAACATGGGTTGCTCCTTGGATTTTCGTAGGGCAATCGGCCTACGTGCGGTGGACTAAGTCTTCAAGGATTGCGTAGGGCCGCAGCTTGTTGGGCAGTACTCGGGGAGGGGGAGCTTCAGCCAACTCAGCTCCTTCTTTGATCACGAGCAGAATCGCGCCCAGGGCCAGACCCAAAGGCTTGTTGCGGATTGCAAGGCAAACCGGACAGCACACCCCGACCTGGTAGTCCCACCCGGCGTACTGCGATATGAGAGCTTGGCCACATGCGGCGCAGGGGGAACCCAGCGCAGCCTTGACGATCGCTTGCAGTGGCATGTTGCTGGTCATCGTCGGTCATCTCCATCGATAAAGAAATAAGGAACGCCCGCGGCTGAGGTTCACCAAGGATCTGGAAACCCGTGGAGCTGAGCAGTAGTGTGCCTCGCGAAAAGCGCCTGCACGAGCCAGAATTGCCGCGAGTTTAGTCTGCTCAAAGCGAGGCCACGGCTCTCCAATTCAAAGAACATGATCTACTAACCAGTGCGCGGAGTACCTTTCACTTTCGCTCTGCATGTGGAGTGAATTGTGCGAGTAAAACCCGCCGGCCTGGCAGCCAAAGGCTCTATTCCACGAAGTTTCTCAAGGTTGTCGCAAAAATTCTTAACCAAGGCGGGATGACGATCCCAGGCAGATGGGTGGTTCTAGCTCCTATTTTCCTCTGGTCAACGCTGGTAGGCTGGCTAGGCGGGCGGACTTCCCCGCCTTGGCGGCGGTGGTTCGATGCCGCCTGCGAAGGGATACTTTGCTATGGAAGGTTTATTTGCCGGTAAGGGCTGCTTGGAGAGGCCAAGTCGTTCTGAAGCTGCTCAGTTAACAAGTGGGGGCCACGGCCGTTTCGGCCTCTATATAGAGCCGGGTAGTTAGCAACTGCCATAACTGCCATCTACAGGGCGCCCGCACTCCAATTGAGTTGCGGGCGCCCTGACGGCACCCCGAATTAATCAGAGCGCAGGCAAGAAGCCCTCTTTAGTCGAACTTGGCGGAAGATATCCGGTCAAGCAGGAATGCTGGATGCTGTGCTAAGGCTTGATCTAATAAGCGCCTGACGTGATCTGCGGTTTCCTGGTTAAGCACCAGATTCTCGGCAGATTCCTTGATCAGTCTGCAAGCAACAAGGGCATCCACTGAGTTTTCAAGCGACAGGCGCTTAAACAGTGGGATAGCGTCGGCTGCGAGAACAGCGGCCTTGGCTCCATTCTTGTTTTGGCTATATAGGAATGCCAGATCAAGTGACGCGATAGCTGCATGCTCGAAACAGTCCATATCCAGAAATGCAGCTCGCGTACTGGCAAGTATTTTTTCGGCTGAGGCTGAATCCCCAGCTGCTATGGCGATCCGCCCCTCGAAGTGCTGAATCAGCAACTCTGCCTTGCGATGGAAACGTGCAGCAAGACCCCGCAACTCCTTGGCTAAGTCCTCAGCTGCTCGAAAATTGCCGCAGTCCAGCTGAACCCGCGCCAGTAAAAAAACCGCTGATAAATATTGGACTAGATGCTCTTCTGGTTGTAACAGTTGCATCGCCTCATGGAGATCCGGAAGCGATAATTCCGCTCGGCCCCTTTGATGATTGATTACCGCCCGCATAAGTAGCGACTCTGAGAGCATCCTACCAAACTTGGCTTGTCGGAAGCACGAAATAGCAGCATCGAGCAGTGAAATCGCGGCGCTAAATTCCCTCCGGAACCAATACAAATGCGCCTTCCAATAGCAAAAATCACCGTTTGCAAGGTCTATTTCAAGGGGCCATGGTCCTTCAGGTAAAAATCTTTCTGCTGCGTCAAAAGCTTCACCCGACTCTTCCAAACTCAGCTGCAACCTCAACTGATTTGCCAACCAAGACCACGCCAGCACTAGTAGCCCGCTAGCCCCGTTTCCGAAACGATTTAATTCGATCAGTCGAGCCCCGACCAGTGCCAGCTTGGCAAGCTGAAGACCTCGCGCAGGGCTTTCTCGTGCGGCAATCCGGCTTGCCTCTCGCAGCCAATAAAATAAAGCTGGGGTCTGGAACTCGGCCTGCCTCTCGCAGAGGGCCTTCACCTGTTCGGTATACGACATGTCTTGAATCATGAACCACAGCGATCGGACTCCGGGCAATTCGTCGACAATCGCCAAATCCATCAGATCCACGGGTATATTGATCTCTTTGGTTGGGGTCGATAGAATTTGCTGCTGCGCCTCGTTCTGTGGCGACGGCTCAACCACCTGAAGTTGGCGGAAATCCCTGCTGATCCAATCGACGAGGAGAGACCTCGCAGCTCGCACCATCCGATCGTCAAGAGAATCCTCTATTGCGCAACGATCGCCATGCGAGTTCTGGGCAACCTCGCGGGCTCCCGCGGCTTGGCCTTGAAAGTGGCTTGGCGCCATTCCGCTCCAGGCCCGGAACGCCTGGCAGAAAGCCCGGTTGGAACGAAAGCCTACCAACTCCGCCACTTGGCAGACCATCAGCTCGCCTTTGGTCAAAAGCCTGCCTGCAGTTTCGAGGCGGCGATGCCGAAGGTACGCGGCAGGCGGCTCTCCAACTTTGGTGCGAAAGTCCGTTGAGAAATTGTTGTCGCGGATTCCCTGAGACCGAATCAGGCCCTGGGCTTTAGCCGCTGAATCGAAAAGATGCTTTCCAAGCAAGGCAAGGGATTCACGAATGCGCCGCTCGGTGCTCTTCGCCGCATCGCGTTGAATCTGCTCTCTGGCTGGTCTTGCAGCCTCCGCCAGTAGGCCCTGAATCCGTGGCGAGAACATGGCTTCCATCCGCTGCTCCTTATTTTTACCGCGCAGTGGCAACTGGGCGTTGGCGCGTCTCGCAATCGAGCTGCTACCAGCCATCCTGCCAAAGTGCCCAGCCGGTCCAAGGCTGGTGGGGCTCTCTCGCGTTGGCTGGGTCGCTGGTGTGCCAGGCAAGCAGGGGCTCAATGGTGGAACGATTAGACGCCAGCTTCTATGCCCCATTGTACTGGCAACCTATGCAGGACGTCCAGAGGTCTCCTGAGATCAAGAAATTTCTCTATTCACGCAAAACGCTTATCAAATCCATATTGTTGTTGTAATTCAGAAACAAGCCTCCCCCCTCAACCGCGGCAGGGGATGGGCCTCGACGCGCGAGCTGGGGGATATGCCGGCGGGGAGCTCGAAGATGGACTCGTGATTGCGCGTGACGTCGGCGAGGGTGCGGCCGGAGGTGCCGTCGTTCGTGGTGAAACGCAAGGCAACGCGCTCGAGGGTCAAGGGTCCGTCTCGGTTGCGTCGGTTGCGTCTTGGCTGCGCGGTGCCATTGGTGCCATTGACGAAGCTTGAGCGCAACCTGTAGATTGTTTTCCCGTGACGAAAACGAGGGGGATTACCCTTGCCGCCTGAGGTCGTCGGCGCCATTCCGGCGCGCTTTGCCTCGACTCGCTTGCCAGGTAAGCCGCTCGCGCTGATCGCCGGGCGGCCGATGATCGAGCACGTCTACCGCCGAGCCGTGCTCGCGCGCGGGCTGTCGCGGGTGGTGGTCTTGACCGACGACGAACGCATCGTCCGCGCCGTGCATGACTTTGGCGGCGAGGCTCAGCTCACTCCAGCCGACTGTGCCAGCGGCACGGACCGCATCGCGCACGCTGCCGCGGGCTGGACGGCAAGCGGGATCGTCAACATCCAAGGCGATGAGCCGATGATCGAACCCGCGGCGATTGAAGCCGTGGCGCAGCACTTGCGCGCCGAACCCCAAGACCCGATCGTGACCCTGGCCGCCCCCGTGGACGCGGAGCTCCTGCACGACCCCAACAAAGTCAAGGTGGTGTGCGATCACCGCGGGTATGCCCTGTATTTCAGCCGCGCCCCCATTCCCTATCCGCGGCAAGCCGGGGTGGCGCCAGTGCTGCAGCACTTGGGGATCTATGGCTACCAGCGCGCGGCTTTGCTCTGGCTGGCGGAGCTGCCCCCCAGTCCGCTCGAACGCAGCGAAGCCTTGGAACAGCTGCGCGCGCTCGAAAATGGCCTGGCGATCCGGGTGCTGCGGGTGGCCACGGCCGAACCGGGAATCGATACCCCCGAAGATTTAGCCCGAATCAACGCTAAGATCAGCGCAGGGGTGACTGGGCCGGCCCAGGCGCACTGAAGCAGTAGTTCACCGATCGAGAGGAGATCCGAGACATGGCCACCAAGTACATTTTTATCACCGGCGGAGTGGTTTCCTCCCTCGGCAAGGGGGTTGCCGCGGCTTCGGTCGGCGCACTGCTTGAAGCCCAGGGGCTCAAGGTGACCTTGATGAAATTCGACCCCTACATCAACGTCGACCCCTGGGCCATTACGAGCGGTTTACCCACACGGTGACCTCGAAGCTCCACAATTACACGACCGGCAAGATTTACGAAGCGGTGATCAACAAGGAACGCCGCGGCGATTACCTGGGCAAGACGGTCCAGGTCATCCCCCACATCACCGACGAAATCAAAGACGCGATGAAGCGGGTCGCGGGCAGCTACGATGTGGTGATCGTCGAGATCGGCGGCACCGCGGGCGACATCGAGTCCTTGCCTTTCCTCGAAGCCATCCGCCAGTTCCGCCAAGAGCTGGGACGCAAAAACGCGGTCAACATTCACCTCACCCTGGTCCCCTACATTGCCGCCGCCGACGAACTCAAGACCAAGCCGACCCAACACTCGGTGCGCGACTTGCGGGCGATCGGCATCTCTCCCGATGTCTTGATCTGCCGGGTGGATCGGCCGCTGCCCGAGGAGCTGCGGCGCAAGATCGCGCTGTTTTGCAATGTCGACGCTGAGCAAGTGATCGCCGCGCCCGACGTCCGGACGATTTACGAGGTACCGCTGTCATTTCGCAGCGAAGGACTCGATGGGTTGCTCCTCGACCTGCTCAACTTGCCGCAGTACGACTGCCCGTTGACCCGCTGGGAAAACCTGGTCGGCCGCATCAAGCACCCTAAAGACAAGGTGCGCATCGGCATCGTCGGCAAGTACGTCGAGCTGGCGGACGCTTACAAGAGCCTCAACGAAGCCTTGATCCACGGCGGCATTGCCAATGACACCGCGGTCGAGCTGGTGTACATCCACGCGCAAGAGATCGAAGGCGGGCATTGGCCGCCCGAGATCCAAGAAGTCGAAGGACTGCTGGTGCCGATCGGCTTTGGCCAGCGCGGCAGCGAAGGCAAAATCCGTGCGATCCGCTATGCCCGCGAGAACAAGGTGCCTTTCTTCGGGATCTGCCTCGGGATGCAGATGATGGTCGTCGAGTTCGCGCGCCAGTTGTGTCAGCTCAAGGAAGCGACCTCGACCGAGTTCAACCCGACCACGTCCACGCCGGTGATTTACAAGCTGCGCGACTTGCTCGGGGTCGAGGAGTTTGGGGGCACCATGCGGCTCGGCGCTTACCCCTGCCGCTTGCAGCCGGGCACGCTAGCGCACCGCATTTATGGCTGCGACGAGGTCCGCGAACGCCATCGCCATCGCTATGAGGTCAACCAGAAATACATGGATCAGCTGGTGCAAAAGGGCCTGGTGGTTTCTGGCACGAGCCCGGATGGCAAGTTCGTCGAGATGATCGAGCTGCCCGATCACCCCTGGTTTTTGGGTTGTCAATTCCATCCCGAGTACAAATCGCGGCCGACCGAGCCGCACCCGCTGTTCGTTTCGTTCATCCATGCGGCGCTGGTCGAGAAACGCCGACGGCAAGCCAAGGAAGCCCACGCCAGGGATGAGGCCAAAGCAAGCCCTGCTGCGGCAGCTGAATCCTCGCGGGTCAACGCCCCCGCGCCCCTGAGCACGCGCGCACCGCAGCCCGCGACCGAGTCACCGGTGGAGGTTCCTGCTTGAGCGTTCAGCCGATCGAGATCGCCCCAGGGGTGGTCCTCGGCGGACCCACCCTGCCGGTGATCGCCGGCCCTTGCGTGATCGAAAGCGAGGAGTTGGTGCAAAGTGTCGCGCACACGCTCGCGGCCATGGCTCAACGGCTCAGCGTACCGTTGATTTTCAAGGCGTCTTTTGACAAAGCCAACCGCAGTTCGTTCGACAGTTTTCGCGGTTTAGGGCTGACGCGCGGGCTCGAGATCTTGGACCGGGTGCGGGCTGCCACTGGCTTGCCGCTTTTGACCGACGTGCATGAGCCGCAGCAGTGCGAACCCGCGGCTCGGGTCTGCGACATCCTCCAGATCCCGGCGTTTCTTTGCCGGCAAACCGACTTGATCGCGGCCGCAGCGCAAACCGGACGCACGGTCAACCTCAAAAAAGGTCAGTTCATGGCCCCGGACGACATGTCGCGCGCGGTGGAAAAGGCCACCCGCTGGGGCAACCCGCGGGTTTTTGTGACCGAACGCGGTACCACTTTCGGTTACCACAACCTGGTGGTCGACATGCGCGCGTTCAAGATGCTGCAAGACGCTGGGGTGCCGGTGGTGTTTGACGTGACTCACGCCTTGCAACTCCCCGGCGGGGGCAAGGAAACCGGGGGGGCGCGGGAGTTTGCCGAGCCGCTCGCCCGGGCAGCCGTGGCCGCGGGTTGCGACGGGATCTTTCTCGAAGTCCACCCGCAGCCCGAACTCGCGTTTTCCGACGCCACCACTCAACTTTCGCCGGGGCGGGCTGCAGCGCTGCTCCAGTCGGTCCTCGCCATCCGTCACGCCCTAACCCGCGAGCAGGTGACGCAATGAGCCCCACCGCAGCCCCCCTCGCGCCGTCTTTGCGCTCGCCTGCACGTTCACCGCGCGAGGTGGCGCGCTGGGTGCTCGACATCGAAGCCCAGGCCATCCGCGCGCTCTTGCCCCAGCTCGACGACAACTTCGACCGGGCGGTGGCCTTGATCCAGCACAGCTTGGGGCGGGTGGTCTGCACGGGCATGGGTAAGAGTGGGCTGGTGCTCAAGAAAATTGCGGCGACTCTGTCGTCTACCGGCACCCCCGCGCTCTTTCTCCACCCGGCCGAAGCGATCCACGGCGATCTGGGCATGATCGTGCCCGGCGACGTGGTGCTCGCCGCGTCTTATTCGGGGACGACCGAAGAGCTGCTGCGACTGGTCGAGATCGTCAAGCGGTTGGGGGTGCCGTTGGTGGTGATCACCGGCAATGCACAAAGCCCGCTGGCAAAGAGCGCCGACCTCCACTTGCGGCTGGAGATCGACCAAGAAGCTTGTCCGCTCAACCTGGCCCCCACCGCCTCGACCACCGCGACGTTGGCCTTGGGGGACGCGCTGGCCATGGCTTTGCTCGAAGCCAAAGGCTTTACCCCGGACGACTTTGCGCGTCTCCATCCCGGCGGCCGGCTGGGCAAACGCCTGCTCAAGGTCGAGGAGCTGATGCGCACGGGCGACGGTCTGCCCCGCGTCTTTGCCGACACCCCGATGCGCGAAACCATTTACGAGATGTCGAAAAAAGGGCTCGGCATCACCGCGGTCACCGCGCACGATGGCCGCTTGCTCGGCTGTCTGTCGGACGGCGACTTGCGCCGCCTGCTCGAACGCGACGACAGCCTGCTCCGCCGCAGCGCCGGGGAATGCATGAAGCCCAACCCGCGCACCATCGCGCCGGGTGAACTCGCTTCGGTGGCGCTCAAGCTGATGGAGGACCACCGCATCACGTCGCTGTTCATCACCACGGGAGAGGAGCGTATCCTCGCCGGCATCGTCCACCTCCACGACCTCTGGCGTCTGGAGTTGTTTTGATCGCACCCACCGAATTCAAAGCCCGCGCCGCCCGGCTCGAGTGGCTGCTCTTCGACGTCGACGGCGTCTTGACCGATGGCCGTCTCTACTACACGGCGCAAGGGGAACACCTCAAGATCTTCTACGTGCGCGACGGCTTAGCCTTCCGTCTGGCCCAACGCGCCGGCCTGCGTTTGGGTTTGTTGTCGGGACGCCGCTCGAATGCGCTCGAACGCCGGGCAGGAGAACTGGGCTTTGACGCGGTCTTTCTCGGGCTAGGCGACAAGCACGCGGCCTTTGAAAGTTTCCTCCAGAGCTATAAGACCACGCCTGAACAGGTCGCTTACGTCGGCGACGATTTACCCGACCTGCTGGTTTTGCGGCGTGCCGCCCTCTCGTTTGCTCCGGCAGATGCCGCGCCCGAGGTCAAGGCGCAGGTCGACTGGGTGCTCGAACAAGCCGGCGGACGCGGGGCTGCCCGCGAAATGATCGAACTCATCCTCAAAGCGCGCGACGTCTGGGACGCTGCCGTCGCCCGTTACCAAGTGAGCGGCGGCGAGTGACTTTGACCCCGTCGGCCCGATGACTCCTCGCCCTGGCTCCGCCCTCCCACCGCCCTGGCGCCGTCGTTTGCGGTCCTGGGGTTTCAGCACGGTTTTCGGCGGCACCCAACGGTTTTTGGGCGGGCTATCCTGGTCCCAAGCGCAAGCGCTGGGGCGCACCTTCGGCCGCTTGGGGTGGCGGCTTAAGGGGCGCGACCGACAGCGCACCCGCGAACACCTGGCAATCGCTTTCCCCGAACTTGACCCGGCAGCCCGCGAAGCTCTGGGGCAGGCTTGTTTTGCCCATCTCGGTGCTTGCCTCGGGGAACTGCTCCACCTCGTCCGGCACCCGGTGGCAGCGGCCTGTGAACGGGTCGAAGTTTGCGGCTGGGACGCGGTGGCGGCGGTCCGCGAAGGGGGACGACCGCTCGTCTTGTTGACTGCCCACTGCGGCAACTGGGAGCTGCTTTCGACCGCAAATTTCTCGCACCAGCTGGGCCTCCGGGCGCTCGCTCGCCAGCTCGAAGACCCGGTGCTCGGCGCGGCCTTGATCGGCTTGCGCCAGCATTGGGGCACCGAGACCATCTGCCGTGGGAGCAAGAGCGCCAGCTGTGAACTGCGGCGCGCCCTGCGCTCCCATGGGGCGCTCGGGCTCTTGATCGATCAGGACATTCGCACCGAAGGGGTGTGGGTGCCCTTCTTTGGTCGTCCCGCCCATACTCCACTGGCTGCAGCGCACCTCGCCCTGCGCCTGGGCGCGGCCGTGGTCCCCGCCTTCACCCACCGCCGTGCCGACGGCAACCACGAACTCCATTTCCTGCCCGCACTCGAGCTGCCCCCTTGTCCGACGACTGCGACCGCCATGATGACCAGCGTGATCGAAGCGCAAATCCGCCGTCATCCCGAGCAGTGGGTGTGGATGCACCGCCGCTGGCGCCGGGCCCCGCCGGAAGTGGCGTCCAGTGCAACCTGATCGCGGCAGAAACCACCCAGGGTTGGTGTCACCCCATCACGCGATCGCTGACGAGACTTGGACGCGGATTTGCCCGACGTCGATGCCATATTTGCGGATCAGCTGGAAAAAAGCGCGGCGGTTCTTTTGGGCGGCGTCCGCGGCCTGACTGATGTTGCCGCGGTAGGCGAGCAGTAACTGCTGGAGGTAGGCGCGTTCGAAGCGGGTCACGACCGCAGCTTTGGCCTGCTTGAACGACTCGACTTGCACCACGGTTGACCCGTCGAGCTGGATTTCTTGGGCCGTCACTTGGCGGCCGTCGCTCAAGATCACCGCTCGTTCGAGCACATGCTCCAGCTCGCGGACGTTGCCCGGCCAGGAATGGACGAAGAGCGCCCGCAGCGCCGCGAGCGACAGCACGGGCGCAGGCCGACCCAACTTATCCGCGTGCCGGCGCAGGAAATGGTGGGCGAGAAGGGGTAAGTCTTCGCTCCGTTCGCGGAGCGGCGGCAGCTTGAGACGGAGCACGTTGAGCCGATAGTAGAGGTCCTGGCGCAGCCGACCGCGCGAAACCGCGGCCTCGAAGTCGGCATTGCTCGCGGCGATCAGTCGGACATCCGCTTTCACCGCGGTGGTCGAACCGAGCGGCCGATATTCCTTGTCTTGGAGAAAGCGCAGCAGCTTGATCTGGGCGGAAAGCGGCAAACTGTCGATTTCGTCGAGAAACAGCGTCCCGCCCTCGGCTTCCCGGATCAGGCCCGGCTGGGCGCTGGACGCGCCGGTAAACGCCTGGCGTTCATGACCGAAGAGCTCATTTTCGACCAGTTCGAGCGGAATGGCCCCGCAGTTGACCGGGACGAAAGGTTGGCGTTGGCGCGGGCTCAAGTAGTGGACAGCCCGCGCGACCACTTCCTTGCCCGTGCCGGTTTCACCGCTGATCAAGACGGTCGCGTCGCAGCCGGCCACCCGCGGGATGAGGTCCAAAACCGCCGTGAAAGCCGGGCTTTGACCCACCAGCGAACGCAGCCCCAAGCGGGCGCGCAGCCGGGTTTCCGCGGTGTCGCCCTGAGCTTTGGTGGCGGTCAAACGCCACAGCCGGGGCAAGACGTCGACCGCGCGGAAAGGTGGGGTGACGAAGTCGTCGATCCCGACCCGGAGCAGCTCGCGCAAGTCCTCGGGCGAACTGGTCTCGCTGGCGAGGAGGAGCGGCAAGCCCGCGATTCGCTGCCGCAGTTGCTCCACTTGCGCGCGGAGTTCAGCGGACAGCTCGGACGCACAAACAATGACCGCTGCGCTCGCGGTCAGATCGAAAGCGGTGGCGGTGGCGGCCACCGCCTCGGTCACCAACCCATGCCGGGTGACGTGACCCTGGGCTGCCAGCACCTCAGCCAGGTGGGTGGCCAGCTTTTCCGCCCGAGAGCGGGTGGACTCGGGGACTGAACTCAAGAGCGCGATCTGGAGTGGTGCTGGCATTCAACTCGACCTCTTCGCCTGCTTGCATTGCCTGCTACCGGGGGTGGCCCTGGCCGTCGCAACGCGCCGTCGCAACGCGGCCTGACAACTTATACGTGTTGATCAATGCAACCGCCATACCATGACCGCGTCAGGGCAATCCTGGCGAGTCCAGCCGCAATTCATCGGACCTGCCGTGTTTTCCAATGCCAAAAGGGTTGCCAGTTGCCAATTTTGTTGGCGTCGATTCGGTTGGCACCTAAGGGTCGACGCAGCGCGCAGCGTTTTCGGATAGGCTCTGGCATCACCATGGACGATCACCGCGCTGGCCACTTGTCATGGACCCTACCCTTTGTCATGGCAGCGCTCTGGGTCGCGGGTTTTTGGGCGATCGGTGACCAATTCCTCCAAGGCTTCCGGCTCGACCTCGGCGCATCCCTCAATGCGCCCACGCCAGGCTTCGGTCGTTTCCTTGCCTTGTGGACCTTTTTTGCGGGGTTTGCCGCGGTTTTCCTGGCGCTCGGCTGGGCGCGCTGGCTGGCGGTCCACGCCGACTTTACCGGCCACGTGGAGGCAGCCTGGAACCGCTCTTCCGAGACCAAGTGGTTGCTTTACGGCAGCCTCTTCGGGTTCCTCATCCCGCTCGGGTTGCGCACTTGGCTGCTCCACGGCGCCCCACTCACCGACGACGAGTCCGCCTACCGCTTCATGGCCGAGGTCTTGGCCCAAGGGCGGGTGGTCGCGGATTCACCGCCGCACAAGCTGTTCTTCGACAATCGCTTCCTGATCAACGACGGGAAGCTTTATGCCCACTATTTCTTGGGCTGGCCCGCGCTGCTTTTGCCCGGCGTGGGGTTGGGCTTGACCGGTTGGATGAACGCCCTCTACTCGGCATTCACCGTCCCCGCCCTCTTTTTCGTAGTGCAGCGCCTGTGCGGCAGCACCTGGGCGCGGATGGCCATCCTCCTGTACCTCGCGTCACCCCTGCTGATGGTCGCGGCAGCCACGGAAACCGCGCACACCAGCTGTGTTGCAGCGCTCGCCTGGCTGACCTGGTGCTGGCTGCGCAGCCGCGATGAGGACGCGCCGCTCGCGGTTCACGCGGGAGTTGCCACGACCTTCGCGATCGCGTTCTTCAATCGTCCAACCTCGGCCCTGGGCATCGGTCTGCCGTTGCTTGGACTCTGGC
Organism: uncultured Thermoanaerobaculia bacterium; assembly: GCA_964499975.1. Classification (GTDB taxonomy): domain Bacteria; phylum Acidobacteriota; class Thermoanaerobaculia; order Multivoradales; family J023; genus CAZCOV01. The sequence goes on from CAZCOV010000026.1 coordinate 11,834, forward strand.
TGGGGCAACTCCGCACGCGGACTTGGCGCGAACGTTGGCGCGCGCTTCTCGCTTTCGCGCTGCCCGCCTTGGCCTTCGCCAGCTTGTTCTTGCTGGTCAACTGGCAACAGACCGGCTCGCCCTTCACCGTGGCCTACCAGCGCGCCTACAGCTACGCCCAAGAGAATGATTTCCGCTTCTCCCTCTGGCCGCAGGCCGTGCCTGGGGACACCTTCACGGAGTTCCAATTCGCTGGCGTGAGCCGTTCGCTCGCGGTGACCAGCGCTGCCCTTTACCGCTTGAACATCGACCTCTTCGGTTGGCCTTGCTCGTTCCTTTTCGCGCTGCTCGCCGGCCTGGGTGCGCGGGCAGCCCCCCACGCCGCCAGTGCAATCCGCGCCGTGGTCGCGATGGTGCTCAGCTACCTGCTGCTCCACGCGCTGACCGACAACGTCGGGATCGACACCTTTGCGCCCATGCATTACTTCGAACTCGCGTGGCCGGTGCTGCTTTTGAGCGTGGTCGGCCTAGCGGGGCTCACCACCACGCTCAGCCGCTGGGACGCGGTCCACGCACAAGCCGGATTTTGGGGTGCGGGTCAGCTGCGACTGCTGCCCCTGGCGCTGGCTGCGAGCTTAGTGCTGGTGAGCGGCCTGACTTACCTTCCCGCGCGGTTCTCGGCCATCGCGCGCATTGCTGACAACATCCGTTTGCCTTGGGTTCGCCTGGCCGAAGCCGGGATTGAGCGGGCGGTGATCTTTGCCCCAGACCCCTTCATTTACTACTGCCGCAGCGCCCCCACCAGAGGCTGGGTTTTCGTCCGTCCCAACAACGACCCGCAGCTGGAAAACGCGATCTTGTGGGTCAACCACCTGACCCTCGAAAAGGACCGTCAGCTGATGCACCGCTTCCCCGATCGTCAAGGCTTCGTGATGGTGTGGGACCAACGCTGTGAGGTCCTCTTCCTGCCGCTCGACCAAATCCCGCCGGGGAGCATTCCCGACGCCAAGCTGCCCCACTTTCGAGGTGCTGAGTGAGCCAGAAGATCGCGATCATCATCGGCGCGGGGCCGGCCGGGCTCACCGCCGCGTATGAATTCCTCACCCGGACCGACATCAAGCCCATCGTCTTAGAACGCAGCCAGGCGATGGGCGGCATCGCCCAGACCGTCAACTACAAGGGCAACCGCATCGACATCGGCGGCCACCGCTTCTTCTCGAAGTCGGATCGGGTGATGGACTGGTGGCTCAAGATCTTGCCGCTCGAAGAACGCGCCGCGCGCGACGTCCGCATCAGCTACCACCAACAGTCACGCGAGGTCAGCACGAGCGGCCAAGGCGTCGACCCCGAAACCACCGACCGGGTGATGCTGGTCCGCCAACGCACCTCGCGCATTTACTACTTGCGGCAGTTCTTCGCCTACCCGATCAGCCTCAGCCTGGAGACCCTGCGCCAGCTCGGACCTTGGCGCACGGTGCGCATTGTTGCGAGCTATTTGAAGAGCGTCTTGTGGCCGATTCCAGCGCCGCAGAACTTGGAAGAATTCTTCATCAACCGTTTTGGGCGCGAGCTCTACCTCACTTTTTTCAAGTCCTACACCGAAAAAGTTTGGGGCACGAGCTGCCAACAGATCAGTGCCGAATGGGGAGCACAGCGGATCAAAGGGCTTTCGATCAGCAAGGCCGTGCTCCACTTTTTAACTAGCCTGGTCCCCAAACCCGCAGACGTCGCGCAAAAGGGTACGGAAACGTCGCTGATCGAACAGTTTTTTTACCCCAAACTGGGACCGGGTCTGATGTGGGAAGAGGTGGCGCGCCAAGTGCTGGCAAAAGGTGGCGAGATCAAGACCGGCTACCAAGTGGTGCGGCTGCACACCGATGGCTGGCAAGTGACCGCGGTCGAAGCGGTGCGCGAGGGCGGCGAAACCGCAGTTTTGCGCGGCGATCTCTTCTTCTCGACCATGGCGATCAAGGACCTAGTGACCGGGCTTAACGGCGTGCCCCAGGCCATCCGAGAGATCAGTCAGGGGCTGGTCTACCGCGACTTCATCACCGTCGGTCTTTTGGTCGACCGGCTGAAAATCCAAGATCCGCAAGGCGGGCTCGTCCGCGACAACTGGATCTACATCCAAGAACCTGAAGTTTTCGTCGGACGGTTGCAGATCTTCAACAACTGGAGCCCCTACATGGTGGCAGACCCTCAGCGGGTGTGGATTGGTCTCGAATATTTTTGTAACGAAGGCGATGACTTGTGGCAAAAGAGCGACGCAGATCTGCTCGCTTTAGGCGGCGCCGAACTCGAACAGATCGGCATTCTCGACCGCCAAGCCATTCGCGACGGCGTCGTGATCCGCATGCCCAAGACCTATCCCGCCTACTTCGGGACCTACAACCGCTTCCCCGAGCTCCGCAACTTCCTCGACCAGTTCACCAACCTGTTCTTGCTCGGCCGCAACGGCATGCACAAGTACAACAACCAGGACCACTCGATGCTGACCGCCATGACCGCGGTCGACAACCTGCTCGCGGGCCGCAGCGACAAGTCCAACCTGTGGGCGGTCAACACCGAAGAGGAATACCACGAAGAGCGGGCTTGACAAAAACGCTGAGGCGCACTGAGTCTGATTGCGTCTGATAAAGTTGGGTCATGGCAAAAGTCGGACTGGTTTTTGGCGGAAGAAGCGTCGAACACCGAGTTTCGCTCAACTCGGCACGGACGATATCCCGCGGCCTCACCGCCGCCGGCCATCTGGTCATCCCTTTGGGGCTCGCACCCGACGGCTGTTGGGTCGGAGCGCGCACCGCAGAAGCCGCGCTCGCAGGCGAACTTTCGGCCTTGCCGCCGGTCGGCCAACCGATCCTCAGCACGGCTGCACGCTTGCTCGAAGCAGCGCCCGAAGTGATTTTCCCGATCGTCCACGGCACCTGGGGCGAGGACGGTTCGCTCCAGGGCTTGTGCGAGATGCTCGACTTGCCCTACGTGGGGCCGGACGTGACGGCGAGTGCAGTGGCCATGGACAAGCTGCTGACCAAGAATGTCCTGGCGGCCCAGGGCCTGCCGACCCTTCCCGCGGAAGTGGTCACTCGCCAGGAGTTCGCCGCCGCCCCCGCCGCCGTGCTCGACCGCCTCAGCTCCCTCCCCTTGCCCGCCTTCGTCAAGCCTTGCGTCGGCGGTTCGAGCGTGGGCGTGGTCAAAGTCAAGCGCGCTCAGGACTTCACGCCAGCGCTTGCGGAGGCCCTGCGGTTTGACCACCGCGCCCTGGTCGAGCGCGGAGTTTCCGGGCGTGAGATCGAGTGCGCCGTCCTCGGCTATCACTCCCTCGAAGCTTCTGTCCTCGGTGAGATCGTCCCCGGCAAGGAGTTCTACGACTACGCCGACAAGTACTTAGACGACGGCGCCCAGCTCCTCGCCCCAGCCGCGCTGCCCGCTGACCTCGCCACCCACTTGCGCGCGCTCGCGGTCCGCGCTTTTGCCGCGATCGGCGGGGTTGGCCTCGCCCGGGTCGACTTCCTGCTCGCCGGCGAAGAACCCTGGATCAACGAGATCAACACCTTGCCCGGCTTCACCGAGATCTCGATGTATCCCCGGCTGTGGAACTTGAGCGGCGTCCCCTTGCCCCAGCTGGTCGACCGCCTAGTGCAAATCGCCTTCGCCCGTCACGCCGAGCGCCGGCAACTCGACGCCGGGATCAAGGCCTGGATGGACGAACTGGGCCAACGCTGATTCCATTCACCATCCTCCGCAGGTCTTTCACCCCTGCGGATGCGCCTATCAGCCCCTGCGGCTTGAACCTTCCGCGGAAATCATTACATTTAACTTGCACGCAAGGCATTCGGCGCACCGTCGAATGCGCTGTATTTTCGTAATTCGTTTTCCGAGTATCTGACGAACGCTCACAGGGCAAAATCCCCTGCACGAGCCGAAACGGAGTATCGCATTCCGCTGCTCACAGTGGCAGTGCGTCGGGCAAGTGTCAGCAAAAACTGGAATAATTCAATTAACTGTGGTTCAAAAAATCGTTCATTCAATAAAATGATCCATCAGCGGCAGGCATTCCATAAGATGATCGATCGACTCTCCAAGAGTCAACTCTCCAACAAACGTCTACCTTGGGAACCGCTTCCCACAGCGGAAGCGCAACGAAAGGAGCCGTATATGCAACCCCAGGTGAGGACAACGAAGACAACGAGGACAACGAGGACAACGAAGACAACGAGAAAACCGCGGGCTAGGCCATGGACGAGAGTGGCACTGGTGCTGCTTTTGGCCGGGTTGGCGCTCGCAGCGCAGAGCTGGGCGCAAAACCCCACCGGCACTTTGACCGGTAAAGTCACGGACAGCGACGGCGGCGCGCTGCCCGGGGTCCGGGTCACGGTCACGTCGCCCAGCCTCCAAGGCACGCGCACGGCCGAAACCGAATCCAATGGCGACTACAAGCTGGCGTTCCTTCCCGCCGGGACGTACCAGGTGACGTTCGAATTGGAAAGTTTTGCAGCTGCCACCCAAACCGTAAAGATCTCGGCCGCCCAAAGCACCAACTCCGATGTCACGCTGGTGATCTCCCAGTCCGAAGTCATCGAGGTTACGGGTAATATCGAGACGATTTCCGCGGGAAGGACGTCGGCCACCACCCACAGCCAGAGCGAAGTGGAAAAACTGGCGGTCAGTCGCAACCTCGAAGAAGCCGTGCTGCTGGTGCCGGGCGCAACCGAAACCGGCCCAGCGCGCAACGTGACGATTTCAGGAGCGATGTCGTTTGAAAACCTTTTCTTGGTCAATGGCGTGGTGGTCAACGAAAACATCCGCGGCCAAGCGCTCGACCTCTTCATCGAAGATGCCATCCAGGAAACGACCACCACAACCACGGGGATTTCCGCAGAATACGGACGTTTCACTGGCGGAGTGGTCAACGTGCTGACCAAGTCGGGCGGCAATCAGCTGTCGGGGTCCTTGCGGGTCAACTTCGAAAACGACGACTGGAAAGCTAAAACTCCCGTGAGCGGCGACCGGACGGACAAAATCAACAACATCCTGGAGGGAACTTTGGGGGGCGCTTTTGTGAAGGATCGCCTATGGTTCTTCACCGCTGCGCGCGACCGCGAGACCGAGACCACGGCGCAAACTTCGGTCACCAACCTGACTTTCCTGCAAGCGCGTGAGCAAACCCGAACCGAAGGCAAGCTCACCCTCAGCCTCACTCCCAGTCATCATGTGATCGGCTCATATCTCAAAATCGACGACCTGCGGACCAACAATGGTTTTGGCACGTTTCTCAGCCTCGACAGCCTGTCCGATCGCGAAGATCCGCAGGAAATCAAGTCGGCAAATTACACCGGCATCTTGACCTCAAATTTCTTCATCGAAGCGCAGTATTCCGAACGCGAACTCGGCATCGGGCATGGGGCCGGGGGCCCGCGTGACTTGATCGCGGGGACTTTGATGCGCAATCGTCCCAACAACTTCCGCTACCACGCCCCGACGTTTTGTGGGGAGTGTGAGCAAGAGGTCCGCAACAATGAGAACTTGCTGGCCAAAGGCTCGTACTTCTTTTCGACGCAAGGTGCGGGGACGCATGACATCGTCTTTGGTTATGACACTTTCGATGACATTCGCTTTGCGATCAACCACCAGACTGGAAGCGATTTCACCGTCTGGGGCTCGAACTTGATCATCGACGCCAACAAGGAAATTTATCCGCAGTTTCTTGGCCCCTCGGCTTGGATCGGCTGGTTTGCGGTCTTCAACCTCGACATCGCCCAACCGACGAGCTTCAAAACCAATTCTTTTTACGTCAATGACAGCTGGCAGCTCAACGAGCACTGGAGCTTCAATTTGGGCGTCCGCTATGACGCCAATGACGGCACTAACAGCGGTGGCGACAAGGTCGCCGATGACCACAAGATCAGCCCGCGCTTCGGTTTGAGCTACGACGCCAAGGGGGATGGTAGTTTAGTGGTCAATGCGAGCTACGGAACCTACGTTGCGGCAGTGGCCAACTCGCTGGCGGACGTCACCAGCAACGGTGGGGCGGTGGGCTTGATCCGCAGCGCTTACGGCGGACCGATCATCAATCCCGATGCGAGCTGCGCGCAGACGGGAACTTGCACCACCACGGAAGAAGCGCTGCGCATCCTCTTCGATTGGTACTTCGCCAATGGCGGCACCCGGGATCCCGAAGGCAATTTGGAAGGGATTCCCAACATTCTTTCGAGCTGCATTCCCGGCTACACTGCGATCATCCCCAATACCTTGCAATCGCCATCCGCTGATGAGTTCACGGTGGGCCTGAGCAAGCGTTTGGGGAGCCGCGGCTTGTTCCGGGTCGACTTGGTGCACCGCGAGTGGACGGACTTTTACTCGAATCGGCGAGATCTGTCGACCGGTCGGGTCGACACTCCGACTGGTCCGGCGGATTTGTTGTTGGTAGGCAACTTCGGCAACGATATCCTCGAACGTGAGTATTCGGCACTCAACACCCAGTTCCGCTACCGGCTGACGGATCGGTTGACCTTCGCGGGTAATTACACTCTTGCAAAATTGCAAGGGAATATCGACGGCGAGAGCGAAGTCAGCGGACCGCTTTCGCTCAGCCCGCGGGAGTACCCCGAATTTCACGATCCAGCCTGGAGCTTCCCGGACGGCTACTTGCAGGCAGATCAACGGCATCGACTGCGCGTGTGGGCGGTCTATGACCTGTTCGAGAACGAGCGGCAGAGCTTGAACGTCAGCGTGTTGCAGAGCTTTTACTCGGGGACACCCTATGGGGCCGTGGGTACGGTTTCGACTGCAGGCGCTACCGATCGCGACGGCGATGGGCGGCCCGAAATGCCGGTCGTAGCCAATCCGGGATACGTCCGGATCGAAAACGATCCTTTCACCTATTACTACACGGCCCGCGATGCTTTCAAAACCGACAGCATGCAGCGGACGGATTTCGCACTCAACTATTCGTTCCGCTGGCAGGCTTTTGGCAAATCCATGGAGGTTTTCCTCCAGCCGGAAGTGATCAATGTGTTCAACAACGATGCCGTTCACTTCATCGACGACATCAACACCGACGTCTTGACGCAGGCGAACCGTGGCGTTTGCGCCGGCAGCCCCTCGGGGCGCTGTCTGGGCTTCAATCCGTTGACGCAGACCCCGATTGAAGGCGTCCATTTCACCAAGGGCGGGGACTTCGGTTTGCCCGAAAACGAAGACGCTTTCCAAGATCCGCGGGAATATCGCTTCTCGGTGGGTTTCCGCTTTTAACCCCCTTCCCCCCACAACAACCCACCGAAGCTAGCTTTCTGTCCAAACGACCCTGTGCCGCCCCGGCGATTTAGCTGGGGCATTTTTTTCTCGCTGCTATCTCAACAAACCGCACAGTTGGACTCTCATGGCCCGATTCCCTCCCGTTCCTTTTCCCAGAGCAGGAGGGCAGGGGCAAAATCGCTGTGAAAAAGCAGGGCTGCCATGGCCTCGGCACAGCCCCAGTCCAGCGACGGGTGACTCTCGGCCCAGTCTGCGAGCTCTGCCAGGGTGGAAACGTTGGGGATGGCTTGCGCCTCCCTCAGCAGTTCATACACGTTGCCCGGACCACTAAAGCGGCAGATCCCGAACGGCGATCGCTCGAACCCCGCGCGCTGCAGCAGGTAGACGAGTGCCCGACACAGCGGCGCGGATGCACCTTCGGATGCGGCGAGCGCGATCCGCACCATGCGCCGCCGCATCGCCGCTTTGAGCTGCGGTCGCTGCAGCTGCGCCTTTTCCAGCTCAGCCCAAACCACCCCGGTATGCACCTCCTGCGCAAAGTCCGGACGGGCGATGACTTCGGTGGTCCGCTCTGGCTCGCTCACGATTTTGGCTTCTCTCTCTCTCCGCTCTTGCGCCGCGCCGCGCCAGGACGCGCCGCGCCAGAACGCGCCGTGCCAGGACGCGCCGCGCCAGGACGCGCCGCGCCAGGACGCGCCGCGCCAGGACGGGCCGCGCCAGGACGGGCCGCGCCAGAACGCGCCGCGCCAGGACGGTAACGATTGAGCTTGTAGAGCAGGGCTTCGTACTCGCAGAGCAGGGGCTCCACCTGGGAACACAGCCTCCCCAGAAGGTCGCGCATGCGCCGCAACGTCGGCTGCACCGCTTCAGGAGCGCGGGTCAAGTCCAGCTGGTGCAGACCATCTGCGCGCTTGAGCAGGGAACTCTCGCCGTAAAGCTCCGCCCCAAACTCCGAGCCCTGCTCCCTAAATCGCTCAGTCTGCACCCGCCACGCCTCTAGGCTGAGCTGATCCAGGGTGCACTCAAGACCCTGCAAAATCCGCTGGATCTGGTTTGCCTGCGGTAAACGCTTACCCTGCTCCCACTGACACCACGTCGCACTCGGCACCCCGGCTTGGCGCGCCACCTTCTTTTGGGTGCGCCCCCCGCGCAGACGCACCAACGCTTCACCCAAAATGGTCTTGTCGAACATCGGCTAAGCTCCCTCGAATCCTAATCGGCCGATTGTCACCACCTCGTTCAGCGGGGGCGCAGCTCGCCTCTCTTTGAGATCCCCGATGCAGCCCAAATACGTGGCGGATTCTTCCAAACCGAGGCTCGCGGCCGGGTCGCTGACTCTTCGGAGCGGTGAGAGCAACGGGCAGAGGGCGGGCCAGCCCCGAGATCGGTTGACGACCAGAGTTATAGCAGTGACCAGCGGCGAAGCCCCTTGGTGTGTCCGACTGTGAGAAATTCTCACGAAATCTGTTTGCTTTGCGGTAAACTATTTTGCCCAGCCGAAGTGAGGGTCCAATGAAGTTGGATTACGGAAAGCAGCTAGAAGGGGCGATTCGCCACGAACTCAGCGAAATCGCTAAGCAAAAGCGTCTCAAGGTCCCCGACCTTGAAAGCGCACTCGGTCACCGTTCCGGTTGGTGGCGGAATCTTCGCAGGGCAGCCCACGGGCTGTCGGTGGCGGACTTTGGTAACGCCTGCAGATGGCTCAAGCAACGCCCCGAGGATGTGCTCAAGCGACTTACGGCGGAAATGCCCAGTATCTCTGACCTGCCGACGCCTTCTCTGAGGAAGCCGCCGATCGTCGCTGCAGTAGAGATTGCGCTCGCGAAGCAACAGGACTCTCGTTGCGATGAGTTTGCGGTGTCATCGTGGCTTGTGCGTTTTGAAGAGCTTGAGGATCTTCGTGACTCAAAACCCCTTGATGTCCTTTCTCAAGCCTCCAAATCTGTTTGGGATCTCCCGAAATGCCTGCTCTCCAACGCTCTAGCTGTGGCCGGTAGCTGCTATCGGATCCTCTACGCCCACGAGGAAGCCCTGGCATGTCTTCTGAGAGCCCGGGAAGTTGCCTGTAACCGAAAGCAAGAAGGTGAGGCGCTGCAACGCCTTGTTTATGTTTACAAGCTGGAGCCTAGAAAGGCTATTGCTATAGCCCTTGAAGCCCAGGAACTTTTCTGTCGTATCGGCGAAGTAGGGAAAATCGGTGAATCTCTTGTTGATTTAGGTTTCGCTTTTTTTGTTGCTGCTAACTTCGACGAGGCGCTCTCTGCCCTCTCAGATGCAGCACATTACTCTGCGCATTTAAAGCCGAGATATCGATTCGCTCGTGATGAGATCATCGCTTTATGTTATTATAAGATTGACCAGACCGGCAAAGCGCTTGAACACTTAGGTGCGGCCGAGCTTGAGGCGGCAAGCGTGGGCGACAACGCGCTAATTATGGGCAACGTACTTTGGGCACGCGGCTTGATAACCAAGAACGATGAATGTTTGGAAAAAGCCATCAGTTCCTTTGGCTACTCCCATCTGTTCGATGCGTCGACTTGCGCTCTTGATTTGTGTAATCTATATATCGAACGCAAGCGCGTTGATAAGGCAATCGCTTGCGCCCAGCAGTTAATTGCCTTCTGTGAGCGGTCGGGAAGAAATCTTGCGGTTTCTCGTTTATTTGAGAATGTTATTTCACTTCTCCACCTGAATCGAAGTGTTGAGTTCGTGGATCTGAAAACCGCGCTCAACACGAGCCGAGAGCGGCAGAATCGGTCTCGGCTCGAAAAGGCCGGGCATCTAAAGGCCAAGGAGGCCTACCCACAAGCTATGGCTCAGGAAATACCACCGGGCTCGTAAGCACCCATAAAGCTTATGTCTTGAGCCGCCTCGTCTGTGTTATCCAATCCGAATGAAACCAGTGGAAGGATGACGGTGATCGCTAGAATCGCTCCCTGAAAGACGATGTGTTTCATTGTCTCCGCTCCGGGCAGACGGATCGCCCCGTGAGCACCATGCCCACTTTCGTCCGTCGCTCTCTCGCTTCCAGGGTACCTCCAAATAGAAGGTAGCGCACTGCTCCTCGGCTGCTAAAGCTGCCTGCGGTTCAAAGCAACTCGCGGGCATTCTTGCTCACAGCTATCTCAACAAACCGCACGGTTGGACTTCCGCCGGGGCTCTCGACTGAAACGACCGGTTATTGCGCAAAGAGGACCGGGTTTTGTACCGAGGTGTCATTCTCCTGCAGCTTGAAGTTCAAAACGATGGGGACACTTGCCCCTTGCATGACGGTCGCCGGGATTTGGCGCACCGCGACCGAATCGCCCGGTCGCAAGTCGCCCCGCAAAGCAAAGCTCGTGCTGCCGATGTCGAGGGTGGGGTCGGTCAGCGTCCCACCGGTCCAGGTTTCCTCGATCTTGATGCTGAGTTCGTAGGCATCGGGCGCCCGGCGGCGGATGGTGCAGTTGGGGCAAGGGATGTTTTCCGGCTGGGGGTGCAGCCAAGCGTCCGCCTGGATGCCGAAAAACTGATCGCCGGGGCAGGGGTTGCCCGGCACCCCTTGGCTGGGGTCGTAATGGAAGTCCTGCGCACGGCACGGGGGAGCCACGGTCATGCTGGCGGTCAAGGCAGCCACGTCGCGCTGATCTTGGGCGACGAATTCATCGAGCGCGCTCGTCAAGTTGGGCGGATTGGGGTTCCAGGGATCACAAGCCGGCAGTGCCGTCGAACAAAGCTGTCCCCCCTCACAGGCCATGATCAGGGCCGGGCACAGGGAGATGCGCCGCACCTGCGGCGGGGTTCCTTGCCCCGCGTAGACCTCGACGAGGCGGTCGAGCTTGTCGCCCGACTGCTCAAGCGTTTCCATCAACGCGGAAACACTCAGATCGGGACGGTAATGCCAGATCACGGCAGCTACTGTGGAAATCACACTGGTTGCGACCGAGGTCCCGGTGTAAGTGGCGGTCGGACTGTAGTTGAGCGCACCCTGGGCGACCGCGTGATCCGCGTACGCCACCCGCGGCGGAGTGGCTAGAAGACGCGCATTCGCCAACGGCGAGCCATCCGAGCCCACGCCCGCGGCTGCGTAGAGGATGGGGTTGACCCGGTCGCCAGAAGCCGCACCCTTGCTGCAGGCTTGGGGGTCCGGATTGGGGGTCAGATACTCCCAGGCAGCGGGTAAAAGCGGCCCTTTCTCGGGTTCTGGACCACCTTTACGGTTGCCGGTTGCAGCCACGATCAAAGCGCCCTGATTGGCCGCCGACTCGAGCGCGCGATATGCCGCCTGGACCGGTACGGGCATGGCACAAACCCGATTTTCCAGCCCGCCAAAGCGTCCGTCCCAGGCCAGTGAGAGGTTGAGCACCAGGTGTTGTTCACCCGATTTTTTCCAGCTCGCAAGTTCGCGCCGGATCGCCAGGGCGAGGTCTGAAAAGCTGCCAAAAAAACCACCGGAAACGGTATCGGTCAAGCTCTGCGCCGCGTCTTGTGGATCAAACGACACCATGGGCAAAGCGAGCTGGGTGGTGATGCGGGCAGCGCAGCTGTGGTTTGGCTCTTCTTTGGGGTCTGCTTTTGCGCCCTGGGCGCACGCCAGGGCGCGGGCGAGGTGCGCCATGGAGTAGCCGTGCGGCGAGTTTCCCGGCTTGGCCGGCAGCTCATCGCGAGTCGGCTGAGTGTCGAGGAATGCCAAGCGGACCCGCGGCGGACCATCGACCATCAAAGGAACGGCGCCGGTTTGCGCCATGAAGTGGTGCGCCAGGTCATCCCAGGTCATGGCTCCCAAGTCATCATTTCCCGCCAGGGCGACTCCCATGCAGTCGCGCTCGGCTTGGGCCAGGGAACCGCGAAGCACTAGCGTGGGAATATCGACCCCGTTGCCCGCCTGGCTGTGCTGGTACAAGCAGAAGCGGCGCAGGAGCGGATCTGCGGGGGCGTCGGCAAAAAGCGGTGAGACCTTCCACTGGGTTCCCGGCGGGCTGGGACAAGCGGCTGCACCTTCCGGGCGCAGACCGATCCAGCGCCAGTCCGGACAGGCGTTGCTGGACAGGGGCGTCCGCATGGTCTCTGGCGTTGGTATGGTCGAGGCGCAACCCAGCAAAAGGCCCGCCATCAAGGCGATTGCGACCCCAGGTTGGTGGGATATCCAGGTGAATTTTTTCATGGTGTCCTCCGATTTCGAGTTTCTTGCGGTTTTGACGGGCAACGGCCGCCCAAGTTCGTGACGCGGTGGATCGTTGTCATGGCGAGTTGCAGTAGCGTTCACGGGCCCGGCGCACGGCATCGTAAGGGTTTTTCGCAGTTGCGTTCGAACCTCTGACACAGATGGTCCGAGAACGCGTCCCAAAGAGCGGCCAAGACTCGCTGTCGGGGCTCGGTCAGGGTTCGAAAGCGCGGAAACTGGCCCAGTCGGCGGCTGGGGTCAAGCGACGCCAGGCCAGTTGCACGGTGCGCAGCAAAGCGGCGGCATCGGCTTCGTCAGTGGTTGGCCACTGCCGGTAAAGTTCGCTGACCTGCAGCGCGACCGCGCGATCGTCGACCGGCCGGGTGGCTGCCAGAACTTGCCGGGAGCCGGCCAGCAGAAAGGCATGGGTCAGCCCCAGGCTTTCGATTGTGGCCGCGGCGGAACGGCCGGTGTCACAGCTCGACAGCACCACCCAGCGGGGCACGTGCGGGAGCACCAGCAAGTCGCCCAAGGTCAGACGGCCTTGCTGGGCTAATGGGAGAAAACTTCCCCAACCGCCGCGGCCGGCAAACACCCCGTGCCCAGCGTAGTGCAAGAGGTCGACGGCGGGCAGCCTGGCCTTGACCGCGGCCGCTTCAGCTTGCTCACCCACCAGCATTTCCAGATCGAAGCCGACGAGCAGCGCCCGCACTGCTTGCCCTTCGGCGCGGGCCGCGGGCAAGTCTCCTTGGGGGTCGATCACCAGCAGCGCTTGGCCGCGACGCGGTTCTGGGGCTGTGCTGGGGTCGAGATCGAGGCCGTAGACCACAGGTTTGGCTGCGAGGAGCACGCTCCCTTGCCAGGGCAAGGCGTGGAAGTCCACCTCGCGCAGCGTTCCGTAGGGCAAAACCCTGATCCGCTGGGCGCTGGCGATCTGCGGCGCAAAGGGGGTGAGCAGGTGCTGGGTCAGGGCCTCCGGACGCACACTGCGCCAGTCGTCGTGGTCCAAACCGGGCAGGGTCAAGCGCTGCGCGTTGACCCCGAGGTCATCCGCGGCAAAGCCGACCCAGCCTGTGGGCAGTGGGTGGTAGGTGAGCAGCACCTCGCCGGGACGCAAGGCGGGCAGCCGGAGCGCAGGTTTGGCTGCCCCGAGCACCGCAAACGCGCGATCGAGCGCTTGCTGGAGCGCCTGATAGCGCAAGGTCCGCTGTTCGAGCACGCGCCGCAGTTGATCGCTCGGCAGTTGCCAGTCCGCGGCAGCGTCGCGGTCGAGCTGGGCGCGCTCGGCAGCATACGCCGCGACGGCGAGGTCCCAGATCTGCCGTTCTGCTGGCTCGAGCTGAGCCAAACGATCGCTGCGCTGCAGTCGGCGCAAGACACGCGAGCGGGCATGGCGCGCCACTTCCAGGGCATCTCGCTTTCGTCCTGCCGCGAGCAGCAACTCGAGCAAAAGGCGGGTCCCGGCTTCGCGCTGGGCGACGAAGGTCTCGATCCCCTCGTGGATCGGGACCAGCAAGGTCTCTTCGTCAAGCAAGGCTTCAGCCCGGCTCAGCGCGCCCAGGGCCGCCGCCGCTTCCCCGAGCAAAAGGTGGGCGTGCGCGCGGCCAACCGTAGCGCGCCAGCGGCTGTCGGCCAGCGAAGCGCTGTGCGCGAGCTCCTCCTCGCGCCGGTAAAGCGCGAGCGCGGCCCGCGGCTGCTGCTCGGCGAGCGCAATGCGCGCTTCGAGGTCGAGCCACCACAAGCGCTGCAACAGGCTCGGCGGAGCGCCTTCGCCATGGGCGCGCTGGAGGGCTTGGCGCGCGGCTTTAACCTCCCCGTGCTGGAGGCGCGCCAGCGCCAGGTTGATCTGCAGGTTGACCCGCAGTTGAGCCAGGTTGAGACAAGCCTCGCTGGCGTAGATCTCTTCGGCATCCGCCAAGACGGGCACCGGGTCCCCGCCGGGCTGGCCAGCTTCTTGGGCCAAAAGCAGGGACCAGGCTTGGTTGTCGAGGAGCTGCGCCCATTCGCAGGGCGAACCATGGTGCGGCTGTTCGCGCAATTGCGCAAACACTTGCGCGGCCTCTTGCGAACGGCCCAGTTTCTGCAGCACCAACCCCAGGGTCTGGCTCGCCATCCAGTGGTCCCGCACCAGCCCGACGCGGGCAGCTTGCGCCACCGCAGCTGCGAAGTCGGCCAGGGCTGCCCGCAAGTCGCTGGTGCTATAGGCGAGGTAGCCTTGATAGTAAGCGGTCCAGAAACGCGCTTCCGCCGGGGCGTGGAGCGGCAGTTCGAGCGGGACGAGTACGCTGCGGGCCGCGGTAAAGTCGCGTTCTTGGACGAGCAGGAAAGCCAGAACCGTCGCATCATCGAATTCCTGCAGCAAGTTGCCAGCTGCGCGGTGACCGGCAACCGCTTCCCGCAAAAGGTGCAAGCTGTGAGCTCGCTCGCCGCGGCGCAAGGCGATCCGGGCCAAAAGGCTCTGGATTTTGGACCCCAGCGCCAGAGACGCCCCTCCCGCGTGCGCCTGGAGCAGCTGCTCAGCAGTGTCTAGCTCGCCGCGGCGGACGGTTTTCACGGCATCGCGCAGCCAGGCCGGACGCGCGGCTTCGGTGAGCGACAAGGTCGCGGCGCGCACTTCTCGGCCCCGGCGCGCGCTGACCCGCAGGGCAGACGGTGCAGGGGTCGGGATCGCCACGCTGAAGCGGCGCCCGCCCAGCACTGGCTCCCCCACCACGGTTTCCGGCGGTCCGCCAGTTGCGACAGAAAGAACCGCGTCGGGCGGCACGTCCGTCCACAGGGTGAGCGTCCGCTCGTCCTCGCCCACCGCGCAGACCAGTTCGGTCTCTCTCAGCTTCAGCACGGTCTGGCAGCCCGCGTACTCGAAGCTCAGCTCCGCTGTCTCCGGGGGGGCGTCCGCGGTGCAAGCCAGCAAGCTCGCCGTCGCCCCCAGCAGGGTCCAAAACTTGAGGGCAGCTCGGCCAGCAGCCAACATCTAAGGGGCTTGCAAGGTGAAGGGGACGGTGATCAACGTCCACTGCGGGGGGAGTTCATCGGTCTCGCTGGCCACCTGCAGGTCGCGCAGGGCTTGGGCTGCGGGCAACTTGCCGGGACGGCCGATCACCACCCACAACGTGCTGCTTCCCGGCGGCAAGTCAATTTCCTGCCCCACGGTTCCCGCAATTCGGATCGCGCCGCTGGCCGAAGTCTCCACCGGCAGCGCAAGGGACCGCAGATCATCGCCTTGGGACCAAAACGTCTGCACCGCGATTTCGCCGAGAAGGGCGGTCTGCGGCCGGAGCACCAGCTCGAACCGCCCGCCCGGAGCAAAGGTCGGCGCCAGGGGGGTAGGGGCGGATGGCACGCCGCGAACGTCTTGCACCTGACCGCTGAGCTGCCATGCGTAAGCCGGCAGAGGCGCTACATTCTTGCCCAAAAAATTGCCGGGATCCCGCCCCAAGATCACGACCAGGAACAGGGCGGCGGCGGCCGCCAGCCAGCCCGCAAACTTGGCGGTCCGCCGGGGGAAACTCAAGACCTTACCCGGACGCTCCTGCGCCGTTGCGGACGGTGCCGCCTTGGTCAGCTGCTGCTGGGCCCGCACGGCAGCCACGACCCGGGTCACAAACTCCGGCCCCAGTGGACGAAATGCTGCCAGCGCACCGCCGCGGTCGGCTGCCTGGGCCCAAACGCCCAGCTCTGCTTCTTCGGCTGCCGACAGCTGACCCGCAGTGAAGCGGTCCCAGCGCTCATCCGCGAGCCAGGACAGAGCATCTCCTTCCGAACTCGCGGTCTTGCAGGTCCGGGCGATCGCGTGGAGCAACGAGTCTGGATCTACGCTCACGGTCTTGACTCACAATCTGACCAGCAGTGCAGACGACCCCTCGAGGGTATTCGCATTGGCACGCCTCATTCTGACACCTCCGCTAGCAGCTGGCGCACCAACCGACGGAGTCGGCTGCGCCAAGCATAGACCGCATCCGAGCTCATTCCGGTCTGCTGCAGCACTTCCGGGAGGGGCAACTCATCGACGAACAGCAAGTTGAAAAGCTGACGTCCCAGCGGGCTCAGCTCCTCGGTCAAGCGGAAACGCAAGCGGCGCAGCTGATCGCGCGACACGGTCGTCGCTTCTGGCCCGCTGACCGGCGGCAACACCGCATCGAGGTCTGCGCTCAGGGTCGGGTCCTCTTTCCATGGGTTGCGCTTGCCGCTGCGCAAGATCGACACCGTCTGCCGCTCGGCCACCAGTCCGACGAAATTTTCGAAGGTCAGCCCGCGCTTCGACTGCCAGCTGCGCAGCACCTTGCCGTCTTCGCTGAAAAGGATCAAGAAAACGTCCTGAGTCAAATCTTCGACTTCTTGCCGCACATCGCGGCTGGCCGCAACGCCCGCGCGAAAGCCGAGCAAAACCCGCGCGACGCGCGTCTGGATGATCGGGGTGAGCGTGCGGACCAAGCGAACCAGCGCAGTCTCTTCGCCGCTCAGCGCCTTGTGCACGTCGGTTTCCCAGGATTCGCTGCCCATGCCTCCGCCCTGCGTTCGGCCCCATCTTACTGCGACCCATGCCGACGGCACCAGCCGAGCTGCTGCGCCGCTGCGCCGACGTCGTCCGCTGCCGCGTCGGCGGGATTACTTGGGGCAGCTGTTGGGGATCCGCAGCGGTTCGGTCTTCCAGTCGAAATTCAGAAATTTTACGAGTAACCTGTCATTTCCCTGTCATCTGCGAGAGCGTAGATTGGTGCCTGAACCGGGGCGCCTCAGCTCCGGACCAGCAGGCCGGAGACGCGTGGCAGTGGTTGCTTGCTCGTCGCGGCCAAGGAGAACTTGCAGATGCAACACTTTCACAAAAACCGCGCTATCGTCTTGGGCGCTGTTTTTATGCTCCTCCTCACGCTGCTGCCCGGCCTAGCCCAGGCCGCCACGGTGGCGGTCGAAGGCCGACTGCTCACCCTCGACCTCGCCGCCCGCAAAATCGGGCTCAAAAACGCAGCGGGAGACATGGTTTCACTCAACGTGCCCACCACCTTGAAAGTGCGGCGCAATGGAGTGGTCAAGCGCTTGAGCGGCCTGGTTCTCGGCGACGAGGTCCAGGCGTCCTATAACTCCGCAACCCAAAACGCGCTCGCGGTCAACGCGACCGGTCCAGCGACCAACGTGACCCGCGCGCAAATCGTTTCGGTGGCGAGCAACACCGGGATCGTCACCGTCACCACCGACCGCTCCCAGCGCCGTTATCGCGTGGATGCGCAGACCCGCATCGCGCGCAATGGTCAGCCGGTGTGGCTGCGCGACTTGACCACACGAGACCGCGGGACCGTGGCGGTGATCCCCGGCCGAAACGTGCTCGCGGCTTTAACCGTCAATGGTCCGGAGGACGATGAAATCCATGGGACGATCTCCGCGATCGTCGACAACCACGTGACCATCACCCCGCTCGTCGGCGCCGCGGTCACCGTCCACGCGGTGGCTGGCCTGACCTTGATCGACATCGAAGATGTGCCCGCCACCCTCGCAGATCTCGCGGTCGGGCAGCGGGCCGAAGCGGACTTTTCTCCGACGTCGCACAACGCCTTTCGCATCCATGCCGAGCTCGACGACGGCGCGGGCGACGACGAAATCGAGGGGACGATCACCGCGATCGGCGCTTCTAGCATCACGATCCAGCCACCGACCGGAGCGAGCCTCACCCTGGGCGTCAACGTCACCACCCAAATCAGCTTTGAAGATCAACCCGTTGCCCTCGCCGACCTCCCGCTCGGGGTCCGCGCCGAAGCTGACTACGATCCGACCACCCTGGTCGCGATCACGATCCGCGCCGAGGACGACAACGGTGGTGGCGAAGGTGACGACGAGGTCGAAGGGACGGTCACGGCGGTCGATGTTGCCGGCGGCAGCCTCACGATCCAGCCGGCAGTGGGCAACAGCGTCACTCTGACGGTCGATGCCAGCACCCAAATCACTTTCGAAGATCAGCCAGCGACCCTCGCCAACATTCCCGTGGGCGCACGCGCCGAAGCCGATTACCATCCGACCACCCTGGTCGCGATCACGATCCGCGCAGAGGACGACGGCCCCGACGATTAATCACGATTAATTCAGTGGCTAGAGCCCCTTGAGTGAAACCCTCACGGGTAACGGAGCGTTGACTTCCGTTACCCGCTTTTTTTGGGGGGGGTGGGTCGGGTCAGCCAACCGCGCGCCCCGCGCAGCAGCGTACCTGACGGACAAGTGGACTGACTGGACTAGCTGGACTAGCTGGACTAGCCGAATACCTTGGTGGGTTTCCCGTTTTAATTAACCTATAATCGGGCGATGCGACACCACGTTAATGGCCTGCTGGCCGGCCTGCTCTTGAGCAGCCCGATCTTGGCCCAGCCGCCCCCCAGCCACCAGCGCGGCCTGTCCGCCGACACCGC
>CAZCOV010000027.1:0-13352 GCA_964499975.1 uncultured Thermoanaerobaculia bacterium
TCGAGGCGATCGACCACGCCAAGGCCGCCAACGTGCCGCTGATCATCGCGATCAACAAGATCGACAAGCCCAATGCCAACCTCGACCGCGTGCGCAAGGAGTTGGCGGACCACAGCCTCTTGGTCGAAGATTGGGGCGGCGACACGGTTTCCGTCCAGATCTCTGCTCTGCGGCAACAAGGCATCACCGAATTGCTCTAAATGATTCTCTTTACCGCGGACTTGCTCGAACTCAAAGCAACGCCGAGCCTGCCCGCGCAAGGAGTGGTGATCGAAGCGCGCAAAGAGACCGGACGGGGCAACGTGGCCACGGTCTTGGTACAAGACGGGACGCTCAAAGCTGGGGAAATTTTCGTCGCGGGCTCCGCTTGGGGCAGGGTCCGTTCGATGACCAACGATCGCGCCGAACGGATCCACAGCGCCGGGCCGTCAACCCCGGTCGAAGTGACCGGGTTCAATGACTTGCCTTCAGCTGGCGACTTGTTCCAAGTGGTTCGCGATGAAGCGGAAGCGCGGAGTATCGCGGAGTTTCGCCAACGCGAGAATCGTCAACGCGACCTCGCACCCAAACCCGGACGGATGTCGCTCGAACAACTGTTCAGCCAGATCCAGGAGAACGAGACCAAGGAGCTGGCGATCATCATCAAGGCCGACGTTCAGGGTTCGGTCGAAGTTCTGCGCGATGCCCTGCTCAAGCTGTCGACGAACAAGGTCAAGATCCGGGTCATCCATGCTTCGGTCGGCGCGATTTCCACCAACGACGTGCTGCTCGCTTCGGCGTCGCAAGCGATCGTTGTCGGCTTCAACGTCCGGCCGGAACGAAATGCGGCCTTGCTCGCCGACAAAGAGCAAGTCGATCTGCGGCTCCACACGATCATTTACGAGTTGGTCGATGAGCTCAAGCGGGCCATGGTCGGCTTGCTCGAACCCACTTTCCAAGAGGTGTCCAAGGGCACGGCCGAAGTACGGCAGGTGTTCAACGTCCCCAAAGTCGGGGTGGTCGCTGGCTGCTACATCGTTGAGGGGACGATCCCGCGCAACGCGAGCGTGCGCCTGGTGCGCGATAGCCGGGTGATCTACGAAGGCAAGATCGCTTCCCTGCGACGGTTCAAAGAGGATACTTCTGAAGTGCGCAGCGGTTTCGAGTGCGGCATCGGGCTCGATCACTTTCAAGACATCAAGCCTGGCGATGCGATCGAAGCCTTCCTTCGCGAGGAGGTCCGGCCGTCCCTCAGCTGAGCCCGGCGGCTGGCACCCTGAACGAACGCTGGGGTCAATTTCCGGAATCCGTCATGGTGGTTGGGATCTGCAGTTTTGAGCTGCATCTGCCTCAAGCAGTCAGCTTGAAGCAGAAGCGCAAGGTGGTGAAGAGCGTGATCGAGCAATTGCACCAGCGGTTTCGCCTGTCAATTGCTGAAACCGCTTACCACGACCTGCACCAACGGGCTGAGATTTCCCTGGCGGCGATCGTGCAGAACCACCAGGAAGGGCAGCGCTTGATGGCGGCAGCCCGGGCCATCGTCGAGGACCACACCGACGCCGTCCTGCTCCATTGGGATCCGCAGTGGATCGAGGAGGTCTGATGAGAAACCGGGGGCAGCGCGTCGACGACTTGGTGCGCGGCGAGTTGTCGCGGATCTTGCAGCGCGAGGTCAAAGACCCGCGGGTCAAGCTGGCGACCATCACCGAGGTCACGGTGAGCAGGGATCTGCGCTATGCCGAAGTCCGCGTTTCGGTTTTGGGCGAAGACCACGAACGCAGCGCGACCCTTGCGGCGCTCCAAGCTGCGCGCGGGTTTTTTCGCTCGCAACTGGCGCACAGCCTGCGTTTGCGCACGGTGCCGGAGTTGACGTTCGAGCTCGACCGCGGGGCCGAGTACAGTCAAAGGATCAGCGATCTTCTGGAGAGTTTGCATGATGATGTCCCAGGCGCCGGAGCCCCTGGTCGCCCGGATCCGTAAAGGCAACCGGTTCTTGCTCACCAGCCACCTCAACCCGGACGGCGACGCGATCGGTTCGGAGCTCGCGCTTGCCCGGATTTTGCGGCAGCTGGGCAAGGGGGCGACGATCTGGAACCACGACCCCGCGCCGCGGATTTACCGAGTGTTGCCGGGCGCCGAGCGAATTCATACCGGGGTTGAACCGCCCGCCGGCTTCCCGGAGCACTTCAGCGGTGTGATCGTGCTCGAATGCCCGTCGTTCGACCGCACCGGACTGGTCGATGGACTCGGGGACTTGCCGCGCTACAATATCGACCATCACCTCGGCAACGAACTCTACGGGGCGGTGAACTGGGTCGAACCTGCGGCCCCGGCGGTGGGCGAGATGATTTATCGGCTGGCGCGCACGCTCAAGGTCGAACTCGATCACGAGACTGCCAATGCGCTCTATCTCACCTTGGTGACGGATACCGGGGGCTTTCGCTTCCCCAACACCACCCCTGAGACCTTTGAAGCGGCGGCCGCGCTGCTGCGCGAAGGGGCGTTGCCCGAGGCTGTGGCGACTTGGTTGTACGACTCGCAGCCAGAGTCCGCGGTCCGACTTCTGGGCGAGATGCTCGAGACCCTCGAACTCCACGCAGAAGGCCAGCTGGCGACCGTGTGGCTGACCCGCGAGATGTTTGCCCGGGTGGGGGCTGAAGAAGGAGACACCGAAGGCTTGATTGATCACCCGCGTTCGATTGCTGGGGTGCGGGCCGTGGCCATGTTCCGGCAGCTCGAAGGAACGAATTACAAGGTGTCGCTGCGCAGCCGCGGTGCAGTCGATGTCGAACGGATCGCGCGCCAGCACGGCGGCGGTGGCCACCAGAATGCCGCGGGCTTTCGCCGCGAGGTAGCACCCGATCAACTTTTTGCCGAAACCGTCCAGGCTTTGTGCGAGGCGTTGCGCTGATGCTCGTTGAAACAGATGTACCCCGCGATTTGCAGTCCAACCCGGGATCCGCGGCTAGCACGGATTCCCCGGCGGGAGCGCCTGTGCGCGTGCCACGCCGTCGACCTATGGCAGCGCAGCACGGCGTGCTCTTGATTGACAAACCGCCCGGCTGCACGTCGCATGACGTGGTGATGCAGGCGCGCTCGCTCTTGCGCGAGAAGAAGATTGGCCACTGTGGCACCCTCGACCCCGATGCCACGGGCCTGCTGCTTTTGACCGTGGGCCAGGCGACGCGGCTGACCCGTTTCTTGATCCAGGCCCCCAAGGTCTATTCCGGGTCGATCCGCTTTGGTTTGACCACGGATACTTACGACCTTTCCGGGCAAGTGGTCCGCACGGGCACCACCGACCAGCTGACCGCTGCCGCCGTCCATGCGGCCATGGAGTCGTTTGTCGGAGCTTATGCCCAGACGCCGCCTCCCTACTGTGCCAAAAAAATCCACGGGGTCAAGTACTACGAATTGGCCCGTCGGGGGGAAGAAGTCCCCCAAGAGAAAAAGGAAGTGATGGTTTTCGCCTTCCACGCCGACGCAGAATGGCGGTCGGGTGAAGACCTGCCCTTCACCTTGAGCTGCTCTTCCGGGACTTATGCCCGCAGCCTGGTGCATGAGCTAGGCCAGCAATTGGGTTGCGGCGCTGCCCTGGGCCAGCTGCGGCGAACCCGGATCGGGCCCTTCACGGTCGACCACGCCTTGACCCTGGACGCCTTGAGCCTGGAGCTCGATGCCGGCGAAAACCTGGGCGCTGCGTGGATCCCCTTGGATGCGATCCCGCTGCCGTTTGGCGAAGTGGTTGCAGATGCGCAGCAAGAGCAGCGCCTGCAGCACGGCCAGAACATTTTGGTTCGCGACCTTGCTGCCGGCCAAGAGGGCGACTGGGTCAAGGTTCTGGACCGCCGCCAGCGGCTCATCGCCGTGGGCGCGATCGTCGAGAAAATCGGCAGCGGTAACCTCGGGGTGATCCAACCCAAGGTGGTCTTCCGCAGTTGAGGAGAAAAGAGGAAAATGAACGCGCTCGCCTTCGCCCGGCTGTGGCCAAGAAGGGGGGAGCGCCCCACGCAACCATCGAATGCTTGCTCATTCGCTGTCAGTCTATAGAAGGAGCTTGACCTTGCCTCAGACAACTGAAGCTAAATCCCAGATCATCCAGGAGTACCAAGTCCACGGCAGCGACACCGGCTCGCCCGAGGTCCAGGTGGCTTTGCTGACCCATCGGATCAACGAATTGACCGAGCACTTCAAGGTGCATGCCAAAGATCACCATGGACGGCGCGGCCTGCTCAAACTCGTCGGTCAGCGTCGGCGCCTGCTCGATTACCTCAAAACGCAGGATCTCGAACGCTATCGGACGACGATCGAGCGGCTTGGGTTGCGCAAGTGACGCGCAGTTTCTCCGGGTGCGACGACTTGGGTCGGCCGATGTCGTTGGTCGACCTGATTGGACCCACGGATTTGACGACTTGATTTTGAGCTGGTGCAATTCTTTGCACGGTTCAAAGCACAAAGTGCAATTGAAAAAGGTTCCCTGATGAAATTATTTCGAGAAATTCCGATAGGCAGCGGTTCCATCACCATCGAGTCCGGTGAACTCGCCCGGCAAGCCAACGGCGCTTGCATGGTCAGGAGCGGAGAGACGATGGTGCTCACCACCGCTTGCATGGCCGGGGAGTTGGTCTCAGGACGCGCCTTCCTCCCCCTAACGGTGGACTACCGCGAATACAGCGCAGCAGCCGGGCGGATCCCCGGCGGCTTCTACAAGCGCGAAGGGCGTCCGACCGAGAAGGAAATCATCTCCTGCCGGCTGATTGATCGTCCGCTGCGCCCGCTTTTTCCGGACGGCTACTCGGCGGAAACGCAGATCATTTCGCTGGTGGTTTCTGCCGATGGCGAAAATGACTCCGACATTCTGGCGATCAACGGCGCATCCGTTGCCTTGGTTCTGTCCAACATTCCCTTTTACAACCCGATTGGCGCGCTCCGCGTTGGCCTGATCGATGACCAGATCGTGTTCAATCCCACCAACAGCCAGCGCGACGTTTCCGAGCTCGATCTGGTGGTGGTGGGCACCGAAGAAGCGGTGGTGATGGTCGAAGCTGGCGCCAATCAGCTCCCGGAAGCGGTACTTCTCGACTGCATCTTCAAGGCTCACGAAGAGTTGCAGAAGATCATCCGGGCTCAGCACGAGCTGTTCCGCGAAAGCAGGCTGGAAAAGCCGGTTTGGGTCGCTCCCGCGCCGTACCCGCAAGAGCTCAGCGCCGAAGTCGAGCGCCGCATTTACCAGGACCTCAAGGCAGCGCTCCATACCCACGGCAAGCACCAGCGCAAGCACGCGGTCGATGCGGTGCTCGAACCTTTGTTCAAAGAGTTGACGGCCGAAGATCCCAGTCGCGAAACGCCGCTGCGCAACATCTTCACCGCCCTCGAAGAGCGCCTGCTCACCGAAACGGTGCTCTCCACCCGGCGCCGGTTCGATGAGCGCCGCCTCGACGAGATCCGCGACATCACGATCAGGACCGGCCTGCTGCCGCGCACCCATGGCTCAGCCCTGTTCACTCGGGGTGAGACCCAAGCCATGGTGTCCGCCACTTTGGGCACGCGGCGGGACGCGCAGGTGATCGAGGAGTACGAGGGCGAAACCCATCAGAAGTTCATGCTCCACTACAGCTTCCCTCCCTTTTCCGTGGGTGAAGTCAAGTTCTTGCGCGCGCCCGGACGGCGTGAGATCGGTCATGGAGTGCTTGCCCGTCGGGCTTTGACCCCAGTCTTGCCGAGCGAAGAAGACTTCCCTTACACCATCCGGGTGGTTTCCGACATCCTGGAGTCCAATGGTTCGTCCTCGATGGCTACGGTGTGCGGCGGCTCCCTTGCCTTGTTCGACGCCGGGGTACCCATGCTGCGGCCGGTTGCCGGAGTGGCCATGGGCCTGATCAAAGAAGGCGACGATTTCGCGGTGCTGACCGATATCGCGGGCCAGGAGGATCACTACGGGGCCATGGATTTCAAAGTCGCGGGCACCCGCGAAGGCGTTACCGCCCTGCAGATGGACATCAAGATCACCGGTGTCGACCGCCAGATCATGGAGCAAGCGCTGGCTCAGGCCCGGCGCGGTCGATTGGAGATCCTCGACGTGATGGAGCAGGCTCTGGCCTGTCCGCGCGGGGACATCTCACCGCTTGCCCCGCGCCTGTTTACCTTGAAGATCCCGCGCGACAAGATCCGCGAAGTCATTGGCCCCGGCGGGCGGACGATCCGCTCGATGCAAGAAGAGACCGGCTGCGAGATCGAGATCGAAGCGGACGGCAAGGTGGTGGTCGCGGCGCCTGACGAAATTTCGGCCCGGCGCACGATCGAAATGATTGAGCGGCTGGTCGAAGTCCCGGAGATCGACAAGATTTACGACGGCGTGGTGACCCGCGTCGAGTCTTATGGGGCGTTCGTTGAGATCTTGCCCGGCACCGAGGGACTGCTCCACATCAGTGAACTCGCACCTTTCCGGGTGCGTGAGGTCAGCGACATTCTGCGCGAAGGGGATCAGGTCAAGGTCAAAGTTTTGGAGATCGACCCGGAAAGCCGGCGGATCCGGCTGTCGCGCAAAGCGGTTTTGCTCGAAGACCCTAACTATGACCAGGAAGCGGATGCAGCTGCCGTCGGCGTTGCTGCAGGCACCGAGCCGCTTCCCCCGCGGCGCGACGCACGGGGTGGAGAGCGCGGTGGTGGCGGTGATCGCGGTGGCCGAGGCGGCCGCGGTGGACCGCGGCGTGACCGCGGTGCTGGCCGCGGTCCGCGCGACCGCAGTTGAGCGCGCAGGCATGCAGTTGAGCGCGCAGGCATGACGAGCCGTCTTGATGGACGAATTCATCCTGGTCATTGACGATGAGCCGTCGGTACGCGAGTTGCTGTTCTCGCAGCTCGAATACCTCGGTTTTGTGGCGCGCACCACCGGCGATGGGGAGGCCGCGCTCAAAATCGCGGCCAGCCTCACCCCTCCCGCGCTGGTCTTGCTCGACATCGAAATGCCCCGGCACTCGGGCCTCGAGCTCCTCCGCGAGATCAAACAGCTCAACGACAACATCCAGGTGGTCATGATTTCGGGGGTCAATGATTTGACCACAGTTCGCGAATGTCTGCGCGCGGGTGCCTACGACTACATCGCCAAGCCATTCGAGTTTGAAGACCTGCGCAATACCGTCGAGCGGGCGCTCGAACGCCGACGCCTGCTGCGGCAACAGCGAGAGTATCGGGAAAACCTCGAACGGATGGTGCGCGACAAAACCGAAGAGATCCAGCGCACGCTCGACATGGCCTTGTTCACCCTGGCCAAGTTGGCGGAATCGCGGGACACCGATACCGGACTCCACCTCGAACGGATCGCCGCTTACAGCCGTCTGCTGGCCACGGCCTTGCGCCTTGGCCCTTACCGCGACACCGTCGATGACGATTTCGTCGAATGGTTGACCAAGGCCAGCCCGCTCCACGACATCGGCAAGGTCGCGATCCCGGATGCGATCTTGCGCAAACCCGGCCCCCTCACTTCAAACGAGCGTGAAATCATCCGCACCCACACCAAAGTGGGGGGTGATACCTTGCGTTCAGTGCTCAACCGTCAAGGCGGCCCCAAAGTGCTGCACCTGGCCATGGAGATCGCGTACAGCCACCACGAGCGGTGGGACGGCGAAGGCTACCCGCATGGCCTCCGCGGCGAGAAAATTCCGCTGGCAGCGCGGATCGTGGCCGTGGCGGATGCCTATGACGCGATCACCAGCCGGCGCCCTTACAAAGAAGCCGAGCCGCACGAAGAGGCGGTCCGCCGCATCCTCGCGGACCGCGGTCTCCACTTCGACCCCACGATCGTGGACGCTTTTGCCCAGTGCCAAGGCGAATTTGCCCGGATCCAAGCGCAGCTCGAAGACCAACAACCGACCGAGGTCGAGTCCGCCCGATGAAGCCGCAGAGCGTCGATCGGGACCAGCTCGCCCGCTATTTGCACGAGTTGCTCGCTGCCGATGCGGGTCCAGACTTTGGTCCCAACGGTTTGCAAGTCGAAGGACGCGCGGAAATTCGTCGACTGGTCACCGGGGTTTCGGCTTGCCAGGAACTTTTCGTGCGTGCGCGGGCCCAGCGCGCTGACGCGGTCCTCGTCCACCACGGCCTGTTCTGGGACGGCATGCCTGCGGTCTTGACCGGGGTGATGTTGCGCCGTGTGCGCGAGCTGATCGCGGGTGAGATCAGCCTCTTTGCGTATCATTTGCCGCTCGACCGGCACCCCACTTTGGGCAACAACAGCCTGGCAGCGCAAGCGTTGGGGCTGGTCGAAGTGAAGCCGTTTGCGCTTTACCGCGGTTTACCCCTGGGTTTTCATGGCCGTTTCGTCCCCCCGCTGGCGGTATCCGCGCTCAGCGAGCGCTGCGCGGCCGTTTTCCAGCAAGCGCCGCTCACCTTCGGCTATGGCCCGGACCCGGTCCGCAGCCTGGGGATCGTGAGCGGCGGCGCCCAGCGCGAGCTGTGGTCCGCGATTTCGGCCGGGCTCGATGCGTACTTGACCGGGGAGGCCAGCGAGTGGGTGATGAATGTGGCCAAGGAAGCCGGCATCCACTACTTTGCTGCGGGTCACTATGCGACCGAACGGCTGGGCGTCCGTGCCTTGGGCGAGCACCTCGCCGACCACTTCGGCTTGGACGTGGAGTTCATCGACATTCCCAACCCGGTTTGAGCCGTGCAGGTTAAGCTTGCGACATGGAGTCTAAAATGGACCGCAGAAATTACATGAAAAACGCCTTGCTCAGCGTGGCGGGCACGGCTGCAGCGTGTGCTCCCGCGGAGCGTCCTGGCCCTAAAGCAGAGGGGAGCCCTGCAGGAGCTCCCGCAGTTTTCACCGGCAAGCGGGTCCAGTGGCGCCTGGCTTCGAGTTTTCCGCGCAGCCTCGACATTTTTTTCGAGTCCGTCGAGGTCTTGGCCCAGCGCGTCGCAGCCATGTCCGAAGGTGGTTTCGAGATCCGCGTCTATCCTGCTGGCGAGCTGGTGCCCGGGCTGCAGGTGATGGATGCGGTCCAGCAAGGCACCGTCCAGATCGCGCAGACCGCTAGCTATTACTTCACCGGCAAGAACCCGGCCCTGGCTTTTGAAGCAGGAGTTCCCTTCGGCTTGACCGCGCGCCAGCAGCTGGCCTGGCTGAACGCTGGCGGGGGGCTCGAGCTCTGCCGGGAACTGTTCGCGGATTTTGGCATCATCAGCTTTCCTGCGGGCAGCACCGGCGCCCAAATGGGCGGCTGGTTTCGCCGTGAGATCGGCAGCGTCGCGGATTTGCACGGACTCAAGATGCGCATTCCGGGGCTGGGCGGTGAAGTGATGAGCCGCCTGGGGGTGACCGTCCAGGTGCTGGCCGGCGGCGACATCTTTCCCGCGCTCGAACGGGGAGCCCTGGACGCGACCGAGTGGGTGGGCCCCTACGACGACCTCAAACTCGGGTTTCATCAAGTCGCTAAGTACTACTACTACCCCGGGTGGTGGGAACCCGGTCCCACGCTTTCGTACCTGGTCAACCGTGCCGCCTGGGACCAGCTGCCCAAGGTCTACCAAGAGATCTTCACCACCGCGGCCAGCGAGTCCGCGTCGACCATGCTCGCCCGTTATGACCAGCGCAACCCGCCGGCCTTGGCGCAACTGCTCGCGCAAGGCGTCGAAGTGCGTCCTTTTGCCGACGACATGCTGCGCGCTGCCGCCAACATCTCCCGCGAACTCTTGGAAGAGCAAGCCCAGGCGGATGCGGCCTACAACAAGGTCTACACCGCTTGGAAGAAAGCCCGGCAAGAGGCTTACCATTGGTTTGCCACGGCCGAGTTGGCTTATGCCCGCTTTGCTTTTCTCGAAACGGTGTAACGCCCATGCAGCGCATCTCGAACACGAAAGTCGGCGTTTATGCCGACGTCGCCAACATGTATCGCAATGGCGGACAGCGCCTGCAGTACGACGTCCTGCGCGAATTCGCTTGCCGGGATCAGGCCGAGCCAGTACGGCTCAACGCCTATGTGACTTATGACGCTGAGCGGGCCAAGCGCGATCAGACTTACCGCACCGGCGCCACCAGCTTTCACTCCAAGCTGCGCGATTATGGCTACAAAGTGATCGTCAAGGAGATCACCTGGTATCGCGACGAAGCCGGAACCCGCTACGGCAAGGCAGATGCGGACCTCGACTTGGCGGTCGACGCCTTGCTGCAGTCGGAAAACCTCGACCGGGTGTTGATCGCGAGCGGCGACGGTGACTTCGTCAACGTGGTGCGCGCGCTGCAGAACCGCGGTTGTCGCGTCGAGATCGTGGGGCTTGACAATACCTCGCGCGCCTTGCGCGAAGAGGCCGACATGTTCATCTCCGGCTTCACCATTCCGGGCTTGATTCCACTTACCCGCCCGGGCAAGCGGTCCGAGTCCGAGTGGGGCGAGGTCGGCTCGCGAGTCCGGGGTTCTTGCTACTGGTACGAGCCCGACCGCGGGTTCGGCTACATGCGTTTTCTCAAGGAGATCAGCCCGGGTTTGTGGTTCACGGATGCGCGGCACCCGGACTCGCCCTTTGAGACAGCGTTTTTCCCCGCGGTCAGCTTGCCCGAAAATGCGCGCGCGGTCACTTTGCCCAGCCGGACCCACATTTTCGAATTCGAAATCGGCGTCTCCGAGCGCGGCGAAGGGCTGCAAGCGCTGGAACTCGAACTGATCAGCAAAAGCTAGCCTTCGAGATCAAACCGGCAGGCGATAGAGCATCCAGTAAATCACCACCCCGGTCACTGAGACATAAAGCCAGATCGGCAGCGCGATGCGCGCGAGTCGGCGGTGTTCGGCGAAGCGTCGCTTGACCGCCAGGAAGATCGTCCGCCCGGCGAGGAACGGGACCGTGGCCGCGAGGGTGGTGTGGCTGATCAAGATGGTGAAGTAGAGCGTCCGCACCGCGCCCTGACCCTGGAACGGAACCGACCCGACGTGGAAGTGGTAGTAGAGATACGTCGCGAGAAAGGCCAGCGAGCAGGCCAAAGCCGCGAGCATGACCGAACGATGGGCAGCGCTGCGGCGTTGGCGGATCAGCCCATAACCGATCAACAGTAACACCGCCGCCGCAGTGTTGAGGCTGGCATTGACGAGCGGTAAGGACGAAAGTTGCATCGTGGGCTCCTTCCCTGTGTTCTCAGTGGTAGTCTACAAAATATGATGTTAGAATGTCTTGAGCGGTAGCTGAACCACCGCCCGCTGCGAGATCGGCTGGATCTTCGCAGTCCAGGTGCCCGGGTGTCCAGGTGCTCAGACGCTCGTGGGGTATGGACAGAGAGGTATGGACAAACAGGTGCGCGAAGCTGTACTCTAGGGAAACCTACCGACCAGTCGGCTGAACGGCGTCGGGATCGCCTGGATTGCCTCCTTGCGGCATCCACGCGGGTTGGTAGGTTGAGGACTTTGCGGAGATCGTCGGCCATGTACAACGGTATGAAAAACACCATGAAAAGCAAGTTCATCTTCCTCCTGCTGATCGGAAGTGCCCTCCTCGTCGGCCCGCACTGGCGCTCGACGGCGCAAGAATCAGGGGTGTCTTTCCAGGTCATCGCCAACTCCAAAAATACCAGCACCACCCTGTCGAAAGATCGGATTTCGGACTTGCTGCTCAAGAAGGCGGTCAAGTGGGAGGACGGGGTGGAGGCCATGCCGGTCGACCTAGTCGATTCGGACGTACGCGAGGCTTTCTCTCGCGACATCCATGGCCGTTCGGTCGCAAGCATCAAGAACTACTGGCAGCGCCAGATTTTTTCCGGCGGCAAGACCCCTCCCCCAGAACTCGACGAAGAGGATGTGGTCGACCACGTCAGCAAGAACCGAGGTGGGATCGGCTATGTCGGGGTCGGCTATGCCTTGCGCGCGGGGAGTGGGGTCAAGGTCATCAAGGTGGCCGACCAGTAGTGAGTGGTCCCGACGTCGCTGCGACTGCCATGACCGTCAAGGCGCAAATGATCGCGATCATCGAGGCGCAAGCCGAGGACAGCTCCTTCGACGACATCCTGCGCGAGCTGGCTTTCAATCGTGTGGTGTCGCGGGGGCTGGCGAACTTTGGTGACGGCCGGATGATCAGCACTGAGGAGCTCCGGCGTCGGATCGTTGCATGGCGCAGTTGAAGTGGACCCATGAGGCCGAAGTCGGGCTGCGACGGATCCACGACCACATCGCTGGGGATCGTCCCGAAACCGCTCGGCGGACCGTCGAGTCGATCATCAACAAGGTCGAGTCGCTCGCGGCCTTTCCCGTGCGTGGCCAGTCTTATCCCTACCATGGTCAATGGCAGGTGCAGTTGCTGCCCTATGGCAGTTTCCGCATCGCCTATCTGATCGACGAAAACCAGGACATCACCATCCTCGGCATCTTCAACGGCTTGATCTTTTTGCCCCTGACTTGACCCGCGGCTGGGCTGCCGTGGCTTGGCGCGGTCAGCTTGGCGCGGTCAGCTTGACGCGGTCAGCTTGACGCGGTCAGCTTCCCCCAGACGCTTGGGCCAGGATTTCGAGCGGGTGACGGACGAGCGGCGCTGACGGGTAGCCCGCGAGGTGGGTCCGCAGCTGGACGATGCAGCCGATGTTGCCTGCGGCCACCACCTGTGCCCCGGTGGCGAGGACATGCTGCGCCTTCTTTCGACCGAGTTCCGCCGCCAGCGCGGGCTGATCCAGGTTGTAGGTTCCAGCCGAACCACAACAGGTCTCACCGTCTGCGATTTCGACCAAGTTCAGGTTGGTAATGGCGCTGAGCAGGGCGCGCGGTTCCGCACGGATGCCTTGCGCGTGCGCGAGGTGGCAAGCGTCGTGGTAGGCGACGGTGAGCGGCTCTGCCAGCCTGGGCGGGAAAATCATCCCCAACTGCGCGAGAAACACGGTGGCGTCGAGCGTGCGCGCGGCAAAGTGCTTGGCCGCAGCTTCGTCCGGGCTGCCCGCGAGGATCAGTCCCAGCTCTCGGAGCGTCGAACCGCAGCCTGCAGCCGTGGTCAAAATCGCGTCGACGTCCGTGGGAAAAGCGGTGAGATTGCGCCGCGCGTGGGTTTGTGCTTGCTCTGCGGCACCACCGTGCCAGGCCAAAGCCCCACAGCAGCCCTGGGCCGCCGGGATCACCACCTCGACGCCGTTTTTCGCCAACACCTGGAGCGCCGCCCGGCTGATTTCCGGTGCCAGGACGGCTTGCGCACAGCCGGTGAGCAGCGCCACCCGGGCGCGCCGCCGCCCCTCGGCCGGGGTCAAGGCAGGCAGTTGTGGGTCGGCGGGCAGGCGTTGGGGCAAGAACCCGAACAACGGCTGCCAGGAAGCGGGGAAAAAACGACGGAAAGAGCGCAGCGCGCCCGCCAGGCGCAAGGCCTTGCGCAACCGCGACGGGTAGGGCAGGGTGGCGAGGAGCAGCGCCCGTCGC
>CAZCOV010000027.1:13362-30243 GCA_964499975.1 uncultured Thermoanaerobaculia bacterium
TCGCCATGCTTCCATCCGCGAACGCTCGCTGTGACGGCGCGCGTGGTCGCGAAACGGCGCGAGGAGTTCGTCATAACGGACCCCCGAGGGGCACGCGGTCACACAGGCCATGCAGCCTAAGCAGCGATCGACAAAAGGTTGAGCGTCCGCCAGGGACACTTCGTTCTCGAGCACTTGCTTCATCAAGAAAATGCGGCCGCGCGGCGAGTCTGCTTCGTGCCCGAGGAGTTGGTAGGTCGGGCAAACGGGCAAGCAAAGGCCGCAGTGGACGCAGTCGCGGACCGCGCCCGCCATGGCTTCTCCTCGGGGGCCGAGCCGCGCAATCTCGATTTGGTGTTGCATGCGAGTCCTGCTTTTACTCCGGCCTGGTGCCGGACGGAAGGGGAGGGAAGCGCTGGGTCGGATCGAGCACTGGCTGGAGGCGACGGGTCAAGGCTTGGTCGGGGGCGCGTCCGAGCAAGCAGCCCTCGCCCACGCGGTTCAAAACCAGCCCGCGCTGCCCGCGAGCAGCCAAATATGCGTCGAGTTCAACGAGCGGCCGGTCGGCCGGCCAGCCCAACCAGGTCAAGTTGCCGGCCACACAGTAACGCCGAGTTGCCCCGGCTGCGTTGGCCACGGCTTCGAGCTCGGGGATCTGCTTGGGGGTTGACGGAATCTTGATCAGGGTCGGTGGCAAAAGCCCTGGCGGGTGCGCCGGATCGCGCAACTCCTGCACGGCCTGCCAGTGCACCGCAGCGGCCGCCGCAGGAACGAACTCGGGGTCTCCCGCGAGGTTTTGGGCCAGACGTTGGCCGAGCGCGTCCAAAGCTGCCGCCGGGCCTGCGAGCTGCAACCACAGGCTGTGCGGTGGCACCAGGTCAAGGGCGGCGAGGCCCCAGTCCTTTCGGCTGAGACGGTCCAAGTCGGCCAGAGCAGCGCGCAAGTCAGGATAGTCCACGCGCAGGGTCTGGCGCGCTCGCGGGGCGGGGAAGACTTTGAAGGTGAGCTCGACGAGAACCCCCAACCGTCCGAACGAACCGATCATCAGCTTGGGCAAGTCAAAACCCGCCGCGTTTTTGACCACTTTGGCCCCGCCAACCAGCAAGCGCCCCTGCCCGTCGACCAGGCGGACGCCAAGCAGGAAGTCGCGCAAGCCGCCGTAGCGAAAGCGTCCACTGCCGCTCAAGCCTGCTGCGACGGTTCCGCCCAGGGTGGCTCCGGCGTCGACGAGGGGTGGATCGAAGGGCAAGTCCTGGTGATGTTGCGCGAGCACCGCGCGGAGCGCGGCGAGGCGAGTGCCTGCGCGTGCGGTCACCACAAACTCGGCGGGCTGGTAATCGACAATCCCGGCGAGCGCGGTCAAGTCGAGCTTTACGGTGGGGTCAGCAGCGCGCGGGGACGGAGTCGAAAGGGCGGGTTTGGTCTTGCCCCCATGGGCCAGCAGCGAGCGGTGTGCGCGCACCCAATCTTGGACTTCGTCGATCGTTTGCGGCGGCGGTGGCGTCATAGGCGAGAAAGCGTGCCGGCACGCTCGAGCGGGTGGAGTCCGTGCGCGGTCAAGCTTGCGGCTTCGCCTTGCGGAAACATCTTGCCGCGGTTGGCGATTTCCTGAGGGTCGACGGCGCGGCGCAGCTCGTGCATCACTGCGAGGTCGAGGGGGGAGAACATGGCGGGCAAGAATTCGCGCTTCTCCATGCCCACCCCATGCTCACCGGTGATCGAACCGCCGAGTTCGAGGCACAGCGCGATGATCTCGCCTGCTAGATCCTCGGCCCGGGCCAGCGCGCCAGGCTCGCGGCCGTCATACAGGATCAGCGGATGGAGGTTGCCGTCGCCCGCGTGGAACACGTTGGCCACCCGCAAGCCGTGCGCAGCAGAGAGCGCTTGGATCCGGCGCAAGGCGGTCCCGAGGTGCCGCCGCGGGACCACTCCGTCCTGGACGATGAAGTCCGGGCTTAAGCGTCCGACCGCGGAAAAAGCGCTTTTCCGTCCTTTCCAGATC
The DNA here is from genome assembly GCA_964499975.1 of uncultured Thermoanaerobaculia bacterium. GTDB lineage: Bacteria > Acidobacteriota > Thermoanaerobaculia > Multivoradales > J023 > CAZCOV01. Next base: position 15,344 of record CAZCOV010000027.1, read on the forward strand.
TGGGCCCGCGCGGCAGGGTCGCTCGCCACCTGCACCGCGCTCGTGCCCGAAGCTGCAATCAGCTCGCGTAGCTGCTCCTGCTCGACGGCGAGCGTCTCCGGGGGACCCTCGAGCTCGACGATCAAGACCGCTTCGGTCGCGGGGTACCCGGCCGCAACCGCGGCTTCGGCCGCGTCGATCGCCAGTCGGTCCATGATTTCGAGCGCGCCCGGCAAAAGACCCGTGGCAATGATCGCGCTCACCGCAGCCCCTGCCTGCTCCAGCGAGTCATAGCCCGCGAGCAAAGTGAAAATGGCGGCCGGACACGGCAGCAGGCGTACCGTGATCGCCAGCGCAATGCCGAACAACCCTTCTGAGCCCACGAAGAACCCGACTTCGTCCGGGCCGACGCTCTCCAGGCTGGTTCCGCCGAGGGTGACCACTTCGCCGTCGGGCAACACCACTTCGAGCCCGAGCACGTGGTTGGTGGTCATGCCGTACTTGAGGCAGTGGGCGCCGCCGGAGTTGAACGCGATGTTGCCCCCCAAAGTGCAGATTTGCTGGCTCGAAGGGTCGGGCGCGTAGTACAGCCCATCCGCGGCCGCTGCCCGGCTGAGTTCGAGGTTGATCACGCCGGGTTCGACCACCGCCAGCCGTTCCACTGGATCGAGACGGAGGATGCGGTTCAAGCGGTTGAGCGCGATCACGATGCCGTCTTCATGGGGTAGCGACCCGCCGGACAAGCTGGTGCCACTCCCGCGCGCGACAAAAGGCACGCCATGCTCGTGGCAAGCACGCACCGTGCGGATCACGTCGTCGCGGCTTAAAGCCAGCACTACGGCTTGGGGCACCACGTGGTAAGCGGTCAGGGCATCGGCAGCAAAAGCAGCCCGGGCTCCCGGGCTGAGCAGCAGTCTTTCTTGGGGATAGATCGCGGCCAACGCGCGCAACAGCGCCGCCACGCTCATGGTTCAGCTGGATCCGTGCGATAAACCTGATGCGCAGCATGAATCGCCGCTCCAGGTTCGCACGCGATCCCTTCTGCGGCGAGCAGAACCTCGAGCGCCGCCAGGCACATCAGCACATTGCGCTGGCTGCTCGAGTGGCCCATGATGCCGATCCGCCAAGCCTTGTTCTTGAAAATGCCGAGCCCACCGCCGATTTCAATCCCATACGTGGTGAGCAAAAGACGCCGTACCTTGAGGTCGTCGACGCCGGCCGGGATCTCGACCGCATTCAGCGTGGTGAGCGAGCGCTCCGGGATATACCTCAGGCCCAAGGCTTCGAGGCCCGCGCGCATCGCCCGGTAATTGCGTTCGTGGCGCGCGATGCGCGCGTCGAGCCCTTCGGCGAGGAGCAGGCGCAGTCCCTCATGCAGCGCATAGTTCATGTTGATCGGCGCGGTGTGGTGGTAAGCGCGCTCGCCGCCCCAGTACTGGCTGATCAAACTCATGTCGAAATACCAGCTCCACACCTTGCGCCGCCGTTGGTTGATGGCTGCAACCGCTGCGGGCGAGAAAGTCACCGGCGCCAAACCCGGCGGACAAGAAAGGCATTTCTGCGTCCCGCTGAAGCAGGCATCGATTTTCCACGCATCGACTTCGAGCGGGATTCCCCCGAGCGAAGTGACGGCATCGACCAGCAGCAAAGCTCCCGCGCGATGGACGAGTTCAGAGATTTCGGTGAGTGGCTGGTGCGCCCCGGTCGACGTCTCGGCATGGACGATCCCCAAGACTTTGGTGCGGGGATAAGCGGCGAGCGCATCCTGCACCTGCTGTGGGTCGATGTTGCGGCCCCAGGGCACTTCGATCGCATGCACCGTCGCGCCGCAGCGGTCGGCCATCTCAAGCATGCGCGCCCCAAAGTAGCCCTGGACGCACACGATCATCTCGTCACCGGGCTCGATCAAATTGACGATGCAGGCTTCCATACCACTCGATCCCGTGCCCGAAATCGCCAGTGTCAGCGGGTTTTGCGTTTTGAACGCCTGACGCAGCATGGCGCTGCTTTCGTCCATCAGGCGGAGAAAGTCAGGGTCGAGGTGACCGAGCGTGGGTCTGGCCAGTGCGGCCAAGACCGCGGGAGCAACGTCGCTCGGACCTGGACCGAGCAATACCCGGGGCACGTCAGCCCGGGCAGGCGTGCCCTGGGCAGGCGTGCCCGGGGCAGGAAAGCGGACCGTGGGGGCGAGCTGAGACATCGAGTGGACTCCTCAAGACGAACGATCAACGATGAGCCATTGCGCAGTGCTTCACAAGTCGACCGCTTCCGGGTCGGCTTCTTCGGCCCCTTTCCTGAGCATCAAAGCGCGCCGTTTCTCGATGCCTTCGAGCCACAGCGGTACGAAAGCGTCGAGGTCGCGCAAGTTGCGGTCGAGTTCAGCCAAGAGTTCGACCAGCCGCCGACTGAAGCTGGCATGGCAGACCAGCAGGTCTTGCACCCGCTGCTCGCGCTCATGACGCGGAGCCCCTGGGTCTTGCCGCAACTGGTCATGGACCTCGCGCGCGACCTCGTAAAGCTCGAGCGCGACCTGGCAACGGGCGGGGATCTCACTGGAATAGCGGTCCAAAATCTCCATTTCGCTGAAGCGAATCCCGCGCAACGCCAGCACTTCGCGCAGCTTGGGGGTCAAGACGTTGAGCATGGAGCCGAGAAAATCCCGCGCTTTTTGCCACTCGCTGCGATCGGGCAGCATCTCCGATTGGCGCATGGCGCGGAGCACGACCACCAGATCCGCCTCGCGTTGGCGTCCGAGCTCCGCGAGGAAATCCTGCAACTTGACCACGGTCTGAAACAACCATTCGGCTTCTTCGATGTCTTGCGGGAAGCGCCGCGAGAGGAAGTAGTCTGCGTCGTGGAGGCTGCGCGGATCCGCAGCCATCAGCTCGCCAAAAGTGTCGTGGAGGAAAGCGTGGATCTGGCCGATCGACACGCAGAGCAGCTTGCGAAACTCGAGCAACTCCTGCGCCGGGATGGTTTCGGGAAAGCGGTCGAGGTCGGCCAGCACCGTGTCTTCGAGCAAGGTCAGCGCCAACTCGGTCGAACTGCGGGCCGCTTCCAGTCGGGGGATGCACGAAGGGAACTTGAGCAGGGGTGCGAGTTCGCGGCGGATCAGTTCGGAGACGCGGCGCACCTTGCGCCAGATTTCGAGCAAGCGGTCGGGTGAGCAGTGGAGGATCGCGTAGTTGCTTTCGAGCACTTCGCCGAGCAAGCGGATGCAGCCGAGGAAAGCCCGGATCCGCGGATTCTGCCAGGTGAACCGCTCCAAGGACCAATCGGTAACGCTCACTCCCGGTGGCAAAGGGATACGCTGGCCTCCAGCCCAGATATAATTATAATTTTGCGTTTGCGACGAAAGATCTTGCTGCATCGCCGTCTCATGAACACGTTCAAACCCAGAGCATATCTTCTCGCGCGACCGTGCGCTACTCCTTCACGTCATTCCCACTTGCAGTTTCTGCGGAGGAAACCGATGGACTCCAAAAAGAGCAGTCGACCCCGTGGGGATTTGACCGTTTTCACTGCGTTTGTTTTCGCTGTGCTCATTTTCGCCGTGTTCGTTTTCACTGTGTTCGTTTCCGCTGTGTTCGTTTCCGCTGTGTTCGTTTTCACCCTCGGCCTAGAGCGTCCGGCCCTGGCCCAAGGCCTTGCGATCCGCGCTGAGGGCGAGCGCTGGCTCAGAGTCGATGCCGCGCATTTCACCCTTTTCAGTAATGCTCCGGAAGCTGCGACCACCCACCTCGCGACGAACCTCGAACGAATGCAGCAAGCGTTGGCCGAGCTGGCGCCGACGACCACCCAAAGCGCCGCCGCCCCACTCGTCTTTTTCTGGTTCCAAGACGAAGACTCCTACCGACCTTATCGTGTCACCAAAACCCCGTCCACCGAAGACAGCTCGCCGCTAGATGTGGGGTTCGTGGTGCCTCACGCCCAGGGGGTTTATGGGGTGATTCGGAACAGCCCTGAGGGGAATTCGGTGCAGTATTTCTACAAGCAATACATCCTCTACTTGCTCCATGTCCACTTGCCGCACCTGCCCGAGTGGTTGCGCCAGGGCATTGCCGAGTTTTACGCCACCTTCGAACTGGTGGCCGACGAAGTGCAGATTGGACGCTTCAACCCCAGCCACGTCAAGTGGTTCAGCAGCCATGCCAGCGCGCCCATCCCCCTACCCCAACTCTTCCGTTTCCAGCCGGGGCTCAGCTTGGAGCCGGACATGCTCCTGTTCCGGGCGCAATCCTGGGCGCTCGTCCACTACCTGATGGTGGAGAACCTCGAGCTCAAGCCCGGACTCGTCGCCTACGCCCAGCAGACTGGGGGTGGGCTGCCCCACGATCTGGCCTTTTCCCAAGCGTTCTCGCTCGATGAGGCCACCCTGCAGCAGCAGCTGGTCAGCTACATCAGGGGAGACGCGTTCAAGTACCTGCGGGGGAAAATCCAAAACCGGCCAGTCGAGCTCCAAGTGCGCGCACTCGCGCCCGCAGAAACCCTCTATCACCTGGGAGACTTGATCCACCATGTCTTACCCGCTCAGCGCGAAGCTGCGAAAGCGCATTTCGAGCGGGCGCTGGCGCTGGCGCCGGATCATGGCCCGACGTGGTCCAGCATGGGTCAGCTCGCCGAGGTCGAGGAGCGTTGGGACGATGCCCGGGCGGCCTATGCGTGCGCGGTCGTGGCCCTGCCCGCGGATCCGTGGGTCCACTATCTCTACGGCAAGAGTCTGCTCCAACCCTTCAAAGGGCGTCGTCCCGCAGAAGCCGAACTCGCTCAAGTTGGGGTTGCCTTGGCGGCTTTACAGCTCGCGACCACGCGGCAACCCGACCTGGCCGAAGCTTGGGTTCATCTGGGCTATGCCCATGAGCTGAGCAACCCGCCGTCAGCAGCAGCAATCCCCGCCTTCGAGCACGCGCTCGAACTCTTGCCGCCCAGCCGCACGGACGTGGTCTTGAGCCTCATTTTGAGCTACGCGCGGGTGGGGAATCGACAACGCGTCGACGCCTTGACCGCGCAGTTGCGCGCTGCCAATGCTGATGCTGCCACCTTGGTGCGGGCGCGGGAAATCCAGCTCAAGCTGGACTATCAAGTCGCCAACCAGCTGGTCCGGCAGCGCGAGCTCGACGACGCGATCCTCATCTACCTGCAGATTCTGGAGGAGACCCAAGACCCAGCGCTCCGCCAGTTGGCCACCGATCAGCTCGCCAAAGCCGACGGCGCGGCCAACAGTTTGCGTTTTGGTCGGCGCTACCGCACTGCCGTGGAATTGCTCCAAGCGCAGCAACTGGACGCGTTGGTCCCGCTTCTGGCGGAACTACAAGCGCAGGCTCGCTCCGAGCGGCAGAAAGATGCGGCCCAGCGGCTCGCCGTCAAAATCGAGGAAGTGAAACGTCACCGCGACCGCGCGGCACCAGGTCCACCGGATGGTTAGAGGTTAGAGAGTTGGGTTGGCGACCTGACCGGGCATGACGTGGCCCAACCCACCCACGGCTGCCAGGGGTTAGGCGACGTGGAGCATTTTGTTGGCGTAGTCTTTGCCGCTAGTAGCAGGGGGCAAGGGCTTGCCATCTCGCTCAAAGAGCTCGATCGTTTCGTCCACAATCTCGCATAACTCTGCGAATACCGTTTGCTCATCGTCGCCGTGACAACCTCCATACAACAGCCCCGGACAACTCCCGACAAAGCACTGATCTTCATCCGACCATTCAACAATCTTGGCGTAACGCGCGCTCGCTTTCATCGTTGGGACTCCTCGATGGCCGCCTTGGTGGCTTTTTCCTGGTAGCGCTTGGCATCTGTACCAGGTCTTCCGGCGATGGTGATCGGTTTGAGCACCTTGGGATGCACGAAGTTGCGGTGATCAACTTTGCCTCCACGATTCACAAAACCTGCCACTTCAAGGTCTCTGATGAGTTCTCGGATCTTCCTTGGCATCTTGTCGACGCGACCACGCGGCACTAGGTCCACCGGATGGTTAGAGGTTAGAGAGTTGGGCTTAGAAATGTTTCCCCAGACCAGCTTGCTTGAGCACCGCGTTGGCCGTGTGGCGCGACTTGATGTCACTATCGACCACGAAACAACGCTCTGAGATCGGGCTGGACCAGATTTCGTGATCACCTTTGCCTTGGCGCTCGAACCTACAGCCATGGTCGCGAAGTATGGCCTTGAGCTGAACGGTGAAAGAGGCCATCAGGAAGCCAGGCGAATCTGCTCCTGGCAGTGGCTGGTCAGCTCGTAGGATATTTCGTCGGACTGCAAATCCCCTAGAAGCCGGTTAGCGACCAGTAATTCCGGGATCATGATTCGGAGCTTTGCTGCCAAAGCCTCGAAAGTAGGCGCCTCCGTCGCGAGCCCCAGGACATCTTCGCTGGTGGCAATCCAAACCTTGGCTTCCGGGTCCCAATGCGCGACAACGTGGAAAGTAGGCATGCGTCGAGTGTAGCACAGCCCGCGCTGGCATCCGGGCGCCTCATGCTCGACGAAGTCAGCAAGGCGCAAGGCCCTCAAGGCAGCAAGTCGCCTTGAGGGTGTTGTGGCCTAGCCTTGGTGGCCGAGGTGGCCGCGAGCCCGTTCGCTCGTGCGAGTGGACTCTGCTAAACTCCGGACGCGCAACGAGAGGTGGCCTGAAATGGGGATCGTTGAATTTCGGTTCGCTGAGTTTGGGGCCGCGTGATTCGAGGTCATTTGCATGAAGCCTGGTCGTTTTGCTTACCTCGCTCCTGGATCGCTAGCCGAAGCGCTCGGCGCGCTCAGCGCGCATGGGGCGGACGCCAAGTTGCTCGCGGGCGGGCAGAGCCTGGTGCCGATGATGAATTTTCGGCTCGCTTGTCCGGCGCTCCTCGTCGACTGCAACGGGATCTCCGAACTGGCCGGCATCCGCCCCCGCACGGGCGGCGGGCTTGCGCTCGGCGCCATGACCCGACAGCGGCAACTCGAACGCGACCCCCAGGTGGCCGCGCGCGCGCCGCTCCTGGCCGCGGCCATGCCCCACATCGCGCACCCCCAAATCCGCAACCGCGGCACGCTCGGGGGTAGCGTCGCGCATGCGGATCCCGCGGCCGAGTTGCCGGCGGTGATGGTCGCGCTCGATGCCCACTTTGAGCTGCAAAGCGCCCGCAACAGCCGTCAGGTCAAAGCGCAGGACTTCTTTCTCGGCCTCCTGACCACGGCCCTCGAACCGGACGAAATGCTGGTCGAAGTGGTCCTCCCGCCGTGGCCGCCGACGCGGGGCTGGGCCTTCCTCGAAGTGGCTCGCCGCCATGGTGACTACGCCCAAGTCGGGATCGCGGCCTGGCTCGACCTTGAGCCCGACGGCAGGTGTCGGGAAGCGCAGCTGGTGTATTTGAGCGTTGGCGACGTCCCGCTGCGGGCGCCCCAGGCCGCCGCCTTGCTGCGCGGTCAAGAGCTCACGCCGGCTGCCCTGGCTGCGGCAGCCGAACTGGCAGCCCAGCAGGAGATCGAGCCGACCAGCGACATCCACGCCAGCGCGCTTTACAAGCGGCATTTGGCCCGGGTTTTGACGGTGCGCGCGCTGGAGCAGGCGGCGGCACGGGCCCACCGTGCAGGAGGAGGACCCCATGGCTGAACCAGGACAAGACCATGCCGGGTCGCGCGAGCCGGCCGAGACGCTGCAGATCGCGGTCGAGGTCAATGGGCAGGTTCACCAGCACGCGGTCGAAGCGCGCTGCTTGCTCAGCGATTTCTTGCGCCATGACCTGGGCTTGACCGGAACCCACGTCGGCTGTGAGCACGGGGTGTGCGGAGCCTGCACCGTGCTGCTCGACGGCGAGCCCGTGCGCTCTTGCTTGTTGCTCGCGGTCCAGGCGCAGGGACACCGCATCCAGACGATCGAAGGGCTCGCCCCTGGACCCGATCAGCTGCACCCGCTGCAGCAGGCTTTCCGCGAGGCCCATGGGCTGCAATGCGGCTTTTGCACCCCCGGAATCTTGTTGACCCTGATCCCTTTTCTCGCCGAAAACCCTGACCCCAGCCCGCCGGAGATCCGCGACGCGTTATCCGGTAATCTCTGTCGCTGCACGGGCTATCAACACATCGTCGAAGCGGTTCAGCTGGCCGCCCGGCTGCTCCGCGAAGCGACCCCCCAAAACGGGCCCCGATGAACCCACTGCCTGGAACAACACTGCCTGGAACCACCGTGCCCACGGTGCGCACGCCCTCGAGCCCTGGCTTGACCGAGTTGGTGGCGCGCTTGCGTTCGGGCGATCTCGCGCTCACCGACTGGCTGGCTGGGACGGCCGAACGCTTTGCCGCGGCCGAGCCCGAGGTCCGCGCTTTTGTGCCCGAACCCGAACGATTCGCGCGTTTGGCGCGCGAGGCAGCAGCCCTCGCAGCCCGTTACCCTGACCCGCGGACCCGACCGCCGCTCTACGGTGTTTTGTTCGGGGTCAAGGACATCTTTCACGTCGACGGTTTCACCACGCACGCGGGCAGCCGGCTGCCCGCTGCCGAGCTCCAGGGGAGTGAGGCGGTGAGCGTCAGCACGCTCAAGGCCGCGGGCGCCCTGGTTTTGGGCAAGGCGGTGAGCACGGAATTCGCTTACTTTGCGCCGGGTCCCACCCGCAATCCCCACCACCTCGGACACACGCCCGGCGGTTCGAGCAGCGGCTCGGCCGCAGCCGTGGCCGCTGGGCTCTGTCCGCTGGCACTCGGCACCCAGACCATTGGCTCGCTGACCCGCCCTGCGGCTTTTTGTGGGGTGGTCGCTTACAAGCCGAGCTTCGGTCGGATCGCGACGCAAGGAGTGATCCCGCTCGCCCCCTCGCTCGACCACGTGGGCTACTTCACCACCGACGTGGCCGGCGCAGCCTTGGTTGCGAGCGTGCTGGTGCCCGACTGGCGCGGAACCCTGCCCCCCCGGCGGGCGGTGTGCGGCGTCCCCGCCGGACCCTACCTCGAACGTGCCAACGTGGCGGCGCGAGAACACTTCCAGGCGGTCTGCACCCGTTTGGGGGCCTGCGGTTGGACCGTGCGGCCGCTGCCCGCGCTCGAAGACATCGTGATGATCGAAGCGCGCCACCGGCAAATCGTCGCAGCGGAAGCAGCGCATTATCATCAACGCTTCTACCCGCGCTTGGCGGAGTTTTACCAGCCGCAGACCGTGGATTTGCTCGAACGCGGGCTCAAGGTCAGTGCCGCGGATCTCGCCGTGGCGCGCGCCGGACGTTTGGTCTTGCGCCAAGAGCTGAGCGCTGCCATGGACCAGCACGGCCTCGACCTGTGGCTCTCGCCAGCCGCGCCCGGAGCCGCGCTCCCCGGTTTGGGTGCGACCGGCGACCCGATCATGAACTTGCCCTGGACCCATGCGGGTTTGCCCACCCTCGGCGTGCCGTCGGGCCGCGACGCGCAGGGCCTGCCGCTCGGGATTCAGCTGGCGGCACGGTTCGGGGCAGACGAGGAGCTGTTGGGGTTGGGTCAGGCGTTGATGGAGGACCTGGGGTGAGTCACCTCGCGAGTGAGGTCCGGCGCGGCGCCTACTTTGACTCGATCGTCCTGCTCCAACTCCAAGTGGCGCTGCGCGGGCTCCCCGCGGTCGAAGATGCGGGTGTGGTCATGGCCACGGCGGCCAATCTCGCGCTGCTCGCAAGCCAGGACCTCGGTCCGCCCCAAACGCTTGCACTCACGGGCGAAGACTTGCTGGTGGTGGTCAAGGCTGAGACGTCGGTGGCCGCTGACCGCGCCCTCGCGCAGGTTGACCGTTTGCTCAGCGAACGTCGCGGGGCGAGTGCGGTCGAGTACCAGCCGCACAGCCTGACCGCGGCCCTAGAGCAGCTGCCCAGCGCGCGCTGGGCGACCATTTCCGTCCCCGGACGCCACGCCGCGCGCCTCGCGCACCAGGCCCTCGACCTAGGCTTGAACGTTTTTCTCTACAGCGACAACGTCGCGCTCGCGGATGAGGTCGCTTTGAAGCGCAAGGCGGCGGCGCGCGGGCTCCTGGTGATGGGGCCGGACTGCGGTACGGCCGTGATCGCGGGCACGGGGTTGGGTTTTGCCAATCGGGTGGCACCTGGTTCCATCGGACTGATCGGGGCTTCGGGCACTGGCCTTCAGGCGGTGCTCTGCCACCTTGACCAGCTGGGAGTGGGGGTCTCGCACGCGATCGGCACTGGCGGTCGCGACCTTTCAGCCGAGGTCCAGGCGTTGACCGCCCGCCAAGGGCTCGACTTGCTGCGCCGGGACGCGTCCACGCGGGTCGTGGTCTTGCTCTCGAAGCCGCCGTCGCCGTCCGTCGCGGCCGACCTGCTGGCCGCGGCGCGCGCCGTCGAAAAACCGGTAGTGGTCAATTTTATCGGTTACCCACCGCCTGCCCCGGTGCTCGACAACCTCTATTTCGCCACCGGACTCAAAGCCACGGCCGAACTCGCAGCGAGCCTCTTCGTGGGGGCCAACCCGCGGCACTTCCACCGCGCGGCCGACCGCTTGCCCGCGGCGCATCCGCCCCTGGTGCGCGGTCTGTTTGCGGGTGGCACCCTGGCTTACGAGGCGCTCCAGGGCTTGCGCGACTTCTTGTCTCCCCTCGCTTCCAACTTGCACCTTCCGGGAGTGCTCCCGCTAGCAGACCTGCAGCGCAGCGCGGGCCACACCTTGCTCGACTTGGGCGATGACGCCTTCACCGTCGGCCGCCTCCACCCCATGCTCGATGCGGACCTCCGTCTCCGCCGGCTGCGCCAGGAAGCAGCGGATCCGCAAGTGGGTTTTCTGCTGCTCGACGTGATCCTGGGCGACGGCGCCCACCCGGACCCCGCCGCCGAACTCGCGCCGCTGATCGCCGAGCTGCGCGCCCAACGTCCTCTCGAAGTGCTGGTGATCCTGCTCGGGACCGAGCGCGATCCGCAAGGCCGGGACGGTCAGGAAGCGCGGCTGTGCGCTGCCGGGGCACAGGTTTTCACCGACCCCTGCGCTGCGCTCGACGCGCTGCTCCGCCAGCTGGGACCCCAACCGCCGAAAGACTTCACGCCCTTGCCGCACGAATTGCTGGAGCCACCTTTTCGGGCGATCAATTGCGGCCTGGCGTCCTTTGCTGACAGCCTGACGGCTCAGGGCGCCGAGGTCGTCCACCTCGACTGGCGGCCGCCGGCCGGCGGCAACGAGGCGTTGCTCGCGATTCTCGACAAAATGAGGGAAAAAGCGGATGCGTCCGGAGTTTGAACATGCGAACCGAACCGCGCTCGAACGGCTGACCAGCGCCCGTCCGATGCTCAAGACCGTGGCGCTGGCCCGCGAGGTCATTCCCGCTTTGGACGAGCGCCGGCTGCTCCTCCATGCCGGCCCGCCGATCGTTTGGGAGCGGATGTCCGGCCCCCTCCGTGGCGCGATCATCGGGGCTTTGCTCTACGAGGGCTGGGCGCCCGATGCGCGTGCTGCCGAGCAGCTGGCCGCGGGCGGGGAGATCGCTTTTGCGCCTTGCCACGAGCACCACGCCGTGGGGCCGATGGCTGGCGTGATCTCGCCGTCGATGGCGGTTTACGTAGTCGAAAACCTGACCCACGGCAACCGCGCTTTCTCTACGCTGAACGAAGGCTATGGCAAAGTGTTGCGTTACGGCGCTTTCGGCCCCGATGTCCTCGCCCGGCTGCGTTTCATGAACGGGGTGATGGCCCCCCTCCTCGGCCGCGCTTTGGCCGCAGGCGACGGGATCGACCTGCGCGCGCTGCTCGCCGAGGCTCTGCACATGGGCGACGAAGGGCACAACCGCAACAAAGCGGGGTCGTTGCTTTTCCTCCGCCTGCTCGCCCCACTCCTGGCCGCGCTCGACGCGGATCGTCAAGCGACGGCCGAGGTCTTGCAATTCCTCGGCGACAACGCCTTGAGCGTGCTCAACCCGGTGATGGCCGCCTGCAAGGTCATGGCAGATGCTGCGCACGACATCCCAGGCAGCACTTTGGTCTCGACCATGGCACGCAACGGCACCGACTTCGGAATCCGGGTGAGCGGTTTGGGCGGGCGCTGGTTCACTGCTCCCGCGGGTACTCCGCAAGGGCTCTATTTCGCGGGCTTCAGCGCCGTCGACGCCAACCCCGACATCGGCGATTCGACGATCACCGAAACCGCTGGGATCGGCGCCTTTGCCATGGCCGCCGCGCCAGCGATCGTGCGGTTTGTCAGCGGTACGCCCAAGGACGCCCAAAACGCCACCCTCGAAATGTACGAGATTACCCTTGCGGAGCACCCCCACTTCACCATCCCGTCCCTCGATTTCCGCGGGACCCCGGTGGGCATCGACTTGCGCAAGGTGATCGAGCTGGGGATCACCCCGCGGGTCAATACCGGAATTGCCCACCGCGAGGCCGGGGTCGGCCAGATCGGCGCCGGGCTGGTGCGTCCGCCGCTCGCCGTCTTCGAGCAGGCCCTCTGGGCCTTTGCCGAAACTTACCAGCTCTAATCGCTCTAACCCAGATCTAACCCGGCAGCAAAACCGTGGGTCGAGAACTCCTCATTGTTTGGGCAGGGCGCCACCAGCGCCAAGCATGGGAAGACCTCTGCGCGGACTACCGACAGCGCATCGCGCGCGAAGTTCCCCTGCGCGACCAGTGGGTCAAAGCGCGCTTGCATGGCGATTCCAGCGCGCGTCAGCGCGCCGAAGGGCAGGCCCTCCTCGCGGTCTTGCCCGATCCTTGCTGGACGATTGCGCTCGACCCCCAAGGCATTGCGCACAATTCGGTGGAGTTTGCTGACCTGCTCGCCCGTCTGCACACCGAATGGCCACACCCGGTGGCATTCCTCATCGGTTCAGACTTGGGACTTTCGCCCGCGGTTTTGCAGCAGGCGCGCCAGCGTCTGTCGCTCAGTCCGCTGATCTTCGGCCATGAGCTGGCCCGTCTGGTTTTGTATGAACAGCTCTACCGAGCGGTTTCGCTGCGCCGCGGAATAAATTACCATCGGCAGCCGTTGTAGCCTTACCAAGCCGCGCGCGGCGCAGCGTTTAGGGCAACTTCAGGTCAGACCAAACTTGGGGGACCAATCACCGTGCCAGAGACCAACATGAGATCAGCCAATGCGACACTCAGCTCAGCCGACCTCGAATCCTTGAAGCGCATCCTGGCCGAAAAGCGCGCACAACTGCTCAGCCTCTACGAGCATGACGTGCGGGTCGGTCAAGAGTCGAACGACGACAATGCCGACGATTTCGCGGATCGCGCCAACAATGCGTTCAATCGCGAACTGATGTTCTCGCTTTCAGACAGCGAACGGGAAACCCTGCTCCTCGTCGAAGAAGCCGTCGAGCGGCTCAACAATCCCAGCGAGGACTTTGGATCCTGCTCGCACTGCGGTGAACCGATCGGCCTGGCGCGACTCAAGGCCCTGCCCTGGGCCCGCTACTGTATCCGCTGCCAGGAGCTCGACGAACTCGGCGCTCTCGAACACTGAACCCGGAATCCGGAACGCTGAAGCGTCGTCACCGCGATGGGGCAGCTCGACAAACTTCTGCAAGAGATTGCCGCGGGTCGCACCCAGCCGGTTTACCTGGTCAGCGGGGACATGGTCCTCGCCGAGCCCGAAGCGATCCGCATCGCCGAGGCCCTGGCGCAAAAGTCTGGCTGCCCCACCGAGCGCCAGCGCCGTCCGCCGGATCTCCAGGCGCTGTTCGCGGATTTGCGGACCTATTCCCTGTTTGCTACCGCCAAAGTGATCCTCGCACTGGACAGCGCCATTTTCGCTGACCAGCGCGCCGCCGCTGACTTGATCGACCAGGCAGCCGAGTGGCTCCCCCTCACGCCGGCTGCGCCGGGCACGGTTCCCGCGCTTTCCGCGGCCCAACGCGAGGCCGCTTCCCGCCTGTTGCAAGCGCTCACCGTTTTTGGTCTCGACCCGCAAAAGCAAACCCCTGCAGCCCTGCTCAAGGGGCTCCCTGACTGGGCCTTTGAAGGGGGTCAGGCGCAGCGCAAGAACAGTCCGCGTGGACGCGGCAAGAAAGCGGCAGAAGCCTTGCGCGAAGCCCTGTTGCCACTGCTTCAAGCCGCACTAGAAAACGGGATGCAGGGCTTTGCCGAAGGCGACTTGGCACAGCTCGGAGCGATTCTCCAGCGGGGGCTACCCCCGGGCCATGCCCTGGTGCTCGCCGAAAGCTTGGTCGCTGCCAACCATCCGCTGGTGCAGCAGCTGGCGCAACTGGGCGCCTGGGTCGATGTGGGACGGGTGGAAGTGGGTCAAGATGGCAGCTGGCTCGGGCTGCAGTCGCTCGCCACCCAGCTGGCAGCGGAAACCGGGGTCGAGATCGCACCCGAGGCGTTGAGCGAACTCGCCCGGCGCACCCTGCGGCAGACCGGCGATTTCAAGCACAAGCAAGTCGAAGCCGACTCGACCGCGCGCTTCGCGGCCGAATACCGCAAGCTCGCCAACCTCAGCGGCGCGAAGATCGAGCGTCAGCTGGTCGAGCAAGTGGTCGAAGACCGCGGCGAAGAGGACGTGTGGCAGATCCTCGATGCCATCGGTCAGGGGAAAACCGAGTCTGCGCTGGCGCGCTACCGCCGGCTGCTCGCCGGGGCAGAGGATCCCATCGCGGTTCGGCTCGGTTTTTTTGCGCTCCTCGCGGGCTTTTGCCGCCAGCTGACCGCGGTGGGCAGCATGATCGAGCGTGCCCGGGTACCCGCCAAGGTGCGCAGCTATCCCCAGTTCAAGTCCCGCTGGGCCAGCGCGCTCCAGGCCGAACTGCCGCACGGGAAAAATCCGCTGGCTGGGCTCCACCCCTACCGGCTCCACCGTGCCTACCTGGCCGCTTCCGGCATTCCCCGCAACGACCTCCTCGCCTTCCCGTTCTGGGTGCTGGAAACCGAAATGCAGATCAAAGGCGAAAGTTCTGACCCCGACACCGCGGTCGCCCACCTGATCGCCCGCCTCGCCGCGGTCGTCCGCAACTAAGGGTCGACGCATCAATAAATTCACATTTCTGGCGCCCAGATTGGGGCCAG
>CAZCOV010000028.1:0-29848 GCA_964499975.1 uncultured Thermoanaerobaculia bacterium
TTGCCCAAGCCATTGCTGCCGGTTTGCGGCGAACCGGTTGCCGGCCACACTCTCCGTCAATTGGCGCTCGCGGGCTGCGAGGCCGTGGCCCTGAATCTCCACCACTTGCCCACAGCCATCCCCCAACACTTCGGGCGCCGCTGGTCGAGCGACCAGGGGGAAATGGCCCTCGAGTACAGCGTCGAGCCCACGATCCAGGGGACCCTGGGGGCGCTTTTTCCTCTCCGCGAGTTCCTCGCGCCAGCGGACGTGGTGCTGCTGCTCAACGGTGACACCTTGTGCCCCTGGCCCCTGGCCGCGCTCCTCCGCGCCCATCTCCGCACCCAGGCGGACGCGACTTTGCTCGTCCTGGAGCGCTCCCCCGACTTAGCCCTGGGAGGCGCGGTTGCCGTGGGCGCGGGTGGGCGCATCGTTGGTCTGCGCGATGCCGTTTGGGGCACGGTGCGCAGCCGGCATGTGTTTGCGGGGGCGCACGTGTTTTCGCCCCGGTTGTTGTCCGAGATCGCGCCGCGTCCGACCGACATCATCGCTGATTTGTATATGCCGTTGCTCGCGGCCGGGGGACGTCTGCAGGCAGTCAAAACCCGCGCGCCGTGGCACGACCTCGGCACGCCGGGCCGCTATCTCGCGGCGGTTCAAGCGTGGGTCCAGCAGGGCAGCCCGGCGATTTCTCCCCAAGCAATGCTGGACCCAGCGGCACGGGTCGCCGCGACGGTGATCGAAGCCGGCGTGGTGGTTGAGCCGGGAGCCGAAGTTGAAGCCTCCCTGCTGTTGCCGGGCGCGAGGATCGCGCCCGGCGTCCGACTGCACGGCTGCCTCGTCGGCCCGGAGGCACGGCTACCCCCAGGCACCCGTGCGGTCGGTCGCATGATCAACCGCTTGCCTGCGGATTACCAGCCCGGACCCCGGGAAGAGGTCTGGGGGAGCCTGGTCGCAACCCCCCTTGAGACCTGACCGCGGCGGTTTTTCGACCGCTTCGCCGGCCGGCCCGGCGCGGACCGCAGAAAGCGGCCAAAGGGCGACGTTATCTACTCACGACGCGTGACCAAACTGCGCTAGAATGGGCCGTCTGACCCGTCTTTAAAAACGGCGGGAAGACGAGAGCTTGACTGCCGTCCAAGGAGTGCATCATGAAAGACTGCGGGCTCACCGTCTCAGGGCGCATGCCAGGATTGTGTGTGCGGGGGTTGCTGGTTGTCCTCACGGCGACCGCAACGCTCCCCGTCGGTGGTCAGTCACCTGCCCCGGTTGCGAGCTTCCAGAGTGGGCCTTTACCGAACCCGGTCGGTTATCGTCCATACGGCGAGTATCGCCAGCATGGGCAGTACAGGTCTGGCCCCGGGGCGCGACAGCCCGGGGCGCGACAGCCCGGGTGCGGACCGCGCCCATCCTTGCCACGCCAGCCCGGCAGCTTGTTACCCGGTCCAGGTCTCGGGGGCAGAGACTCAGACGAGCGGGTGCATTACGGGTACGATTTCGCGCCCCAGTATGTGGTTTACTTGCCGTCGGCTTATCCTGCCCCAGAGCCAGAGCCAGAGCCAGAGCCGGCCGCCGCGCTCCCGCCGATCTACATTGTGGTACAGGCGCCTGCAAGCGCTCCTGCAGCTCCATCGCCAGCCGTCGCGGTGCCGCCGCCCCCCGCGCCAGAGAAAGCGATCCGACGGCTTGATCCGGTGGACGTTGAGTTCCGGGTGGAACCCGCTGACGCCAAGGTTGATCTCGACGATCGCGCGCTCGATACCCACTCTGAAGCCTTGGGGATTTCCCGGGTTGCGCTGTTGCCAGGTGTTTATGTGCTCAAGGTGACCCATCCAGATTTCAGCCCCCAACGGTTGATGTTCGGGGTAGAGCCGGAAACGCCAGCGCGGGTCGAGGTCGACTTGCGGGCCCGTCCCCAGGACCGCACCCGCATTTCAACCCTAACCGCACCCAAGGCCGGTGGACGGCGAGCCGCGGACGGTGAGCCGCAGACGGTGAGCCGCAGGCGGTAAGCCGCAGACGGTGAGCCGCAGCTAAACCAGCGATTATGGACGAAGCAACCGGGCTCTACTTCCGCCAGCTGCTAGCTGGACGTCAGGTCGCCAACGAGCATGTCGTTGCGGCCCAGATGGCGAACTTCATGTATTTGATCGGCGACCCCAAGAGCCGCGAAGCGGTCGTGGTGGACCCGGCGTGGGATGTCGTCAGCCTTTTGAATTTAGCTGCCGCGGATGGATACCGGGTGATCGGCGCGCTGGTCACCCACTACCACCCGGACCACGTCGGCGGCAGCCTGTTCGGTCTCGAAATCGAAGGATTGGCTCGCCTGCAAGAGCACCAGGCCACTCCGATCTACGTCAACAAGCATGAAGCGGAGGGGTTGCGGCGGGTGACCGGAGTTTCAGAGAGCGATCTGCGGCGGGTGGACGATGGCGACACCCTGCGGCTTGGGGAATTTGCGCTGCGCTTCCTGCACACCCCAGGACACACCCCGGGCAGCCAGTGTTTCTTGCTCGGCAACCGGCTGGTCGCGGGAGACACGCTCTTCGTTCAAGGCTGCGGGCGGGTCGATTTACCCGGGGGAGATCCGGAGGCGATGTATCATACACTGACTGGAAAGCTGGCCAAGCTTCCTCCCGATACGGTGCTCTATCCGGGCCATCATTATGGTCCGACACCGGTATCGACGATCGGCGACGAGCTGCAGCACAACTTCTACCTCCGGGTGAAGTCGCTCGCGGATTGGCGGAAGTTGATGGGGCTGCCGGAGCCGCGGTGAGCCGGCGCGCCAGGGAAGAGCTGCGGCGAGGACGGCACGATGCTGAGCCAGGGGATGGATGACCGAGGAGGCGATGCAGGCGTGAGTTTATGGGCCAGAATTGCAGCTGGACGAAGCGACTAGAGATCGACTAGAGATCAATGAGCAGCAAGAACATCGGTCCCTACCGGATCGAGAAGCGACTCGGCGTCGGGGGAATGGGCGAGGTCTTCAAGGCCTATGACGACCGTCTCGGCCGCTGGGTGGCGATCAAGCGGATTCGCCCCGACAAGGAAAGTACCGACGACAACCGCGAGCGGTTGCGGCGGGAAGCGCGTGCCGTAGCGCAGCTCAATCACTCTGCGATCGTCCAGGTCTACGACATTTTTCAAGACGGTCAGAGCGACTGCATCGTCATGGAGTATGTCGAAGGACAAAGCCTTGACACGATGCTCGCAAATGGTCCGCTCGAACCCTTGCGGGCAGCGGTCCTCGGCTACGAAATCGCGGAAGGGTTGTCCGAAGCCCATACCAAGAGCGTCATCCACCGCGACCTCAAAACCGAAAACATCATCGTGACCCCGAGCGGGCGCGCCAAAATACTCGACTTCGGTCTGGCCAAGCCGCTGCTCAGCGAGGAGCTCGACCCGGTGCTCACGGGCAAGGGGCAACTGGTGGGAACCAGCCGCGCGATGTCGCCCGAATACGTTGGCGGCGGCGAGGTCGACCCGCGAGCCGACCTCTTCTCCCTCGGTGTGCTGCTCTATGAGACCGTGGTCGGAAAGTCGCCTTTCCGGGCACAAAACACCCTGGCGACGCTGAAACAGGTGATCCTCCACCGCCAGACCCCAGCCATCCAGGAAAACCCGCAGGTGCCGGCCGAGCTGTCGGACTTGATCGATCATCTGCTGCAGAAAGAGCCTGACGATCGCCCCCAAAGCGCCCAGGAAGTGGCGATCCACCTGGGAAAAATTGTTGGCCAGCTCTCGTCAGGGTCGATCGACCTTCCCAGTTCGAGCATCAATGCCCAGAGCCTGGGCGTGCATCGCCCGCACTCGGGCACGATCAGCACCACCGCGACGATCGACCTCCCGCCCAAGCGCCGTCCCTGGGTGTGGATCGTCGCGGCATCGCTGGTGCTCGCCGCCATTACCGGATACCTGCTCTGGCAGCGCTATGTGCAGACGGAGAGCATCGACTTTCAGCAAAAAGACCTGATCGTTGTCGGTAGTTTTGAGAACTCGACGCGTGAAAGTGTGCTCGACACCTCGCTCAACACCGCGTTTCGAGTTGGCCTGGAGCAGTCCCAATTCGCCAAAGTCATGCCCCAAGCCCGGGTTCTTGAAGCCTTGGAACGGATGAAGAAAGACGCCAACCATCCGATTGACGAAGAGGCGGGCGTCGAAATTTGCAAACGGGAGCGCGCCAAGGCACTGGTGATGGGGAGCATCGACAAGATCGGTGATTCCTACAACATCACTGGCAAGATCGTCAATCCGATGAGCGGAGAGGCTGCGTACAGCGTGTCCAAGAGCGCGGCCGGGCAAGGCCAGATTCTCTCCGCCCTGGAGGATGTGATCGCCGAGATACGGCAACGGTTGGGCGAGTCCCTGCAGGAGATCAAGCTGACCTCCCAACCGCTGGAAAAGGTCACGACGCCCAACCTCGAAGCGCTCAATGCCTACTCAGCGGCGGTTGCCAAGATCTCTCAGTTCAAGGATGAGGAGGCGATTCCCTTGCTCAATCGCGCGATCGAGCTCGATCGCGATTTTGCCATGGCTCATGCGAAGTTGGGGGCGGTATATCGCAACCTCGACCGCGAGCGAGCGGCCGCTGCCCAGCATTTCCAGCTCGCGCTCAAGAACTCGGAACGCTTGACGGACATTGAGAAAAATTACGTCGAGGGGTGGGTTGCCTTCTGGAACGGGGACCCCAAAGAAATGCGCGAGCGCTGGTCGGTGATGAAAGAGCTTTATCCCGACGAAGTGGCCGGCTACTTCAATCTTGGCCTCGTGCACATGCTTTATTTGAACCAATTCCAGGAAGCGGCCGACAACTTTCAAACCGCGGCGCAAGTCGCCGAAGCGCAACGGCTGATCCAGCACGCGATCCGCTCCTACAGCTATCTGGTCTACGCCCTCCTCGGGCTGGGCGATTACGACAACGCGCTCCGCACCTTCGAAAAAATCAAGAAACTCGAACCCCAGTGGGAATCGCGTCCGTCAACGCTCTATCTCGGTGCGGACATTCAAATCGCCATGGAACGCTACCCGGAGGCGTTGAAAGTGCTGGAACAAATTCCTACCTCCAGCGCCTCTTCGATCGAGACGATCGAGACCCGATCCGCCCGCGGCATGCTCTATGCAGATCGCGGGCAATTCCGGGCTGCGCTGCCGCTGCTCCAGGCCGCAGTCAAGCAGGCTCGGACCGAGCGCAAGAAACGGCTGGAATTGTTGGCCCAACTCGATTGGATCGCCGTCCTGGAGTACGGGGAGGACCGCGCAGCGTTCGTTCAAGCGTTGAGTTCCTGCATGGATATGGCGGTCGACCTGCTAGCGATTGACCACAGCGAGCAGGGCTTCTCGCCCCTGCCGATGCTCGCCCTCTTGGGCAAGATCGGCGCGCGCAACGGGCTGCTGGAGCAAGCCGAACGGATCCATGCCTTGATCCAGGACCAAGCCAAGCAGAAAAGCTTTGAGCTGTGGCAAGGGTTTTTCGCAGACGTTCTCGCCGGTGAAGTGTTAACTGCCCGCGGACAACATGCAGAGGCCATCGCCAAGCTGCGCGATGCCCAGGCGGCGGTCGATGCCTTCGAAGCGCACGAGAGCCTAGCGCGCGCTTTCGAGCAGATGGGAGACCTGCAAGCAGCGCGCGGCGAGTATGAATGGCTGCTCAAGAATCGGGGCCGCACCCTGGCCGAATGGGTCGAGGCCGGCGGACGGCTCAGCCGGATGATCGCCTGGACTCACGCCTATGCCCGGCTGGGCCAGCTCGAAGAACAACAAGGCGATTTCACGAAGGCAGCCGAACACTACCAGAAGCTGCTCGATCGTTGGCGAGACGGGGACAAAGGGGCTCTCTGGGCAAACGTAGCGCAGCGGCTCGCGAAGCTCCAGTCGAAATCTTGAGCGACTTGAACGAAGCGGCGCGGTCAGCGGGACCCTTATAACTCCTGGCCAGGTTTGCCGGGAGTGAAGGGTTGGCGCTCCAGCGCCAAGCTGCTGTTATCCGGACGCTTCAAGCCGCAGCCACAAAGCGCCAGCGCGCCTTCTGCAAAGCCATCGACGCCTAAAGCCTGTTCAATCCTGGGTGCATTGATCGTGGCGGTGAAGAAAACCCCAAGATCCAGCTCGGTTGCCACCAAATAAAAAGTTTGGCTCAAATGAGCTGCATCCATCAGCAGGACGCCATAGGTCCGGAGGCTCTTGCGATACTTCCAAAAGCTACGGTAAAACCGTGCGGTCATGGCGATCACAACGTGCGCGGAGCGGAGGTAGCCCTGGCCGGCTGCCATTTGCACCGCGAGAGACTCGGCCTCGCTGAGAGAAAGCGAAGAGAGCAGCTCCAAAGAGTGGTGCTGGACGGCGTAGTGGTAGAGCCCCGGCGGGAGGCCCTCGACGCGCAAGATGAGCGGGTAAGCTTCGATCGGATGGAGTGACCCCCCCGAAGGACTCGACTTGCGCAGAGAAATCAGATCCGGGTGAAACCGGGTGGTCCCCTGGCAGCCAAAAACGGAGAAGAGGAGGTTCGTGAGCTGCTCCAGCGTCAGGCACCGTGAGGTATCAAACGTGCGCACGGTTTGCCGGCGCAGCAAGAGTTCGTCAAGGCAGGAGTTTTTCTCCGGAGGTGGCAGGGCGATCTCTTTCTGCGCGTCCGGACGCTGATGGAAAGCTGCGGGTGGCTTTCCCCAGCGAGCAATATGTTCGGCCGCGCTCTCCCGGGCCAACAAAGCGAGGTCCTCAACATCGACTTCTGGCACCTCGGTTTCGGCATGTAGGTCAGGGCCGCGGGTGAGGAAATGATAGAGCGCAGCCATAGGGTGCCACTCTTCTGCGCTCAGCAAGGCTTCGCGCCGACGCAACTCGGCCGTTTTGACCTCCTCACCGACGTCTGTGGTTTCATCGGCGTCACTGAGCAACCAGCCGCGGTCACGCAGCGCATCCAATTCGCTCGCATCGACCTCCAGCTCTTTTGCCAACAAGGCGCGGTCGCACCAGTGGGTGGGGATCTGGGCAAGTAGTCCCAATTCCCGGAGAGTAATGCGGTGACGGCTGGCAGTCAGGGGTGAGTAGGCGAACAGCTGGACTTCAGGGGTAACCCGGATGTCGCCGCGAAGGAAAGCCGCGATGTCTAGTACGGTCTGGTCTTCAATGGTGAACGTGACGAAAGACGACCTCTTGAGCGTAGGCATCGGAGGGTGCTGGCGCAGGGTCAACTAAAGCGGGGCGATTGTGCGGATGAATGGCCTCGTCTCGACAAAGAAACATGCCCTCAAAAAATCCAGACATAAATGGCAAACGAGGCCCCTAAAGATCCTGGCGCGAAGTCTTGGGCGCGTCAGCAGCGCTCACTGCACGAAGTACCCCATGTGATACATCGTATAAATGCTCGCTTCGTCGTCACCCGCTAGATGCTGCAGGCTGGACTGCAAGACATCCTTGCCCGGCAAGGTGACGCGCTGAGGAACATCAGAAGTGGACAGTCCAAACTTCGCCAGCACCGTGGCCGGATTGGCCTGAAGTTGTTGGCGGAATTGATCGTCGTGCGCCACCAAGCGCAAAAAAGCGAGGTTTTGCTGCGGCAATGTCGTGTGTACGCTCTCGTTGGTCATATGCAGATCCTCCTATTTGGATCGGTCTCTGGATTCGACTTGGCTAAATGCCTAGTGGAATTGTACCTCCCCAGATAGGATATCTTCTCAGAAATTAGCGGATTTTGTCAAGTGGCAACAGCCAGATTTCGGAAACTGGCTATCGGCATGTGTGCGAAGGCGAATGAGTGATGTTTTTCCCGACCGTTCGCGTTTGCCAGGTAAATGGAACCGGGGGTAGGCCCACCAAGTAAGTCCGTCATGTCAGAGTTTCTCCAAGTTTTACCGGAGCCAGAGCCCACGGTCACCACCTCGAGTTATCCCAGTTCGATCACCATCAGGTCGTAGGCGGCGACGATCTCGCCACTGTATCCCTGCGCGCGCGGCTGTGGTCAGGCCGTGGACGTCGAGCGGACGATAAAGGTGAGAGCAGATCAAGCGGCGGGCCTGGGTTGCGCGGGCGAGGTCCAGGATTTCTGGGTCGGTGAGATGTCCGGCGTCGATGACCGCACAATCTACGTCGCGGAGAAAGTCAATCTCTGGCTGATGGAAATTGCTGTCCCCGGTGAGAGCATATGTCCGGTCCGCCCAAGTGAAGCGCAAACCATGGTTGTTGGCCGGCGGCAGGGAGCAGAAATCGAAGTGCAAGCCAGCGATGGTGAGCGACTCGCTGCGAACCTCGTGCAGGTGGACAGCAAAGGCTTCACGGGTCAAGGTCTCGGGTTCGAACAAGCTCAACAGCCGCATCATCTGGACTTCGAGTCCCGGTGGGCCATAGAGGTGGAGGTCTAGGCGGCGGGGATCGCTCCGCGACCAGGCCGCGGCGTGGAGATAAGGGATCAAGTCGGAAAGATGGTCGGGATGGAAGTGCGAGAAAACGATGTGCTCGAGGTCATCCTGACGGAGCCCCAGCTCGACCAGCCGATGGGCGATCCCCCGTCCAAAATCGAAGACCAAGCGTTGGCCCGCAAGTTCGAGCAGCACGGCCGAAGCCATGCGCTGAGGTTCGAGCTGGCAGGTCCCGGTACCGAGCAAGAGGATCCGATTGCCCATCCTAATGAGTATAGCGAAGGATCTGGGGCAAACCTGCGCCCTAAAACCGCGTTGGCCGCCCATACAATAAGCTTGTAATAAAAAGGACTCCCTGACGTTAAATGGAGTGAAGGACAGTCGAAGGAGGAGCACACTTGCTAGCTGCACTGCGATCCACATTCAAGCCGACACCCACGCTCAACCTCGAGCAAGTCTTCAGCCAGCACCACAAGCAGGTCTTCAATGCGGCCTATCGGGTAACCGGAAGCGCGCAAGACGCCGAAGACGTGCTGCAAACCGTTTTCCTCCGCCTGGTAAAACGTCAGCAAGAGCTCGACTTTGCGCCGGGCCCTGGAGCGTACCTGCACCGCGCCGCCATCAACGCCGCACTCGACTTGATGCGTGCGCGCAGCCGATCCCGCGCGGTTCCCCTGGACGAAATCGACGACCCTCAAGTTGAGGATCCCGCGCAAAACCCAACGCGCCGCCAGCAAGATCGCGAGATTCGCCGCCTTTTGCGTCAGGCGATCCTGAAGCTCAGCCCTAAAAGCGCCGAGATCTTCTGCTTGCGCTATCTCGAAGAACAGGACAACCAGGACATCGCCCGTACCCTCGGGATGTCACAGACCGCGGTTGCGGTCATTCTGCACCGCGCACGGCACCAGCTGAGAAACGAGATGCGCGCCATGTTAGGAGGAACCCGATGAACCGTAAGCACGAACTCGATGCCCTGATCGACCAGACGGCAGCGCAAATTCGCGCCGATCTGCCGCAAGAGGAAGTGGTCCGCCAGGCTGCAAGCCGGGTCTGGCAAAGCCTGGCTGGCGACTCGCTGCAGGCTGCCGCAGAAGCCGCCATGGTGGAACAGATCCGCGGCTGTGCAGACTACCAGCGGCTGATCCCCGCGTATCTCGTCGGCCAGCTGCCAGCCGCCCGCAAGCTGCTCCTTGAGGACCATTCGCGCGAATGCCTCAGCTGTCGGCGGGTGCTTAAGGCCGCACGTCAGGGCGAACCACTGCAGGAGAAACCATCGACCGGGTCACGAGTGACCGGGTCACGAATGACCGGGTCACGAATGATCGGGTCACGAATGATCGGGTCACGACCTGCGCTCGCCTGGGCGCTCGCTGCCATGCTGGTCGCGGGCCTCGGGACGGCACAGTTCTTCTGGGGCAGTTGGGGTGGCGCGGGCGCTGCAGTCCAGCTGGTCGAGGGTCAGCTGTTCCAGGTCGCAGCTACTGCCAACCTGCCGGTCCAGCCGGGCGAAGAAATCGAAGCCGGCCGGGTCCTGCGCACGGGACGCGACAGCGGCGCCGTGGTGAAGCTGCGCGACGGCTCGCTGATCGAGCTCAAGGAGCGGTCGGAGATCGCCCTCCACAGCAACCGGAAAGGCACCACCATCGACCTCGAACGCGGCAGTGTGATCGTGCAAGCGGCCAAGCAACGGCAGCGGCACTTGTACGTCTCGACCAACGACTGCCTGGTGGCCGTGACCGGCACGATCTTTTCGGTCAACCGCGGCACCAAAGGCTCGCGCGTGGCAGTGATCGAAGGCGAAGTGCGGGTGCAGCACGGGGGTGAGGAAACCGTGCTCTTGCCGGGCGAGCAAGTCGCCACTCAGCGCAACATGGGACCGGTACCGTTGGCCAGGGAAATCGCCTGGAGCCGCGACGTCGATCGCTACTTGAGCTTGCTCCAGGAGTTCAGCGAACTGCGGCGCGCCTTGAGTGAGCAAGTGCCCCATCCTGAACTGCGCTATGACAGCCGTCTGCTCAGGCTCTTGCCGGCGGATACGGTGTTCGTGGCGGCAGTACCCAACCTGGGGGCCACGGTCAGCACGGCTTATGAAGTGATCCGCCAGCGAGTGGCGGCCAGCCCGGCGTTGAGCGCTTGGTGGGAGTCGCATGGCGCAGCAGAGCTTTCGCCGATGCTCGACGAGACGGTTAGCAAGCTCGGCCGCTTTGCCCAGTTCATGGGCGCAGAAATGGTCATCGGAGCGCGCCAGCCCGGGGCACGGCAGCCCGTGGCGCGCCAGCCCGGGGCGCGCCAGCCCGGGGCGCGCCAGCCCGGGGGCGAGATCCGGAACGTGGCCCCGGTGGTCTTGGCAGAGGTCCGCGATGCGGCTGGGCTGGCGGCTTTCCTGGCCCAGGAGTTGAACCTGGGCGCGCTGAGCGAGGGAGAGCTTCAGCTGGTGGTGGTCGACGATCCGCTGCAGCCACCCACGACCCGCGGGCCCGCGATCTATCTCTGGCTGCGCAGCGATCTTTTGGTCGCCGCCCCGCAACTGGAGCCGCTGCAGGACGTCGCGCGGCTGCTCCAGGCCGGGCAAGAGAGCCCGTTCGCCGCGACCGAGTTCTACCAGCAGATTGCCGCGCTTTACGCGGATGGCGCGGGAATCCTGGTCGCCGTGGACCTCGACCCGGTGGTGGCGCAGCTGCAGCCGCCCGCGACAGCGGGGAGCGAAACCGGTTTAAACCTGGAACGTGCGGGTCTGCACACGCTCAAGCACTTGATGATCGAGCACAAGCGGGTGGGCGATAACAGCGAGGACCGCGCTGCCCTGACCTTCCGCGGTGAGCGGCAAGGGCTGGCTTCGTGGCTGGCGGCGCCTGCGCCCATGGGTGGGCTCGACTTCGTGTCGCCAGACGCCAAGCTGCTCGCTGCCGTAGTGTTCAAAGACCCGGTCAAGATGCTCGACGACTTGGACCGCCTGCTAGGGCCGGATGCTGCTCGCTTTGGTGCTGGCCTCAACGCCTTCGAAGAGCGGCACGGGCTCAGCTTGCGCGACGATTTCGCCGCGGTCTTGGGCGGTGAGCTGACCTTCGCCATCGATGGACCGCTGCTTCCCGCGCCGTCATGGAAGCTGATCGCCGAAGTCTATGATCCTGCCCGCTTCCAGTGGACGGTCGAAACCGCCTTGGCGGAAGTCAACGCAGGGCGCATCGCCGAAGGGCAGCCCGCGATCCAGCTGACCCAGCAAGAGGTTTCCGGCCAGACGTTCTACCAGGTCTCGCTCGCTGGGTTCGCGGCGCACTACACCTACGTCGAGGGTTACCTAGTGGTGGCTCCTAGCCGCGCGCTGCTCGACCGCGCGATCCGCGTCCACGAATCGGGCTTCGCGTTCAAGGACGCGGCGAAGTTCACTGCGCTCTTGCCTCACGATGGCCGCAACAATTTCTCGGCTTTGCTCTACCAAGACCTGGGCGACGTGCTGCAAGTGGTGGCCCAGCGGGTCGGTCAGGGCACCTTGAGCCAAGAACAGCAGCAAGCCCTCGATGCCTTGGCCGCGGAAAACCCGACCACCTTGGGTTACGCCTACGGTGAGGACGATCGGATCATCCTCGCGGCCAACAGCCGCGGCGATCTCTTGAGCGCGCTGCTGCTGCAACTTCTGGGCATCGGGGGGGCCGATCCGTCGGGTTCCCGGGGCAACCCTGCAGTCAACCCCGCAGTCAATCCGGCAGAGGTCCTGGCCGGAGTGCAGCTCGCTCAACCGTAACGGCTTTGCCGTAACGGCGCCCCGTCGCGATTTTGGGCATAGCCGGTAGCCGGGCCGCCGCCTACCGGTTATGCTAACTCCAGAACAAAAACCCACGACACGAAACCATCCAACCACGAGATCAGATTCGATGTTGACGTCTACTGCCAACCCACCCACGATCGAGCTGGATGCGCTCTCGGTCCGCTTTGGCAAGCTCGACGCACTCAAGAGCTTGAGCGGTAACTTTAGAGGGCGCGCGCTCGGCCTTTTGGGGCCGAACGGAGCCGGCAAGACCACGCTGATCCATACGCTCCTCGGCTTCTACCATCCGTCGGCGGGTGCCGCCCGCCTCTTCGGTCACGATGTGCGCCACCAGAACAAGGCCGCGCGCGCCCTGGTCGGCTACATGCCCGAGCGGGACAGCTTCATCGCCGGCATGACCGCCGTGCGCTTTCTCCGCATGATGGCCGAGCTCTCGGGGCTGCCCCCACGGCAGGCCCTCGAACGGGCGCACGAAGCCCTGTACTACGTCGGGCTGGGGGAAGCGCGCTACCGCAAGCTCGAAACCTACTCGCTGGGGATGAAGCAACGCGCTAAGCTGGCGCAAGCCCTGGTCCACGGCCCCAAGCTGCTGTTCCTCGATGAACCGACCAACGGGCTCGATCCGCCGGCGCGCGAGCGGATGATCCAGCTGGTCCAGGAAATTCGCGACACCGGCGAGGTGCAAATCGTACTGTCGTCGCACCTCTTGCGCGACGTCGAAGAATGCTGCGAAGAAGTTTTGATCTTAAAGCAAGGCGAAATTGCCTATACCTGCAATCTCGAAGCGGAACGGCGGGCGAACCGCAAGTTCCTCGAACTCGAAATCCACGGCGACCAGGCGGCCTACGTTGCTGCCATCCAGCAACTCGGCTGCGAGTGTGCGGTCCACAAGAAGCGGCTGAAGATGGTCTTGCCGCCCGAGCTCGAAATCCGCGAACTGTATCGTCTCGCAGCTGAGCTGACGGTCCAGATCCGCCACCTCGACTACAAAAAAGACTCCCTACAAGACATCTTTCTCAAAGCCATGGAGGGTGGCGATGGCCGTCTATGAACGTAAATATCGACGTTATGCCGGGCCAATAACTCCGGAAAAAACGCGCGTGCTGGTCTTGCCGCGCTATGCCATGAGCGACCTTTTCCAGTCCCGCGCGATGGTCTCTTTCTTTGCCTTGTGCTTCGCCTACCCGCTGTTTTGCGCGGCGGTGATCTACATCCGGCACAACGCCGAGAAATTCCTCAGCCTCAACATTCAAATCGCGGACCTGCTCGCGATCGACGCCGGTTTCTTTTCGACCCTGCTCGACGTGCAAGGGACCTTCGCGTTCCTGCTCGCGCTGTTTGTCGGTCCTGGTCTGATCTCGCGCGACCTCGCCAACAACGGCTTGCCGCTCTACCTCTATCGGCCGTTTACCCGCGCTGAGTATGTGTTCGGCAAGTTCATGGTGCTGGCCGGCTTGCTGTCGCTGGTCACCTGGGTGCCAGGACTCCTGCTCTTCGCTTTACAGGGCAGTTTGGCGGGCGCGGCCTGGATGGGGCAAAACCTGCGTATCGCAGTCGGTCTGTTCGTCGGAGCGTGGATTTGGATCGCGCTCATCGCCTTGCTCGCGCTGGCCTTTTCCGCCTGGGTCAAGTGGCGGCCGGTCGCTGGCTTCCTGATGCTCTTCGTGTTGTTTACCGGCAGTTTCATCGGCTTTCTGTTCAACCAGCTGTTCAGGACCAAGTGGGGCGACCTGTTGAATTTGGATCAGATGATGAACATCGTTTGGGCGGCCCTTTTGGGGCTCGAAGACCTGCCCAAGGCACCCTCGGTGGGAGCGGCCTGGATGAGCCTTCTGACCTTCACCGCATTCTGTCTCTTCCTCTTGCACCGCAAAATCCGCGCTTATGAGGTGGTGAGCTGATGGCCAGTTCAACCAGTCCTGTCATGACCCACGAAGCAAACCCAACCCGAGAAGCTGACGCGAGCCATCCGGGCGATCGCGCCCCGGGCGATCGCGCCCCGGGCGACCGTGCCCCGGGCGATCGTGCCCCGGGCGACCGTGCCCCGGGCAACCCGCTCCACGCGGCAGCTCCGGAAGCCCAGGTGACGGCCGCTGACCTGCCCGATACGCAAGCGATCGTTTTGCGCAACGTTTCCAAGTTCTACGGGGAAGTGTTGGGGGTCAACCGGGTCACCCTCAAGCTCGCGCCGGGCATCACCAGCTTGGTTGGTCCCAACGGTTCCGGCAAGACCACCCTGATGAACCTGATCACCGGCCTCTTGCGCCCGACTCAAGGCGAAATTCGGGTGCTCGGCATCCCCACCGACCATCCAGAACAAATGTTCCGTCAGGTCGGCTACCTCGCCCAGTACGATGCTTTCCCCCGCGGGATGAGCGGCTACCAGTTCATCTACTCCTATCTGCGAGTGCATGGCAAGACGCACGACGAAGCGGACCGCGCGACCTGGAAAGCGCTCGAGCGGGTCAACTTGACCGCCGCGGCCAAGCGCCAGGTTGCGGGCTACAGCAAGGGAATGCGGCAGCGGGTGCGCTTGGCCCAGGCGATCAGCCACGATCCGCGGGTCCTGGTCCTCGACGAGCCGCTCAACGGGCTCGACCCCATGGCGCGGGCTGAGGTCATCGGCCTCTTCCAGGAATTCGCTGCCGCGGGACGGCACGTGATCATCTCCAGCCACATCCTGCACGAAGTCGACATGATTTCCGATCAGGTGGTGCTCCTCACCAGCGGTTATGTGGTGGCCGAAGGCGACATTCAGGGTGTGCGTTCGGAAATGCAGGAGCATCCGATCCAGGTGCTGGTTCGCTGCGACCGCCCCACCGACGCCGCGGCTCGCCTCTTTGCCCAAGGCGCGATCGTCGAGGCGAGCATCCTGGACGACCGCCAAGGCTTGCTGGTGCGCACCCGCGAGCCCGGACGGTTTTACCTCCAGCTCAATGACCTGGTGATGCAAGACGGCATCGCGATCGAAACGGTGGCGGTGGCGGATGCGACCGTGCGCGCGGTCTATCAGTATCTGATCGGAACCGAAGGAGAGTCGAAATGACGGCAGCTGCTGCAACCCTTCCCCTGCCCGCGGATTCAGAAAGCGCACGGTTCAAGCGTCAGCTCCTGGGCATCTTGCGCCTCGAACTGCGTCGCAACTTGTTCAGCCCACGGGCCTTTGCCCTTTATTTCCTGGCCTTTGCCCCACTTTTCGTGGTCGCTTTGTGGGCGCTCTCGCCGCTGCCCAACACCCTGCCCTCGCCGGCCGCCGGCGAGCCGATCTTCGCGCTGATTTTCGAGATCGGGTATGTCCGGGTCTTGATCTTCCTCGGCTCGCTGCTGATCTTCATGAGCCTCTTTCGCGCCGAGATCCTCGAACAATGCTTGCACTACTACTTCCTGACGCCGGTGCGCCGGGAGGTGCTGGTGCTCGGCAAATATCTCGCGGCGGTGATCGCCACCGGGAGCACCTTTGCCCTCAGTGCGATCACGCTGCTCTTGCTCTTCCGCCTGCCGTGGGGAATGAGCGCAGTAGTGTCCTACGCGGTCAGCGGTCCCGGCTTCGGCCACCTCTTTGCCTATGCCGCGAGCGCGATTTTGGCCAGCGCGGGCTATGGCGCGGTGTTCCTGCTGGCGGGACTGCTGTGGCGCAACCCGATGATCCCCGGCGCGTTGCTCTGGGGTTGGGAGGCACTCAACCCGTTCTTGCCCGCAGTGCTCAAGAAAATCAGCGTGATCCACTATCTCAAAGCCTTTTTCCCCATCCCTTTGACCGGCACTGGCGGCCTGTTTGAGATCCTGATCGCACCGCCGCCGGCGTGGGTGGCGCTGCCTGGCCTCTTGCTCTTCATCGCCTTGGTGCTCGCGATCACGGCCTGGCTCGCCCGCCGGATGGAGGTCAACTACGGCGCGGATTGAAGCGCAGGACATGCCGGGACGAGGGTGCCGTCTGCGGCTGCGCGCTGGGGGACCCAGACGAGGGTGATCAGGCGGATGTCGATGTCGCCCCGGCGCGGCTTGAGCGCAACGCTTTCGAGGGTCTGGGTCTGTTGTTCAAAGAGCTCGCCCACCCGCAAGATCTCGCTTTCGAGCTCTGCGTTGAGCGCGTCGAGTTCTTGCTGCAAGCTCGCCAAGTCTTCTTCTGCGCGGTCGACGTCGCTCGCTTCTTTGGCGCTCCGACCAAAACCGCGAGCGGCTGAGCTCACCCGGCTCAACGACAGCTTGCGGCGGCCGAGAAAGGCCCCGAGCAAAGTGGTCCCCACCGCGACCATGGAGTCGATCTTTTTCTGACTCGATTGCTGTTGCTCGCGCTCGAGTTTTTGTTCGGCGCGGCGGATCCGCTCCCTGAGAGCATCGGCTTTCTGGGCGTATTTCTGGCGCAGTTTGGCGGTTTCCCGGTCGCGTTCGACCCGCGCTTGGTCGGCCACCCGCAGCAGGAAATCGCGCCGGCTTTCACCCGGCGAGGAGGTCAAGTCAAAGGTGGGGCTCTTGAGCAGTTCGAAAGCGCGGTTGCGGTAGAGGCTCTCGACGAGGTCCTTCTCCCAAACCTTGTAGTTCTTGGCGTCACCCGCGGGTGCAGGCAGGGCGCCATAGCGCGCGGCTGCCGCGGGCTCTGCCGCGAGCTGGTCGGCGCTCAGCGCGACTTCTTGCGCGCGATCCCAATCCGTGCTGGTAGGCTCGGCGGCCAGTTCGGTGAGCAGCGCTACCTCCTGGTCCGAGTCGACCCCCCGTTTGGCGTCGACGAACCGCACCCGGGCCAAGCCGAGGAGCGCCGGCAGATACGTCAGGCCCGTGCTCCCGCCTGCTGCTGGCAAGAAGCGCTGCGGTACTCCGGGTGGCAGCAACGGACGGGCCGCGCTGAGATCTTCTTGAGTGGACGCGGGCGAGGCCGCGCCGGACGGCGTCGGGCGGCCGCCTGCCGTGGGCGGGGTGGCCCCGCCAGCGGTCCCCCCGTCGGCGGTCCCGCGCAGCGTCTGGCGCTCGGCCGTCAGCCGCTGGATTTGCTGCCGGGTCAGCGGGCCGCGCAAGTAGGACATGGCCCAGCGCACCTGGAAGGTCACCGGGCCGTCCTCGTGGACGTTGTGGAGCAAGAAGACCCGCTTCTTGAGTCCGCTCAACAGGCGGGCCAGGTCCTGCCGGCTAAACCCCCCACCCGCAGCGCTTTCGAGACCGTCGAGAACCCGCTCTTGATCGCGTTCGGTTTGCAAGCGCCCCAAAAACCAGGTGCCGATGTTGGACAGCGCCTTGTAGTCGAGGTCGACCGGATTTTGCGTGGCGAGCACCAGCCCCAGACCAAAAGCCCGGGCTTGCTTGAGCAAGGTGAGGAGCGGACGCTTGGAAGGCGGGTTGGCGACCGGCGGCAAGTAGCCGAAGATTTCGTCCATGTAGAGGAGCGCGCGCAAGCTGGTCGTGCCTGGGCGGCTGCGCATCCAGGCCAGGGCCTGGTCTAAAAGCAGCGAGACCACGAACATCCGCTCTTCGTCGCTCAAGTGGCTGAGCGCCATGATCGCGATGCGCGGCTTGCCTTCTTGGGTGTAGAGCAGTTGATTCAAATCGAGCGGCGTGCCTTCGAGCCAGCTGGCAAAACCCGGCGCCGCGAGCAAGTTGTTGAGCGCCATGGCGAGTTCGAAGCGCTCTTTGGCCGGGTAGAACGTTTCGAGCGGCATCACCCCCACGCGGGCGAGCGGCGGGTCCTGGATCGCTTCGATCAGACTGGCGAGTTCGAGGTCCCGGCCGGCGCGCCAGGCCGCATCGAACAAGCTGGCGAGCAAGATGTGCTCGCGGCTGCGCAGCGGATCTGCGGCGATCCCGAGCAGTCCGAGCAAGCTGCCGGCAGTGGTGGCAATGCGGTCGTTCAAGGCTTCCCGATCCTCGCGCAAGGCGGGCGGCGGCGCTTGGAACGAGGCCAGAATCGAGACCGGCAGTCCGGCACTGCTGCCCGGCGTGAAAATCGCAAAGTCCGCGGCGGCGCGCAGCCGGCGAATGCGCTCACCGTCTTGATCCCAGTCCGCGAGGCCCTGCTGCCATAAAGCGGCTTGCTGCGCCGCGTATTCCGCCGCGGTTTGCCCCTGCCGCTGTGCGTCTTCCTCGTTGATCCAGGGCAAGAAGTCCTCGCCTTGCAAGCCGGGGAAAGTGAGCAGCAAATTGCCGAGATCGCCTTTAGGGTCGATCACCAGCGCGGGGATGCCGTCGATGGCGGCTTCTTCGAGCAAGCTGATGCACAACCCGGTCTTGCCGCTGCCGGTCATACCAACGCACACTGCGTGGGTGACGAGGTCCGCGGAATCGTAGAGCAGGGGCACGTCTTGGGTCAGCCCGGTGGCCGGGTCGTGGGGGCGGCCGAGGTAGAAAACCCCGAGTTTTTCGTAAGCCAGCGCTTTGGTATTCACGTTCTCCTCCGTCAGATGATGCTTGAGTTTAGCAGCCTAGGGTCAAAGCCTGGCGCCGATCCAGCCGGTAATGCCAGCAAGGATGGCGCTCGAATTACCCGCGCTGGCGGTGGACCAGCATGGCATCGCCATAGGAATAGAAGCGGTAGCCGCAGCGCACGGCCTCGCGGTAAGCGTCGAGGATCCGGGTGCGACCGGCAAATGCGGCGACCAGCACGAGCAGAGTCGAGCGCGGGAGGTGAAAATTGGTGAACAAAAGGTCGACCACGTGAAAGGCGAAACCGGGGGTGATGAAGAGTTCGCTGGTGCCGGCTCCCGGCTGAACTTCCCCGCTGCGCTGGGCCGCGGTCTCGAGCGCGCGCACCACGGTGGTGCCGACTGCCACCACCCGACCGCCCCGGTTTTGGCAGGCGCGGATCTTGGCGGCAGCTCGAGCTGAGATCGAGAAACGCTCGCCATGCATGTGGTGGGCAGCGATTTGCTCCGCCACGATCGGCTTGAAAGTCCCCAGCCCGACATGGAGGGTGATCGCCACGCTGTCGATGCCCCGCCGTGCGAGTTGGCCGAGCATTTCCGTGGTGAAATGCAAGCCAGCCGTGGGTGCAGCAATGGCTCCGGGTTTGCGCGCATACACCGTCTGGTAGCGCTCGCGGTCCGCCGGATGGTCCGCGCGCTGGATGTAGGGTGGCAGCGGGACATGCCCTAGCCGCTCAAGTTCCGGCTCGACCGGACGCGAAAAGCTGAGCAGGAAGGTTCCATCGGGCTGGACCGCCAGAACTTCCGCGCGGAGGTCGGTATCGGTGAAGGTCAAGATCGTGCCGGGCTTGGCTCGGCGTCCGGGTTTGAGCAAGGCGCTCCACCGCTGCCCGCGCTTTTGCACCAGCAGGATCTCGATGCGTCCGCCCAGCGGGCGTTCCGCGAAGAGCCGTGCGGGGATCACCCGGGTGTCATTGACCACCAGCAAGTCGCCAGGGTTGAGGAAGTCGGGCAGGGCAGAAACTTGTTGGTGGCGCCGAGCAGGTGGGGCGTCGACCACCAGCAAGCGGGCTTGCCCCCGCGCGACCGGGGTCTGGGCGATGCTGCTCGTCGGCAGCTCGTAGTCGAAATCCGTGGTCAGCACAGTATCATGCGGCCCTTGATGCTACAGGGTCGTGCCACGGGGTCGTGCCACGGGTCATGCTGGCCGCGCGTGGCGAGGGTCGAGCAGGTCGCGCAGGCCATCCCCCACCAGGTTGACCGCGATCACGGTCAGCGCCAGAGCCAGGCCGGGAATGGTCGCAACCCACCACGCCGAGCCCAGGAGAACGCGGCCGTCCGCGATCATGTTGCCCCAAGTGGCGGCCGGTGGCGCTACCCCAAAACCCAGAAACGACAGCCCAGCTTCGGTCAGGATCAAATCCCCGACGCGGATGCTGGCCGAGACCAGCAGCGGCGGCAAGATGTTAGGCAAGAGGTGACGGAAAAAGAGATACCCCGAGCCGGCGCCCAACCCCCGCGCCGCCGTCACGAAATCGCGTTCCCGCAGGCTCATGACCTCGGCGCGCACCAGGCGGCTGATCCCCATCCAGGTGGTTCCCCCGAGGATTAAGATCAAGGTCGAAGGTCCGCTGGGGAAGAAAGCCAGGAGTGCGATGAGCAGGAAGAACCAGGGGAAGGTCAAGAGCCCGTCGACGCTCCGCATCAAGAGACCATCGATCCAGTCCTTACTGAGGCCCGCGATCGTCCCCACGGCCAAACCGAGGGTCATCGCGAGAGCGAGGGAGAGCACGCTGATCCACAAGGAAATCCGCGCTCCGTAGATCAACCGCGAGAGCACATCGCGACTGAAGCGATCTGTGCCCAACCAGAAAGTCCGCTGATCGCTCACCCCGTCGGCGGTCAAGTTGAGCACGTCTGCGGCAGCAAGCTCTTCGCTCCGGCCGGCGACCTCAAGGCGCAAACCGATTGCGGTCCGTTCCACCCGATCGGCCAGTCGCCAGTAGTGGTCCAAACGGATAGCGGCCATCCGGGTGCCCGGAGGACGCAGTTGTCCGGCGACTGGGTCGAGCTGCTCAGCAGGGTCGTAGGGCGCGAGCCAGGGAGCCGTGAGCCCGACCAGGGCGATCGCGCCGAACATCAAAAGGCCCGCGATCAGCAAGGGGTTGCGCTCAGGCATGGCGCACCCGCGGGTCGACCCAGGCGTGGAGGATATCGGCGAGGAGGCTACCCATCACCACCAAGATGCCAGACAGCGCGGTGCTGGCCAGAATCAAGGAATAGTCGCGTTCCATGATCGCCAGAAACACGGTTTGCCCTATCCCCGGCCAAGCAAAGATCACTTCGATGATCAATGCACCACTGAGCAGGGCGGGCAAAGCCAGGCCCAAGCGCTGGATCAACGGGCTCAAGGCATTGGGCAACGCATGACGCCAGAGGATGCGGGACTCGCTCAGACCCTTGGCGCGTGCGGTCCGGATGTAGTCCTGACCGAGCACTTCGATCACCCCGTTGCGCACGAAGCGCATCACCCCAGCTGAGCGCGACAGCCCCAGGAGCAAGGCGGGCAAGGCCAGGTGGTGCAAGATGTCGAGGGCACGGGCCAGCGGTGGCCAGTTGGCCGCCCCTTCCGAAGTCATCATGTTGGTCGGGAAAAGCGGCCAACGGACCGTCAAGAACTCGATCCCGAGGAGCGCTAGCCAAAACCCGGGCATGGCGATGAGCAAGAGTGAGAGCGCCCGGACGCCATGGTCCACCGCGCGGTCCGCCCGCGCCGCAGCCAGGAGCCCGAAAGCAATTCCGAACAAGTACTCGATCAAAGTTACGCTCAGCGCAAGCAGCAGGGTATTGGGCAGTTTTTCGCCGAGCAATTCCGTCGCTTTTCGCCCTGAGCTCATGGAAATTCCCCAGTCACCTTGCAACGCCGCGCTCAACCATTTGCCATATTGAACGATGAGCGGCTGATCGAGGCCATAAAAATGATAGAGCGCGGCCCGCCGCTCGGGGGTAATGCGCGCATCGGAGAGCAGCGAGGTGGGGTCGCCAGGAGCCAGGTGGATGACGAAAAAGCTTGCCGTCAAGATCAGGAACAAGAGCACCGCTGCAGCCCCCAGGCGGCGTAGGACAAAGCTCAGCATGCGCTGTCCTCGCTCAAGGCTCGAGCTGCCAGTTGCGCAGGTAGTAAAACGTGCTGATCGAGTTGGGCGCGACGTTGCGCAGCTTCTTGACGCTGCCGATCAGCCGTTGGGGCTCGTAAAGAAACACCACCGGCTGATCCTCGTGGATCAACATCTGGACGCGATCGTAAAGCGGTTTCGTGGAGAGAAAGTCCGTCTGCTGGTTGATTTCCTCGATCAGCCGGTCGACTTCAGGGTTGGCATAAAGTCCCCAATTGTAGCCATCGGAGGTCGCTTTTGAATGGAAGAAATAGTACAGATTGAGGCTGGTGTCCACCCCTACGGAAGCGAGCGAAGCTTCATAGTCATGCGCTTGTTCCCGCGCGAATAGCGTATTGAATTCCAGGGTTCGCGGCTGCATGTCAATTCCCACGCGCTGGAATTGACTCTGCAGCAGCACCAGGATGTCACGCCGGATCTCATTGTCGGCATTGGTCAACATTTCGAAGCGGAACGGCTTGCCCTCGCGATCGAGGATCCCGTCGCCGTCGGTGTCGCGCCAGCCTTGCTCGCCGAGCAGCTGTTTGGCGCGGGCCGGGTCATAGGGCCAGGGTTTTATGTTGCGGTTGTAAGCCCAGCTGGTCGAAACGAAAGGGGAGTTAGAAATCACGGCATAGCCTTTGTAAATCGCATCGATGATCGCCTGACGATCTACTGCCATGGTCAACGCTTGCCGCACTTCGCGGTTCTTGAAGAGGGGGTGCGAGAGATTCCACGAGACAAACACGTACTGTCGTCCGGAGTAGGCGTAAAGGTCCAGCCCGGGATCGGCTTTGACCAGCGCCGCATCCGCCGGGCGAATCCAGTCGACCAAATGAACCTGGCGCGACCGCAGCAGGGCCAGCTGGCTGGAGCCGTCAGGCGTGACCTGGAAAACGACCCGATCCATTTTGGGGACTCCCGGTTCAAAATAGCGGGGGTTGCGCCGGAGTATGTAGCGCTGATTCGGCACCCAGGACTCGAGGATATAAGGACCGCTGACCACCAGGTGTTCGCGGAACCAGTTGGCCTGTTTGCGCCACTCGCTGAATGGAAGCTGGCCCCAGGCATGCTGGGGCAAGATCACGCCCTGGTTGACGTCGATCAACTGGGAGCTGTAAGCCCGGAGGAAATGGAACCGGACGGTGTAGTCATCGACCACTTCGACATCGCGGATCTGCGCTTTGGCGATCACGTAATCCCATGCAACGTCGGGGTTGACTTGCGCTTGCCAGGTCCAGCGCACGTCGCGGGCGGTGATGGGCATGCCGTCACTCCACACCATGTTGCGACGGAGGTGGAAAGTGAGGTGCAAGCGGTCAGGGGAGAACTCGTAGGATTCGGCCAGCCGCGGGAGGAAAGTGGGGGGACCGGTTTCGTAGTCGGCCTGCTCTTCGAGCAACGTCAAAAACATGCCCATGTAGATCACCGCGGTTTGGGCTGAGGTCGCGCTCGAGATCAGTTCGTTGACCCCCATCATGTCGATCCCATAGGAGATCACCACGGTCTTTGCAGCCTGCTCGGCGGCCGCGGAGGGGGGCGTTTGCGGCTTTTCTTGGCACGCTCCCCCAAGGAGGGCGAGAGCGAGGATCCAGCAGGGGTGCTGACAGCGGGGGTGGGTTCGGCGAAACACTTTCATCTCTTCGTGGTTAAAGTCGGGTTGGAAGTTAAGCGGTGTTGTGCTGTTGCCTGTGCCGGACGTCGACGTGGCAGAAATGCTACCCTCGCGACGGGGCAAGCGTCAAACCATAAAACCGCTGATCATAGCCACTTACGCGCCGGGAACCAGGCGTCGCTGACCACGGAATCTGGGCGCCTCACCTGAGATTTGCGACTGCAGAAGTGATAGATTCTGCGTCGCATGTGGAAGGAATGGTTCAGCGAGTCGGCACGGCCCTACGCCCGCC
Source organism: uncultured Thermoanaerobaculia bacterium (assembly GCA_964499975.1). Lineage (GTDB taxonomy): Bacteria > Acidobacteriota > Thermoanaerobaculia > Multivoradales > J023 > CAZCOV01. The sequence continues at coordinate 23,515 of CAZCOV010000028.1, forward strand.
CGCTCGATCGCACCGTCGCCTGGAGCCTGCTGGCCCTCTCCCTGGTCCTGGTCGTTTCTCCGCTGACCAGCCGCAAACCGGGTACGCCAGCCACCCTCAAGGCAGACGAGCCGGCTTACTATTTGGCGGCCTTGAGTCTCGTTCGCGACTTCGACTTGCGCTGCGAAACCGAAGATTTGCAGCGGCTCTTCGTCGAGTACCCCTATGCCCCGACCTCCAACTTGATCCTCGCTTCGGGTGACGGCTGGCGCACCTTGTTTTATGGCAAGCCGATGCTCTACCCCTTGCTTGCAGCGCCGCTCGCGGGGCTGTTCGGGGCGAATGGGCTGGTGCTGTTCAATGCGTTGCTGGTGGTCGCGATGCTGTGGTTGGGCACCCTCTTCTTGCGGCAATACAACTCCGATGGCGTGGCCGCTTTGTTCACCGTGGGGTTTTTCCTGTGCAGTACCACCTGGACGTATGTCTACTGGCTCCACCCCGAGATCCTTAACATGTTTGCGGTCACCGGCTGCTTGTTTTTTGGGCTTTATCCTTTTGCCCAACCGAGCCCCGGGCAGGCGAGCCCCGGGCAGGCGAGCCCCGGGCAGGCGAGCCCCGGGCTGTCGCGCCCCGGGCTGTCGCGCCCCGGGCTGGGGGGGCGACTCCGCCGTTGCAAAGCAGCGCTTTTCAACCCGAACACCCAGTTCCTGTGGTCCGGTGCCCTGCTCGCGCTCGGCACCTACAACAAGCCGATGGTCGCGCTGATGGGACTGCCCATCGTGGTCCGCGCGCTGGTGCTGCGGCGCTTCCGCGATGTGGTCGGGTGGTGCTTGGGCACCGGGGTCACGCTGGGCGCAATCGCCCTGATTGCGATCGGGCTGACCGGTCAACCCACGGCGTATCTCGGGGTCGACCGTACCGGCGTCCCGGTGATTTCACCCGAGAAAGCGCCGATCGAGCCGGCCCCGCCGCCGCCGCCCGGCCAGGAGCTGGGCAAGACCACCGCGGGTTGGTGGTGGCTGTTGCGGGTGCCGGATACCACCCTGCGAGAGGTCGCAGAAGGGTTCCGTTACTTTTTGTTCGGACGCCACACCGGGCTCTTTCTCTACCAGCCGTTCGCCTTGCTCGCGCTCGCGCTCTTCTTGCTAAACAACCGCCGGGCCCCGGTCGGCTGGTCCGTGCTCGCGGCGCTCGCGGCCGTGGCTTTCTTCTTCATCGACTTCATCCCCTTCAACTGGCAAGGCGGCGGCGGGTTCGTGGGCAACCGCTATTTCCTGATGGCCTATCCAGGATTCCTCTTCCTGGTCACCCGCATTCGCCCCGTGGCATTGACCACAGTGGGTTATGTCCTGGGTGGGCTTTTCGTCGGCCCCTTACTGTTTGCGCCACTCGGCGCCGTGGTCCCGGCTCCAACCCTCCAGTACCATATGCGCAACGCACCCTTTCAACTGTTTCCCTTGGAGCTGTCGCTGCGCGAGATCCCGGGCTATGAGGGGGTGGTGCAAGATGAGCTGTGGTTTTTCGGTCGCAAGGACCATTTTCGCGTGGTCGAAGGGGAGTTCTGGTTTCAGGGCGCAGATCCTGCGGAAATGTGGATCCAAAGCGCCGAGCCCGTGCGTGAGCTGAGCTTTGAAGTGCGCAGTCTGGCGCCGGAGAACGCCATCTCGCTGACGGTCGAAGGGGCCGCGCAGCAGCTGGTGGTCGGCCGGCTGCGCCAGCGGGTGAGTTTCGCCCCCAGCGGTCCGACCCTCACCCGCGCCGAACGCGACCCCGCGGATTTCCGTCGGCTGGTCGAGGTCTACCTGTACCGTCTGCGGGTCGTGACCTCAACCGGGGAACTCCCCAGCTGGCGGCAGGGCGAAGGCGGTCCTACCTTGTACTTGGGCGCGATCCTCACCTACGCTGGCAAGAACGGCCGCGACAAACCCAAGACAGGGGCTCCCGGCGGCTGACCCGGCTGACCCGCGCCAGCTGAATCCGGGCGAAAAAGATGCGAAAATGAGAAGTTCGAACGCAGGGCAAGGCTGGCGTTCTCTGACGAGCGAAGGTGAAAGACATGGAGGATCGAAGCGCGGCTCAAACCGTGGCGCTGACCCGAGCGCTGAGCGGGCACAACCTCGCTTTTGTCGAGGAGCTTTACGCGCGTTTTCTCGCGGATCCGACCTCCGTCGACCCGAGCTGGCAGAGCTGTTTTGCCGCGCTGGCAGCGAATGATGGCGATCTGCCCAGCGTGCGCCATGCCGTCGACGGCCCGCGCTTTGCACCCGCCAGCATTTTCGCGCCGGCGACCGTCGCGGCTACCGCGCCGATCCAAGCGCCGCCGACCCAGGCGCCCAGCGCCCTCGATCTGCCCGCGCTCTCCGGCGGAGAGCTCGCCTCCCGTCTGCGCTTCCTGCAAGAACTCAAGCTTTTTCGCGAGATTCCGGCCGACGAAGTCGCGCTGGTCGCGCGGCTGGCCACCGAGGAAACCCTCGAACCGGGTCAATTTTTGTTCCGCGAAGGCGAGGCGGGCAGCGCGCTCTACCTGCTGACCGCGGGTCAGTTGCTGATCCAGCGCAAAGGACAAGTCGCTTTGGCCCTCCATCCCGGAGAGGTCGTGGGCGAGTTGTCGCTGCTCGACGCCCAACCCCGTTCAGCCGATGTGGTGGCACACGGCGAGGTCCGCGTGCTGCGCTTGGGGGGTGAGGACCTGCTCCAGCTCATGGAGCGCCGTCCCGCCCTGGCCCGCGGCCTGGTTTTGATGCTCACCAACCGGTTACGCGAGCGCGGCTCGCGGCAGGACAAGGTCAACCAGCTGATCCACGCCTTCCGGGTGCGCGGACACTTGCGGGCTCAGCTCGATCCCCTGCGCCAGGGACCGCCGCGGACGATCCGCGAGCTCACGCTCGAGCATTGGGGGTTGAGCGAGCGCGACCAGGACGCTTTGTTTTCGAGCACCACCCTGGCCGGAACCACGTCGATCCTGACCCTGCGCGAGATTTTGACCCAGCTTGAAGCCACCTACTGCGGCTCGATCGGGGTCCAGTTCATGCATATCGACGACTGGGACAAGAAACAGTGGCTGATCACTCACCTCGAAGATCCCCGTTACCACCGCACGCTGACCCGCGACGAGCAGCTGCGCATCTTGACCAAGCTCACCGATGCCCAGATTTTCGAACAGTTCATCCACAAGAAATTCCTCGGGGCCAAACGCTTCTCACTCGAAGGCGCGGAAACCCTGATCCCCTTGCTCGAACTCACCCTCGAACGCGCGGGCGCCCAGGGGGTGCGCGAGACGGTGATCGGCATGGCCCACCGCGGACGTTTAAACGTGCTGGTCAACATTTTGGGCAAGAGCGCGCGCGAAGTCTTCCGCGAGTTCGCCGACGCCGACGCTGACCTCTTGATCGGGCGCGGCGACGTCAAGTATCACCTCGGCTACAGCTCGGACCGCACCACCGCGGAGGGCAACCGGCTGCACCTCTCCTTGTGCTTCAACCCCAGCCACCTCGAGTTCGTGAATCCGGTGCTGGTCGGCCGGGTCCGCGCCAAGCAAGACCGCTACGCCGACCGTGAACACCGGCAATGCCTCGGCATCCTGATCCACGGCGACGCGGCCTTTGCCGGCCAGGGCGTGCTGCAAGAGGTCTTCAACTTGAGCGACTTGCCGGGCTACCGCACGGGCGGCACCGTGCACATCGTGGTCAACAACCAGATCGGGTTCACCACCCCGCCGGAGAGCGGGCGCTCGACCACTTATGCCACGGAAGTCGCGCGCATGTTGCAGACCCCGATCTTTCACGTCAATGGCGAGGACCCTGAAGCGGTCGCGCATGTGGTCGACCTGGCTATGGCCTATCGCCAGGAGTTCCGCCAGGACGTGATCCTCGACATGTACTGCTTCCGGCGGTATGGGCACAACGAAGGTGACGAGCCGGCCTACACCCAGCCCTTGCTCTACGAAGTGATCCGCCAGCGCAAGTCCGTGCGCGAAGGCTACCTCGACCACCTGCTCAAGCTGGGGATCACCCGCGCCGAAGCCGATGCGATCGAAACGCGACGACGGCAACAGCTCGAGGCGGAGCTGAGCGAAGCGCAAGCCCCGGATTTTCAGCCACGCGGCCCCAACTCGGGCGAGGGGCTGTGGCGCCCTTACCGCGGCGGCGCCGACGCGGACACCCCCGAAGTGCCGACCGGTGTGCCGGTGGACCAGCTGCGCCAGCTGCTCGAGCAGACCTGCCGAGTTCCGGAGGGCTTCGCGCGCCACCCCAAGCTGGACCGCTTCTTTGCCGCCCGGCAGGAAATGGCGCGCGGCGAGCGCCCCCTCGACTGGGGCGCGGCCGAAGCCCTGGCGCTGGCATCGCTCGCGGTTGGCGGCGCACCCGTCCGGCTAAGCGGACAAGACAGCGGACGCGGCACCTTCAGCCATCGCCATGCCGTCCTCCACGACGTTGCAACCGGTGCGCAGTTCATCCCGCTGCAACACCTCGCGCCCGACCAAGCGCCCTGCCACGTCTGGGACAGCCCCCTCTCAGAAATCGGCGTGCTCGGGTTCGAGTACGGCTACAGCCTCGACACGCCAGACGGCCTGACCCTGTGGGAAGCGCAATTCGGCGATTTCTGCAACGTCGCCCAGGTCATCATCGACCAGTTCATCGCTTCAGGCGAAGACAAGTGGCGTCGGCTTTCGGGCCTGGTGATGCTGCTTCCCCACGGTTTTGAAGGCCAAGGCCCCGAACACTCGAGTGCCCGGCTCGAACGCTTCTTGAACTTAGCCGCCGAAGACAACCTCCAGGTGGTCAACCTCACCACCCCGGCCCAGCTCTTCCACTGCTTGCGGCGGCAGGTCCTGCGCCCCTTGCGCAAACCCTTGATCTTGTTGTCCCCCAAGAGTTTGCTCCGCTATGAGCGGGCGGTCTCGGGGTTGGACGAACTCGCCACCGGACGCTTTCTGCGGGTCATCCCAGACCTTGAAAGCGATCCCCGGACCGTGCGTAAAGTCCTCTTGACCAGTGGCAAGATGTACTACGATCTTCTGGCCGCGCGAGCTGAGCGCAAGGACCTCGCCCTGCTGCGGCTGGAGCAGTACTATCCGCTGGCGGAAGATCAGCTGTTGGCCGCGCTCGCTCCCTTCCCGGACGGTACCCCCGTGGTTTGGGTGCAAGAAGAGCCGCACAACATGGGGGCTTGGAGCTTCCTCAAGCTGCGTTTCGGCAGCCGCTTGTTCGACCGCTGGCCGCTGACCTGCATCAGCCGTCCGAGTTCGGCCAGCCCGGCGACCGGTTCGGCCGGTGCGCACAAGAAAGAGCAAGCCGTGCTGCTCGCTGCTGCCCTGGACTGACCCCGGCGAAGGGCGCGGAGCCCACGCGGTGAGCTTACGATTCGAACCTTGGAGCACAAGACAACCATGGCGATAGCAATCCAAGTGCCGGCGGTGGGAGAATCGGTCCAAGGGGGCCTGATCAGCGAATGGCTCAGAGCCCCGGGAGACCGTGTGGCCAAGGACGAGCCGCTGGTGGTGATCGAGACCGATAAGGTCACGGTCGAGGTGCCAGCCCCGGAAGCCGGGGTGCTGCAGCAGATCCTCAAGGCCGCGGGCGACGAAGTCAAAGTCGGAGAAGTGATCGCCCATTTCGACCCCGCGAACGGGTCCCCGCTATCAGATATTGCCCCGCCGCCGCCGTCACCAGGCACGGCTGCACCCGCGGCTGCACCCGCGGCTGCACCCGCGGCTGCACCCGAACCGTCGGCAGCGGCGCCCGCAACCCCATCCCCAGCTGCCACCGCGGCCCCCGGCGTCCGGGTCATGCCCGCAGCCCAGCGCCTGCTTGCCGAACAAGGGCTCAGCCCAGCGGAAATGGTCGCGACCGGTCCGGGCGGACGCCTGCTCAAAGAAGATGTCTTGCGCCATGCGGCAACCGCCTCAGCGCCTGCTCCCACCGCGGCGCCCGGGCTTGAAGAAGTGGTCAAAATGACGCCTTTGCGTCAGCGCGTGGCCGAGCGTCTGGTCCAAGCCCAGCAAACCGCGGCCCTGCTCACGACCTTCAATGAGATCGACATGTCGCAGGTGATCGCGCTGCGCAAGCAGTACCAAGACGCCTTCCAGGGCAAATACGGCATCAAACTCGGTTTCATGTCTTTCTTCGTCAAAGCCACGATCGAAGCGCTCAAAGCCGTACCGCAAGTCAATGCCGAGCTGCGCGGGGACGCGGTCGTCTACCACAACTACTACGACATCGGGGTGGCGGTCGGCGGGGGCAAGGGCCTGGTGGTGCCGGTGATCCGCCGGGCCGAGCGCTTGAGTTTGGCGCAAATCGAGCAAGTGATCGCGGACTACGCCGCTCGCGCCCAAACCGGCAAGCTCAAGCTCGAC
>CAZCOV010000029.1:0-29446 GCA_964499975.1 uncultured Thermoanaerobaculia bacterium
GCACTGCCATCGCACACGATGACCATCCCCGCGTGGAGCGAGTAGCCGATGCCGACGCCGCCGCCGTGATGCACCGAAACCCAAGTGGCGCCGTTCACCGCGTTGAGCAAAGCGTTCAAGATCGGCCAGTCGGCGATCGCATCTGAACCATCGCGCATGGCTTCGGTTTCGCGGTTGGGGGAAGCGACCGAACCGCAGTCGAGGTGGTCGCGGCCGATCACGATCGGCGCTTTGACCCGCCCCTTGGCCACCAAGTCGTTGAAAGCGCGACCCGCTTTTTCCCGTTCGCCATAGCCCAGCCAGCAAATCCGCGCGGGCAGACCTTGAAATGCCACCCGCTCGCGCGCCATGCGGATCCAGCGGGCGAGCGCCTGGTCTTCCGGGAAAAGTTCGAGGATCGCGGCATCGGTCACGGCCAGATCTGCGGGATCCCCTGAGAGAACCGCCCAGCGGAACGGTCCCTTGCCCAGACAAAACAGCGGACGGATAAACAGCGGGACGAATCCGCCGATGGCAAAAGCGCGCGCGACTCCGGCTTCGAGCGCTTGGCCGCGCAAGTTATTGCCGTAATCAAAAGTGACGGCGCCTTGTTGCTGCAGCGCGAGCATGGCTTCGATGTGGGCGGCCATCGAGGCCATGGAGCGCGCGATGTAGTCTTGCGGGGCGCGCTGCCGCAGCTCCTGGGCATCCGCCAAGCAAAGGCCATGGGTCACATAGCCGAGCAAATAGACGTGAGCCGACGTCTGGTCGGTCAAGACCTCGGGCACGATGCCTTGGGCGAGCAAGTACTGCAAGAGATCCACGGCATTGGCCAAAACCCCGATCGACAGCGCGCGCCGCTCCGCCTTGGCCGCCAGGGCTTGCGCCACGGCTTGGGCCAGGTCGGGCGCCCACACGTCGAGGTAGCGGGTGTTCAGCCGGCGTTCAATCCGCGCCGGATCGACCTCGGCGACCAGGCACACGCCCTCGTTCATGGTCACCGCCAGGGGCTGCGCGCCGCCCATGCCGCCAAGGCCCGCGGTCACCGTCAAAGTGCCCGCCAGCGTGCCCCCGAAATGCTGGCGCGCGCATTCGCTCAAGGTCTCAAAAGTGCCTTGCAGGATCCCCTGCGTGCCGATGTAAATCCACGAACCCGCGGTCATTTGTCCGTACATGGTCAGGCCCAGTCCCTCGAGCCGACGGAACTCGTCGGCGGTGGCCCAGCGCGGCACCAGGAGGGAGTTGGCGATCAGCACCCGCGGCGCTTCCGGGTGAGTGCGAAACACCGCCACCGGCTTGCCCGACTGGACAAGCAAGGTTTCGTCGTGGCCTAGCCGCTTGAGGGTGGCGACGATCGCGGCGAAGCACTCCCAGTTGCGCGCGGCTTTGCCCGAGCCGCCATAGACCACGAGCTCTTGGGGGCGCTCGGCCACTGCGGGATCGAGATTGTTCATCAGCATCCGCAGCGCTGCTTCTTGCTGCCAGCCGCGGCAGCTGATGGCCGTGCCGCGGGGAGCCACGATCGGGGTCGCGGGCGCGGTCAGCGGATCGGTAAGAGCCTGGGCATTCATCTCTTTCTCCTCGTCGCGTGGGGGCTCGGAAGACCCGCTCTTGGCGTCTCCGCAGCTCATCCGGCCCAACGCGGCTGGCGCGCCCAGATCGCCCGGACGGTGTCGGCCAGGGTGAGCGGGTCAAAGGGTTTGATGATGACGTCGGCGGCACCGTGGGCGCGCAGCTCGGCGAGCTCATGGGCTGCTGATTTGGCGGTCATGAACACCACGGGAATGGCAGCGGTTCTGGGATCGGCGCGGAGGTTGCGCAAGATCTCCAGGCCGCTCATCTGGGGCAAGTTGACGTCGAGCAGGATGAGGTCAGGCCGAAAAGCTGCGACCTGGACCAGGGCATCGACCCCGGTCGCACAGCTCGCGAGAGTGAAGCCACCCAGCTGCTCGAGCGACAGCTGGGCGATCAGCTGGATGTCCTCGTCATCTTCGACCAGCAGAATGCGCGACAGCATGGGCAGCGCTGGGCAGGCTTGGAGGTCAAGTTCACCCATGGATGACCGCCAGCTGCAGGTCAGCGCAGACCTGGTCGAATTCGCGTTCGAGCGCCTGGACCGAGTTGGCAGCAGAGGTGAGGTCCTGCCGGTTAGCCTGGTTCTCCAGTTCGAGGCAGAGCCACGCCAAGCGGAGCGCGCCGACCGCACCGCTGCTGCCTTTGAGGTTGTGCGCCTGCCGGGACAGGACGGACGCCTGCTGGTGGGCCAGCGCGACGCGAATCTCGGTTAAGGAAGTCCGGGTACCCGCAATAAAGAGGTCGATCAGATCCTGGAGCTGGGCCTGGTCCCCTGAAGTCAGGTCCTTGAGCGCAGCCAGATGCTCACAGGAGACCCCAGGCTCGGGTCCTTCGACCTGGGAATCTGCGTTTTTTCGCTTCCGGCCACAGCGCTCGAGCGCTCCGGCCAAAGCTTCGATTTGCAGTGGTTTGCCCAAATAGTCGTTCATCCCTGCATCCAAACAAAGTTCCTTGGCCCCTGGGGTGGTGCTGGCAGTGACAGCGATGATCCACGGTTGTTCCTCGGCGGACCACCGGCTGCGGATCCGCCGAGTAGCCTCGATCCCATCGAGCTCCGGCATTTGGAGGTCCATCAGGATCACTTGGTAGGCGCCAGCGCGGCGGTCCAGGACCTGCTGACCATCTCCCGCAACATCTGCCTGGTAGCCCAGCTTGCCGAGCAGCAACAAAATCACTTTCTGGTTGACCGCATTGTCTTCGGCGATCAGGATGCGCAACGGAAAACGCTGCGCCAGGGTCGGCAATTCTGCCTCAAGGCTAGGCGGCGGCAAGGGTTCGATCAGGTTGGTGGATCCCATGGTGACCTTGGAGAACAAGTTTTCTCTCACCTAGATTTTACTCTGCTTGTTCACTGGGATGAGCCCGCCGCCAGGAAATGGAACAAAAATGCTAGCAATTTATGCCAGAGTTCGGTCGTTTGCTGGGCTTTCAGCGCGCCACTGTTCGAGTTTTTGACGAAATTCCTGCGCCACCCGCGCGAGTTGTTGTTGGAGGTCGTCCACGGTGGCGGCCGCAATCGCCGTTGAACCGCTCTTTCCCCGGCCCTCCAGCTCACGGCAGAGCTGGGCCAACTGCACCGCCCCCAGAGTTGAACTGCTGCCTTTGAGGCTGTGCGCGGTGCTGCGCAGGGCCTCGGCATCCCCGCGCGCAATCGCTTGCTCCATGGCCACGACTTGGTGGGTGGCATTGCTGAGAAAGTTCTCCACCAGCTGCGGCACCGCTTCTGGACGCAGTGCATAGAGTTGCGCCAGCGGGCGAAAATCGAAGCTGGCCGCGGGATCGGCGGTGCTGGCGGAGTGGCCGGCGCGGAAACGGGCGAGGGCGGCTTCGAGGGCAGCTGCTTGGACGGGTTTGGCGAGGACGTCGTCGACTCCCTCGGCCAAGCCCTGCGCGCGAGTGCTCGCCCGATCTTCGGCATCCATCAAGATGATCCAGGGACGCTGGGCCTGGGCGGTGCGCTGGCGGATGGATTTGCTGGTCTCGAGGCCGTCGAGCTCGGCGACGTCACGGTCGATGAGGATGAGGTCGTAGCTACTGCGGACGAGGAGGTCAAGGACTGCAAGCCCGTCCTCGGCAACGTCCGCTGAAATGCCCAAACGGGTGAGCATCAGCAACAGAATCTTGCGCTGGACCGCCTGGCTCTCAGCGACCAAGATGCGCGGAGGGGATGCGGGAGGTGGTGGAGCTGGTGGCAAGAACGACGGCGCGGGGGCCGCGACCTCGGTCTCCCGCAGCGGGGTAGGCGGCAGCGACACCGCCTGAAGCGGAAGCGCTGGCTGCCAGCCGTTGACTAAGTGCAAGCTCAGCATGCCGCAGATGCCCACCACGGTGGCGCGCGTCCGGAGCGGCCACAAGCTGAGCTCGGTGCGCAAGAACTCGCCGTGCCGGTGACGCACCCGAACCTCGCCCACCAGCTGCGCCTGCTGTCCCCCGAGGATCTGCTGGAAAAGCGCGAGCGCACGCTCGAGGTCTGCGGGATGAAAAAGCGGCAACAGCGGACGGCCCAGCCAGTCTTCGCGCGACCACCCGGTCAACTTTTCAAAAGCCCGGTTGCAGGAGGTGACGCGACCGCTTTGGGCATTCAGGCTGAACACTGCCTGCGGGACAAACTCCACGACTTGCCCGTAGTCCACCTCGAAGGAACTGGGTGAGTCTGGGGGAAAAGCGTCCATGGTGGCATCCATACCGGGCCGGGGTGGGCTAGGGCTTCGCAGGTGCCTTGGGCTGAACCCGGAACGTGCTCGACGGGACTTGGGCCTCACTGCTGCTGAGGAAGGCCGCAATCGCAGGCCCGTCGTCGCGCGAAAAAAGCAGCGTCTGGACGATCCGATGCTCGAACTTGGGGTTCTCCTCACGGAGGACGGCGAGCGCGAGTTGCACGGCTTCCCGCGCCATTTGCACGGTGGCCTGGCCGGTGACCGCCTGGGCGATGTTGCGCGGGTCGAGCAGCCACGGCGCGGTTTCCCCGTTGAGTTCGGTGCCGAAGAGATAGATCGGTCGCGGCAAGTCCATGGCGTGGAGTTCGTGCAGGGCGACTGCCGTGTTGAGCGAGTTGTCGGTCCAGATCACTTGCACGTCAGGATGGTCCAAGACCACGGTCCGCACGGCTTCCCGCGCTTCTTCGACGGACAGCAACCCTTGCCGGCTCACCGCCAGGTTAAAGGGCAGCCCGGCATCCTCGAGCGCGGCGCGAAATCCCCGCCCCCGACGATACGTGATTCTGAGCACGTCCGAGTGGATGATCCCGAGGTTGACGCGCCCCTGCTTGTCGTGCCCGACTTCGTGGTCATGGGTGACCAGCCAGTGCGCCACATAGGTCCCGGCGCGGTAGCCGATCTCGAAATTGTCGGCTTCGATGAAGCCTGCCGCGTAGCGCTCTGCATCTGGCAGGTTGAGACAGAGCCCGAGACAGATGATCTTGATCCCGGCTTGATGAGCCTGGCGCACCATGAAAGCCGAGGCCTCTTCGTCGGTGGGAGCGATCACGATGGCGTCGACCCCGGCGGTGATGAACTCCTGCAGGTAGGCGCTCTCTTTGGCCAGCTCGAAATGGTGTCGGCGCAGCCGCAGTTCCACCCCTGCTGCCGCAGCTTCCAGCTCTAACCCGTGCGCCGCAGCATCGCCCCAGGGGCTGTTGACCAGGATGATGCCCCCGAGGACGACTTTGGCCGGCGCTGCCGGCGGATCCGCTGCTGCGCCCGCTCCAGTTGCAGCGGCCGCCCAACCCAAGGCCACGCCCACGCTTAAAGTCGCCCGCAGCAAGAACGTCCTGACCGCTCGCGGATTCATCAGTGGTCCTCCAGGCCCGCGGCCCCGCTCGGTCGGTACACGGGCTTGCCCGGACAGGTCGGTTGAAACTCGCCGCCCAAGTAGAGCTCCCACTCGGACGCGCTCAGGTTGCGGACGCTGCGCGCGCAAGCAGCCTGCAACAGATCCGTGATGCCGGAAAAGAAGATGTTCACTTCGCCATCGTAACCCGCGGTTGCGAAACGGGTGCCGTCGGGGCTCCACTCCCCGTGGGTCAGCTGCCCAGTGTGGCCGCTTAAAACCGCGATTTCACTGCCGTTTTGGGCCGACCACAAGCGTGCGGTGCCATCCGCGCTGACGGTGAGCAGGCGCTCGCCGTCGGGACTCCAGGCGACTCGACGTACCGGTCCCGTGTGGCCGGATAAGATTTGGAGCGGACGCGCTTGCTGGACATCCCAGAGCCGGACCTGGCCGCTTTTGTCAGCGCTGGCGAGCACATCGCCTTGCGGGTTCCACGCCACTTGCAGGACCCAATCCTGGTGTCCGCGGTAGACCGCCTGCTGCCGGCCGGTGCGCACGTCCCACAGCCGCACCGTGCGGTCGGTTCCGCCCGAAGCAATGCGCTGGCCATCCGGGCTCCAAGCCGCATACCACACGGTGGATCCGTGGCCGGTCAAGATCTGCAAAGGCTCGACCGCGCGCTGCGGATGGCCGGGCCACGGATGACCGGGCCATCCGTGGCCCGGCCTTCCGTGGCCCGGCCAGAGGCGCACTGTGCCATCCGTGCTGGTGCTCAAAATCTGCCCTTCGTCGGGACTCCAGGCTGCGTGCAGCACCCATCCTTGGTGCCCGGACAAGACCGCTTGCGGTGCGCCGGTGGCCGCAGCGAACAGGCGGACGGTGCGGTCATAGCCAGCGGTCAGCAGGGTGCTGTCGTCGCGGCTCCAGACGACCCGCCGCAAATTTGCAGCAGCGCTGGGCAAGACCGCCCGGGGCACTCCGCTGCGCAGGTCCCAAATCCGCGCGCTGCCGTCCTGCCCGGCGCTGGCCACGGCTTGACCATCGTGGCTCCAGGCCACGTTGAGGACGCTCCCGCGATGTCCGACCAGTTCCAGTTCGAGCTCACCGCTGCGGCTATTGGCGATGCGCACCGTGCCGTCTTGGCTAGCTGCGGCGATCCGCTGGCCGTCCGGGCTGAAAGCCACATGCCAAACGATGTCGCAGCAGTCGGTGATGGTCTGCGATTCTTCGCCGTCTCGCGGGTCCCACACCCGCACCGTGCCATCGCGGCTGGCACCGGCAATGAGCGTGCCGTCTGGGCTGAAGCTGGCACTCAGCAGCCCGCTCCGGGCGCCGGTGAGCACGGCCAGTTCGCTCCCCCGCTCGACCTCCCACCAGCGGGCCGTGCCATCCAGGCTAGCGGTCAGGAGAGAACGGCCATCTGGGCTGAAGGTGCCCGTGACCACTTCCGCCCGGTGGCCCGTCAAGGTGAAGAGGACATGGCCTGTAGTCATCGACCACACCCTGGCCGTGCGGTCCAAGCTGGTGGTCAAGATCCGGTCCTCCCGCGGTGACCAAGCAGCCCCGGTGACCCAATCGCTGTGCCCGGGCAGCAAGCGCACCTCCCCGCTCGTCGGCGTCCAGATACGGGTCGTGCCATCGTCGCCAGGCAACAGCAGGTGCTGCCCGTCCTGGCTGAACGAAAGCTGGCGCACTGGCCGGGAGAGTTGGCGAAATTCGGCCACATGAGCGCCGGTGCGCGCATTCCACACGTGGACGGCAGGATCGAGCGCCGAGGTCGCCAGCAAGTCGCCGGACCAGGCCACGTAGATCACCGCATTGCCGTGGGGCAAGCTCAACAGCTGCTGCCCGCTCTGCGGATCCCACACCCGCGCGGTCCGATCGAAGCTGGCGGTCGCAAGCCGGGTCGAGTCGTGGTTCCAGGCGAGGTGGCGGACCACCGCTTGGTGTCCGCGCAAAACGCGCAATTCCGCTCCGCTGGTCGCGTCCCACAGGCGGGCGGTGCCATCGAAACCGCTGGTGGCGATCTGGGTCTCGTCGGTATTCCAGGCCGCATGCCAGAGCCGAGCGTCGTGTCCCGCGAGGACCAGCAGCCGCTCCCCGGTCTGCGCATCCCAGACCCCGGCGGTGAAGTCGTTGCTCGCGGTCAAGAGGCGGGTGCCGGCGCGATTCCAGGCCAGGCTTTGCACCTCGCGCTGATGACCGTTGATCAGGGCGCGGGTTTGGCCGCTCTGGACCAGGCGGCTGCGCAGCACTCGCTCGGCAGCCATGGTCGGAGCCGCGCGTCCGGATTCGATCGCGAGCAACAGCGCGAGCTCTTGGTTAACCGCGGCTTGCTGGTCGGACTGGAGGGCCAGCTGCTGGGAACGGACTTTGGCGTTGGTGCCCTTGAGGCGCTGACTCTGCCAGGTCATCCATAAGCTGAAAAGAACGGCTAAGACAAAGGCAATGCTGATCACCAAGGCGAGCCAGCGGGTGCGCTGCATTTCCCGCCACTCCGCCGCGGCCTTGGCTTGCAGTTCTGCGTCCCAGGCAGCTTGGCTGGCTTCGAGGAAAGCCAGGGCTGTGTCATAGCCAGGACCATACTGCGCGGCCCAAGCTGGGTTGGGCTGGTTGCGGCGACGCCACTCGCTGGCGACCTGCAAGTCAGGGTCCCGCCACAAGCCGGCTTCTCCCCGGGCGTGGAGTTCCGCCGTGCGCACCAGGCGCGAGTAGACCGCGGCCGAACGACCCTCAGTTTCCACCCACTCCGCGAGTCGGGTCCACACCCGCATCAAGCTCTCGTGCGACAAGTCGACGATGGTGTGGTCGCTGAGCGCTGCATCGCCCGACGGCTGCACCAGGGAGCGGCCGGACGCGCGGAAGGTGTCGAGCACTTGACGGACTTCGGCACTGCTCGCGCCAGCGATCGCGGCGAGATCTTTGAGCCGGGTGGGGCGGCGCGTGCCTCGACCGTCCGCGCCTTTCTCGGTGAGGGAGCGGAAGACCTTCTCGGCCACGGCCTGCAGCCCCGGATCGAGTTCGGCAAAAGCTTCTTCCGCGTGCTGTTCGAGGGCCAACGCCATACCACCGATCGCTTGGTAATGGCGCAAACCGAGCGGCTCGTCGGCGCGGCGATGCGCCAGCCAATAGTCAAAAGTCCGCATCAGCGCGTGCTGCAGGATCGGCAGCTGATCTGGGTTGTCCCCGACGTCATTGAGCAGCTGCTGCAGCAAGGGCGGGTCGAGCCGCGCTCCCCCGACTTCAATCGGACCGGTGATCGCTTCCTCGCGCTGGCGGCGGTTGAGCCGGGGAATCAAGTACTGACCCTGGTTGATCGCTTCTGGAAGACCGGTGAATTGGGCGCAGTCGCCGAGAAAGTCCGAACGCATGGTCAAGAGTACGTAGATCGACGGATCGCCAGGTTTGAGCTGCCGCGGCTCCGTGGCCGCCAGCAGGAGCTGGACAAACGCAGCTGCTTCGTCCGAGGTCGCGTCCTGGCGGGTTTTTTTGAAGCGAAACAGCTCTTCGAACTGGTCG
This sequence comes from uncultured Thermoanaerobaculia bacterium, assembly GCA_964499975.1. Lineage (GTDB taxonomy): Bacteria > Acidobacteriota > Thermoanaerobaculia > Multivoradales > J023 > CAZCOV01. The sequence continues at coordinate 8,842 of CAZCOV010000029.1, forward strand.
ACCAGGACCAGAAGGTGGGTGCCGGGCGGCAAGCGGGCTTCGCGGGTCGCCTGGATCAGCCCCCGCTGGCTGCGCTTGAGCGTCGCGCGGATAAAACCGAGTTCGAGTTCAGCATCCTCCCTGCTGGCCTGACCCAAAACTCCCGGCGTCGCCAACGCTTCTGCCAAGTTGCCGAGGGGATCGCCGCCGGGACGCAAGGCCGCGATCCGCCACTCGGCGCCAGCCCCGGCCATGAAGCCGCCGTGGAGGGCGGGGAGCAAGCCGGCCAGCACCAACGACGACTTGCCGCTGCCGGAGGTCCCGATCACCGCGACCAGCCGATTTTGCCGCAATTTTCTCAGCAGCTGGTCGGCGTGCTCGCCGCGGCCGAAAAACAAGTAGTCCTCGTCCGCGGAAAACGGCCGCAGCCCCGGGAAGGGGTTCATCGGGCGGAGCGCAGCGGCCCGGACGGCGTTCGCCTCGTCCACCGCTACCCTGCCCCTGCGACCATCGCCTGGAGGAAAGGCGTCAGCGCCGCGCTGAGGTCATCGCCCTTCAAGACCAAGGCTTCATGGGTGCGGAAGCGCGACTTTTGCGGATCATCCGGCGGAGCGAGATACACCGCCTGCGTCAAGATTGGCCGCTGCCGTCCCAAGCCGCGGGCGCGCTTCAAATCGCCCAGGTTCTTGCGCAGCCAGCGCTCATTGCCTTGCCCGTAGAAGATGAGGAACGCTTCGCACAGACGCAAGTTTTCTTCGTGCTCTTCGCGCAACTCGGTTTCGTCACCGCGCAAGAGCGGGGTCCGCACCTCACAACCAGAATCCCACAGCAAGTCGGTGAGCGGGGCCACGACGTCGGCGTCCCGCGGGTCGTGCATCAAGTAGACCCAGGTGGGGCCCTCTGCCCGGGCCTCAGGGCTCGCGTCCGCCGCAGGTTTGGGGCGCAGCTGGTCGGCAATGGCGGCGTTCAGCTCTTCGAGCGAGGTCAAGAGCAGGTCAGCACGGCGCTGGGCCTGGGCGTCGCTGCGCAGGTAGGTGATCAGCTCTTGCTGTCGCAGGTCTTCGGTGGCTAGACCGGGCGGCATCCAGATCAAGCGGGGCAAACCCACCGCGCTGCTCGCTTCAGCGGCCAGTTCGAGTTGCAGCGCCACACTCGATTTGAGCGCGTCTTCGGGCACAAAGCCGTACTTTTCGCCGACCAGGTGGACCGCCAACGTCGACTTGGCCAGGTCGTCGCGGACCGCTTGCAGAAACGGCTCGTTTTCGAGCGGCAAACTCGCGTCTGGGAGCACGGTGTGACCGCACTGCAGCAACTCGCGGCGGATCGTGTCGCGAGCTGGTTTCAAATCCGAAGTGGTGGTCGCCAAATAGATCGTGGCTCCGCTCGCCGGGGGGGGTGGCAGGGCTGGGGTTGCCGCGGGCTGGGCGGCGCTCTGCTGCGCTATGGACCCCTGCAAGAAGGCCCCGATCTCCTGCGCCAAGTCGTCGAGCACGATCAGGAACTGCTCGCGGTAGGTCACGGCCGGCGCATCCAAGCTGAATTCCCGCAAGCGATTGCGTTCAGGGTCGAGTTGGTAGAACTCGTAACCCAAAAGCCCGCGGATCGGATCTGGGTGTTGGGCGAGGTCGACCGGGGTCTTGAGCACCTTGAAGACCCGCGACTTGTCGCCCACGGTGAGCCCCCCCCAGCGCGCGCTGGCGCGCAAGAATTCTTCGAGTTCCTTGCGGCAGTAGTCCGACTTGACGTAGCGCGGGGTCAAGACCGGCAGAAACAGCACGGCCTGCTCGACTCCCTTGGCGATCGTCTCGTCGAACACGTCGTTGCCCTTGAGCTCACGGTCGCGCCAAATCCGCGGCTGAGTTCCGAGCAACATGCTCAGCCGCTTCTCGAGCACCCGATGCAGGTTGGTCACCCACCCGGCCTGACCGTCGACCAGCGGCTGGTTATCGAGATGCGCGTAGCTGATGAAGATGTCCGGCTGCTCCATGGCTGCTCCCAATTATATGGCGCGCTGCTGCTGCCGCGGCTGCCTCGCGTGAGAAAAATCACGGGCGTGAGCCCCTTCCGCTTCCTCCTACCGGCCAGGGAGTGAGGCCAGGGAGTGAGGTCCTCCCGCTTCTTCCGCTGCTCATGGCTTGAATCGTCGGGGCTAGGTCGCTACCATCGCACCTGAGGGGGTGATGGCGAGATGAAATCTCTACTTGGTGCGCTGCAACAGCCGATGCTCAAGGCTGGGCTGCTGCTCTCGGTGGTGATCCTGGCGATCAATGCGATTGCGATCGCGGGAATTCTCGCCGCCGGCAAAAACGCCCGGGATGCTGCGCAAGAGGACCTGGAGCTCCAGACCACGGCCCACGCCCGCTCGCTGGAAGCCTTGCTCGCCACCTTGCGCAGCGATTTTCTGTTTCTCTCACAAGCCCAACCCCTGCTGCGCATTACCGCAACCAATCAGAGCCCTGATCCGGTGACCCGGCGCTGGGGTCGGCTCGACGTCGAAGGCACGCTCCTGTTGTTCCTGCAAACCCGGCCCGCAGTCACCCAAGTGGTGCTGGCCCGCAACACCACCAAAGCGATCATCGTCGCAGGCCGGCGGCAAGGGAGCCCGCAATTGTTGCCGGCCAGCCAAAGCTGGCCCGCCGACGCCGTCCATTGGCTGAATGCGACGTGGAGCCTCAATGGCCCGCGCGGCGAAAACTGGCAGCTGCAAGCGTGGGTGGATCCGCAAAAACTCCTCGCGATCGTGGCCCCGGGCCTGACCGACCGCTTGAGCATCGTCTGGCAACCCGCTGAGCTCCCAGCAGGGGGTGCAGCAGAACTCGTGGAAACGCTGGCGGTACAGCTCGCCGTGGATCCTGTCCACTGGCAAACACCCGGTGGTTTCTGGCTGATCCGCCGTGAAGACAAGAGCCGGCTGATCAGCTCGGTCGAAAATCTGGCCCGCCGTTACCGCACCACGGTCGCGCTCAATTTGGGCGTCATGGTCTTGACCCTGGCGCTCGGCGCTGCTGCTTTGCGGCAAGTGCAGCGCAGTGCGCGGCTGCGTGCCGAGTTCCAGCAGCAGGCTCGGGTCCGCCAGCTGGAACGGCGGCTGGTGCACAGCGAACGGCTGGCGAGCGTGGGCCGGCTGGCTGCGGGCATGGCGCACGAGATCAACAATCCCCTGGCCGGCATGGCCAATTACCTCGCCTTGCTGGAAGACGACCTGGCGGCCGGCCGGGTCGAAACCGCCCCAGTGCTGGTCACCCGCTTGCGCGAAGGGCTCGAACGCGCGGCCGGGATCACCCGGCAAGCGCTCGACCTGGCAACCCCTGGAGGGAGCGCCAAAGTCGCGGTCGACGTCGGGGCCATTCTGGCGCGCACCTTGGACTTTGTGCGCGGCAACCCCGCGTATCAGGCGATCGAGTTCGCCTTGACCTTGCCCCCTGAGCCGCTCTCGATCACCGCCAACCCAGTGACCTTGGGCCAGGTATTTCTCAACTTGCTGCTCAATGCCTGCCAGAGTCAACCCCAAGGCGGTAGGATCGAGGTGCGCTGCGAACGGATGGAGCCCGACGTGGTAGTCACGCTTGCTGATCGCGGCCCGGGCCTGCCCGCCGTTGCTTCCGAAGCATTGTTCGAGCCATTTTTCTCGACCCGCGGTTCCACCGGCTTGGGGCTCGCGGTGTGCCGCAGCATCGTGCTCGACCACGGGGGCACGATCTGCGGGCGGAATCGGGTGGGTGGTGGCGCTCAATTCGAAGTCCGTTTGCCAGCTCCTACCAGGGCTGCGGTTGGCCAACCTGGGGCTGGCGTGGACACTGCTTTGACGGCAGCTGAACCCGTAGGTACGTGATGAAGATGAAAGGGTGATGATGAAAATCCGCGGCACGGTCTTGATCGTCGATGATGACGCTTACGTCCGCGATTCGTTGGCGGAAGTGCTCGCGCGCAAAGGATTCGCGGTGCGCACTGCTAGCTCGGTGACGACTGCGCTCGAACCGCAGAACCTCGCCGGGCTCGACGTGGTGGTCACCGATTTGCGCATGCCCGGCAACGATGGTCAGGTCTTGGTGCAGAAGCTGGCCCGCAGCGAACCCACCTTGCCGACGATCGTGCTGACCGCCCACGGTACGGTGTCCTCAGCGGTCGAGTGCATCAAAGCCGGCGCTTTCGACTATCTGCTCAAACCCACCGATCCCGAAGAGCTGGCGCTCGCACTGGAGCGGGCGCTCGGCCGATCGAGTTTGCAGCGAGAGCTCAACTACCTGCGGTCTAGCGCCGGATCCCTATCCGAACGCCGGTCACCGCTCGGGGTCTCGGCGGGCTGGTTGCAAGCGGTCGAAATGGTCGAGATGGCAGCCCCGGCGGATACCGCGATTCTGCTGCTCGGCGAATCCGGCACTGGCAAAGAAGAGCTGGCCCACCTCCTCCACTTGCGCAGTCCGCGAGCGCGAGCTGCTTTTGTCCGGGTCAACTGCGCAGCGATTCCTACTGAATTGTTCGAAAGTGAGTTTTTTGGTCATCGGCGGGGTGCTTTCACCGGCGCTGTGGCAGACCGCGATGGCCGCTTCCGGGTCGCCCATGGCGGCACCCTGTTTCTCGATGAGATCAACTCCTTGCCGCCGATGGCCCAGGCCAAGGTCTTGCGGGTGCTCCAAGACGGCACGTTCGAACGGGTGGGCGACAGCCGTCCGACCCATGTGGACGTGCGCTTGATCAGCGCCAGCAACGTCGATTTGACCGCTGAAGTCGAAGCCGGACGCTTTCGCAAAGATCTCTTCTATCGCATCAACGTGATGACCATCCACATCCCACCCTTGCGCGAACGCCGGGAAGACATCCCGGTGCTCGCTCTGGCCTTTCTCGCCGAATTCAGCACGCGTTTGGGCAAACCGATCAAGACCTATCACCCCGACGCCTTGACCGCGCTCGAAACCTATGCCTGGCCGGGCAATGTCCGGGAACTGCGCAATGTGATCGAGCGCGGGGTACTGCTCGAAAAGACCACCCAGCTTTTGCCCACCAGCCTTCCTTTCAGCAGCAATGCCCAGGTGCGCAAACCCGAGGGCCCGGTCACGGAACCTCCCCCCACCTTGAACCTGCGCGAAGCCGTGGCCAGCGCGGAGCAGCGCGTGCTCACCGAGGCCCTGCGCCTGTCCAGCGGCGTCCGCCGAGAAGCCTCCCGGCTGCTCGGCATTGACGAACGCAATCTGGCTTATTTCTTGAAAAAGCACGGCTTGATGCCTGCGACCAAAGGCGCTGGCGTAAGCGGCGGGGAGAAAACCAGTAGGGCGGACAAAGACCGCACGAAAGACGCCATGGCGCTGGCGGAAAAGGCAGGGCGCACCCCGTGAGACGCAGGTTCAGCACAGGGGGGTCTCGTCTGAGGTCCGCGCTGCTCAGTGCTATCCTCGCCGGAAGCTGCGAGCGCGTCCCCTCTGACCCACCGGCCAGGCCGCTTGAGCCGCAGCCCCCGATCACTTTGACCGACGTCACCACTGCCGCGGGCATTGCCTTCGTCCATGACAACGGTGCTTCTGCGCGGCGCTACTTGCCAGAAACCATGGGCTCGGGCGTGGCTTTCTTCGACTAAAACGGCGACGATCGTACGGATCTTTACTTTGCCAACAGCGCGGCGATCGGCGCTGCTGCAGCCGACACCCGTTCCGGCGCCCTGCTGCGTAACCGCGGAGATGGCACTTTCGAAGAAGTCACCCGCGAAGCCGGACTAGACGTGCCGTTTTACGGTCTGGGAACTGCGGTGGGAGACTTCGACAACGACTCTGACCTCGACTTGTTTGTCAGCGGCCTGGACGGCGACCGCTGCTTTCGCAACCGCGGGGATGGCACTTTCGAGGAAGTCGCGTCAAAGCTCGGGCTGATCCACCCTGGGTTTGGTTCGAGCGCGGCTTTTCTCGACTACGACCGCGACGGCTGGCTCGACCTGCTGGTCGGCCGCTACATCACTTGGAGTCCGGCAACCGACCTGCGCTGCAGCCCGGACGGCGAGCATGCGATCTACTGCACTCCGGAAAGCTACCCTGGGCAAAGCAATCGCCTGTACAAGAACCTCGGCGGCACCCGCTTCCTCGACGTGACCGCGAGCGCCGGCTTGGAGCGTCCGGATGGCAAAACCTTGGGCGTGGTCGCTTTTGACCACAACCGCGACGGCTGGCCGGACCTCGCGATCGCCAACGACACCCAGCCCAACTTCCTCTTCCTCAACCAACAAAACGGCACTTTCCGCGAGTCCGCGGGCGATCTCGGCTTCGCGTTCAGCAGCTCAGGAGCGACCCGCGGGGCCATGGGCATCGACGTCGGCGATCTCGACCAGAACGGCTCTTGTGACCTCGTGATCGGCAATTTTTCCCAAGAGATGGCGGCGGTTTACCGCGCTGCTGACACTGGCATCTTCAGCGACGATGCCGCCCAGCTGGGAATCGGCCTGCCCACCTTGATGCAACTCACGTTTGGGACCCTGGTCCTCGATCTCGACCAAGATGGCTGGCTCGACGTGGTTTTCGCCAATGGGCACATCGAGCCCGACATTGCCGCTTTCCAGCAGGTTCAGCGCCACGCCCAGCCACTGCAAGTCTTTCGCAACCTGGGCGGGCAAAACTTCGAGCTGGTCACAGCAAAAGATGGACCTCTGACCACTCCCTGGGTGGCTCGTGGTCTGGCCACCGCCGACTACGACGCGGACGGCGATCTCGACGTGGTCTTGACCCAAAATGGTGCGGCCGCGCGCTTGTTGCGCAACGATAGCCCCGCGCGTTCTTGGTTGCGCTTGCGTCTCGTCGGCCGCACCAGCAACCGCACTGCCTATGGCGCCGTGGCCGTGGCCATGGCGCCGGGTTGGCACCAAGTCCGCACCTTGGTTTCAGGCCGTTCCTACCTCTCGGCTTGCGAGCCAGTGATCACCTTTGGTCTGGGCGACCTCCAGGCCCTCGACAAGGTCGAGATCACCTGGCCTTCCGGCCAAGTGCAAACCCTAAAACACCCCGCCCTCAAGCGGCTGCACGTGGTCACAGAACCGTGAGCTTCCAGGCAACTTCGAGCCTGCGATAGAGTCGCGCCGCTGACCAAGGAAGGGAGACGACAACACCCATGCGCGTGCTCGAACACTTGTTTCACAACAATCGCCGGTGGGCGGAAAAAATCAAGGGTGAAGATCCCGACTTTTTTACCCAATTGACCCGCCAGCAAACGCCGCAATATCTGTGGATCGGCTGCTCGGACAGCCGGGTGCCAGCCAACCAGATCGTCGACCTCCTGCCGGGTCAGCTGTTCGTCCACCGCAATGTTGCCAACCAGGTCATCCACACCGACTTGAACTGCCTGTCGGTGCTGCAGTTTGCCGTGGACATCCTGCAAGTCAAGCACGTCATCGTCTGCGGACACTACGGCTGCGCCGGGGTGCTCGCCGCCCTCCAGGGCAACCGCCATGGCTTGATCGACAACTGGCTGCGGCACCTGCAGAACCTCCACCAAGAACACCAGTCCTTGCTCGCAGACGCGACCGATCTCGAACAACGAGGTCACCGGATGTGCGAACTCAACGTGGTGCGCCAAGCGATCAACGTCTGCCGCACCACGATCGTCGAGGACGCCTGGCTACGCCAGCAAGAACTCACCGTGCATGGTTGGATTTACGACGTCAAAGACGGCTTGCTGCGCGATTTGAACGTGTGCATCACCGGCCCTGACGAAGTCGATTCCGCGCTCAGCGCAGCCCTTGCCCAGATCCGCCACAGCCAGGTCCGCACCGCGATCCCTTGAAGCTAAAGCCGCTCCCCGAGGCCCCGTCCCAAAGTAGGTGTAATTGTCGGTGATCGGTGACCCCGCGGCTTGACACTTTTCTTCACCCCTACCTATACTGCGAAAGTCCCGACCCGCGACCGACCGGCTGCACTCCCGCGGCCCATGAGTCCATGAATTCCTGCCCTAATGTCCGGATCACCCCCCATCCCCAGCCACAGAAAGCATAGTTATGTCTCAGCTTGATCCAACTTACGACGTCGTGATCTGCGGTGCTGGACTCGCTGGCTTGACCCTCGCAAAGCAGCTCCACGCCGCGCTCCCCGACCTCACGATCGCCATCTTTGACCGCCTCGAACGACCCCTGCCCGAAGCGACTTTCAAGGTCGGCGAATCCGCGGTGGAGGGGGGCTCGTTTTACCTCCGGCAGATCCTCGGGCTGAACGACTACCTCCATCGTAACCAGCTGATCAAGAACGGTTTGCGCATGTACCCGGGCGGGGGTGCGCGCTCCCTGAGGGTGCGCCCGGAAATCGGACCGCCGGGCCCTCCCCCCGTCAAGTCTTTCCAAATCGACCGCGGTATCCTCGAAAACGACTTGCGCGGCATGCTCGCGGACACGTCAGGAATCACCCTCCACGAGGGCTACCGCATCCGCAAGATAGAGCTCGACAGCGCAGCTGAGCATCGCGTCGAAGTCGAGCACATCCCATCGGGCGGACGCCATGCGGTGCGCGGTCGCTGGGTGGTCGATGCCAGCGGGCGGGCTGGGCTGCTGCGTGCGCACCTGAAGCTCCATCAGCAGGTGGACCATCCGGTGAGTGCAGCCTGGTTCCGCGTGGCCGGACGCTTCGATATCAATGACTTCGTTCCCCCCTGTGCGTTTCACGAGCGCGACCCCGACAATTCGCGCTACCTTTCGACCAATCACTTGATGGGCGAAGGCTATTGGGTGTGGATCATCCCCCTGGCCTCAGGGCACACCAGCGTCGGCATCGTGGCCGCCGAGAAGTACCATCCCTTCAACACCATCAACCGCTTTGATCGGGCGCAGCAGTGGCTGGTCGAGCACGAGCCCGAGCTGGCCGCGCACTTGGTTGGCAAAGAGATCCTCGACTTCAAAGGCTGCAAGCACTACGCCTATTTTTCGCGGCAGATCTTCTCGCACGAGCGCTGGGGTTGCGTCGGCGAAGCAGGGATTTTTCTCGATCCGCTCTACAGCTTTGGCACGGACTTCATCGGCCTCACCAACTCGATCACCGTCGAGTTGATTCGCCACGATCGCCAAGGACAGTTGACCGCGGAAAGCGTCCAGGCAATGAACGAGTTCGTGCTCGGCCTAGCGCAAAACCTGTTGTTGATTTTCCAGGACCAATACCACGTTTTCGCTCATCCCGAGATCTTGGCCGCCAAACTCTATTGGGACCTGGTGATCTATTGGGTGTACGTCGCCCCGATCGTCATGTTCCAGCTGTTCCGCGACCCTGAAATCTCCCTCGGCCGTCCGACTTTCGCCAAGTACCAGGCCCTCAACGCCAACATGCAGCGGCTCTTTCGCGACTGGGCGCGGCGCTCGACTGACCGCGCGCTGGCCCCGCACACGTTTTATCCGCCGCCGAATTCCGTGCTCGTCACCCTGCTGCTCGAGATGGGCCTGCTGAAGACCACCCCCCAAGCCTTGGCCCTCATGGAGAAGACGTTACCGATCGTGGAGGACGTGGTCCGGGTGCTCTGTCTCCGGGCAGTCGACGCGCTCGGCAAGCGGATGGATCCAAACGCGGAAGAGGGGACGGCGTCGCTCAACCCCTATGCCTTTGGCCTCAACGGCAGCGCGCCAGAAACGAACGGTTTCACAGCCCTGCCGCGGGATCTTGCTGCCATGCACCGAGAGTTGCAGCTCTACTTCAGTGAACTCGACCGCAAAACTTTCGACATGTCCGAGCGGGGGCCAGGGTACGCGCCTTCCGACGCTCTGCTCGCCCACTTCTTTCCTCCCCCGCCGGGGGTCGTCCTGCCCCAACCGAAAACCCCGTGGCAACGGTTGGGCCCCAAGGAGCGCCGCCGGATGGCCTTGTCGCGGGATGCTTTGACTTATGCTCGGCAAAATTTTTACCCCAAGGACGCGGTCTCAAAGCAGCGCCTGGAGGCGATCGGCTTCGCTTTCATCGAGGGCTACCACACCACGCTCGCGTTCGAGGACGCTGCAGCGATCGCACTTGCGCTCGAGAAAATTCCGACCGAACTGCGCGGCTTCGCCTTCGAAGGTGCGGCCATGGGTTTGGCGCTCATGGACCTCATCGCTCGCGAACGGCGCAACCGCTGGGTCGCGTTCATGAACAGCCCGGACGGCGCCCGCCACCGGGTGATGATCCACGTCGGCGCCGGGGGAGCCTTGGCGCGGGTGCAGCAGCGGCCGGCGTGGTTCTGGCAACAAATGGTGCCGGAGCTGCAGATCGCCGCGTGGAACGGGGTGGGGTTTTTCGAAGGCATTTTCCGCCGTCGACGCGCGGTCGAGCTGGCGCGCGTGCCGCGCGGCCTGGATGCTGCGCAGCAAGTTTCTTTCGACCAAGGTTTGGGCCGCAGCCTGTGGTTTATCCACGGTGCCGAAGTCGAACGGGTCGCGGCTGCAATCGCCGCTTTCCCTGCTCACCGTCAGGGCGGGATGTGGGAAGGGATCGGGCTCGGTTGCGCTTATGCAGGTGGCGCGGAGCGCGCTGAACTCGCGCGCCTCGAACGTCTCGCCGGCCCCCACCTTCCCACGCTCACCCGCGGCGTCATGGCTGCGGGTTACGCCAGAATCGGGGCGGGTAACCCGGCTGCCCACACCAGCCTGGCCTGCGAAGTCCTGGCCAACCCAGCGCTCTTCGCTGGGCCGCCCCCGGGGATGGCACCGTTCCCCGTCGGATAGCGTTCACGGGTTTGGCCCTCGGCCGGCTTGTGCAGGGACTTCCCCACTACTCAAGCGGCACCCGCTGGTAGAGATAACCCTCGAGATAGGCGCAATCGAACTCGACGACCGGGGTTGAGCTGGGGTCGAAGGGATCTTGCCCGGTGGGATAGATTTTGCCCAGACAGCTCGCCGCGAAGGAGCGCAAGCCCGGACGGAATTCGAGCACATAGTCGACCACGGCAGCGCCCGAGTAAGTCGCCGCTGGACCGCTGACGTCAAAGTTGAGGTTGACGAAGCGTGCGGCCAGGCGCCGCGGTCCGGTCCGTTTCCAGGAGCCAAAGCTGTCGCTGAAGGTGAATCCCCCAGCACCCGCAGTGACTTGATCCGAAAGGGTGATCTCGGCAGTGCCGTCGCGGTGGAGTTGCAGGATCTCCGCCCGTTCGGGCAGGGTGGCAATGAAAGTGCCGGCAAAGTCGCTGCCACGGAGCTCTTTGGCCGCAGCTGGACCCGCGACAGAGGAAAGTGCAAGGCACAGGATGATCAGCAGGCGTCCGGTTTTCATGGGTCTCTCCTGGGGGTTGAAGGTGTAAAAATCGGTCGGTTGATACCGTGCCGCAGCGCCAGGTCGCGGTGAGGATCGCGCAGGCGTCCAGTTGCGGGCAGAGCCTTCCTCACTCCTTCCCAAGGCTCAGGGTGCCGGTGCGCTGCTCCCCGCCGCCTTTGACCTCAGCGTGGTTGCCCTGGAAGCGACCATCGCGAAACTCGCCCTGGAAGGTGAAGGCGCGGTGGCCCTCCTCGTTGTGAACCCGGCCGGACAGCGACCCCTGGCCCAGCTGGCCGACTGCGGTTCCGGAGTAGGTGTGCGGTTGGCCCTGGAATTGGAAATGGAAGGCGACCTGCCAGCTCCCGGCTTTTTCGGCGGGCGTGAACACCGCTTTGAGGTTCCCTTGTTCCTCACCTTGTTCCCAGAGGAAGGTGCCGGTCAAAGTCTGGGCTGCAGGGGTCTCGGCAAGCAGAGGCGAAGCGAGCGTCAAAGCGGCCAGCAAGAGCAGAAGGGTGCGACAACGAAGGGCAAGTAGCATCAGGTTCTCCTTTCTTGGTTGAACTACGCAAACAGCTCCAGCGCAGCGCGCAAACCGGCGGGGACGGCAGTGGGGACGGTGTGCTTGCCGTCACGACGCATGCAGGCGATTTGCTGCTCGCCGCGAGCGACCAGCTCTTCCCCCTGGGGGGTCACCCGGGCGTATTCGAAGAGCATGGTGACGCGGTTTTGCGCGATCTCGCCGAGGCGCATCTTGACCAGGACTTCGTCGAACGGGGCGAGTTCGGTGAAGTACTGGCACGAGCAACGGGTGGTGATTAGGGCCAGGTCTTGGAAAAGCGCGGTGAGGACCTCGGGGCAGTATTCGCGCAAAAACATCTCCCGACACCGTCCCTGCCAGCGCAAGTGGTTGGTGTAGTAGACGTTGCCCACGAGGTTGGTTTCCTCGAAGCCGACGATGTGACGGTAGACGAAGGCTGGAGCGCTCATCAAGCACAGTTCAGGAAGTGGTCAGCGCTGGCGCGCTGTGGGAGTGGGTGAAGTGCGCCTGGATGCGCTGCCGCCAGACCTCGAAAGCCGGGACTTGCGGGGTGTCCGCCGGGAGGTCGCGCTCGGCTGCGTCGAGCACGGCAGCAGCGTCGTCTGCGGCAAGACCGCAGAAAACCTGGCACGCGAGGTCGGTGTGGGGGGTGGGGTTCTTGGCCCGCTGCCGCGCCTTGGCCGCAAACACCGCACCTTGCGCCAGTTCGGCCTGAAAGCCGAGCGCGGATTCGCGCAGGGCCAGCAGGTCTTCGCGCGGAACCCCGCCAGCATAGGAAGCGGAGAGACCGATACCGGCCCACATGTCAGCCCGCCGAGCGAGGGGAAAGGCGGCGATCGTCGCCGGAATCCGCGCGACGTCTGCGCCGTCGACGAACCACAGGCTGCGGCCGAGGCCCTGGTCAAAAGCACGCTGACCGTAGCCGCGGACGCGGCGTGGCACTTGTTGCGGGCCCACAACGGTCTGCGGCCAATGGAAGAAGCCCTGGTGAAAACCATAGCCGTCCAGGGCCAACCAGGAAAACGGGGGGTCGAGCTGGCGCCAGACGCGGCCGGTGGCCAAAGGCAAGCGCGCGATCGCCCAGCCCGCGCCGATGTAAGACATGTAGAGGTGGTCGTTGCCCGGACCCGCGAGGAATTCGCTCAAGCGCTGGCGGGGCCAGGGGCAGAGCGCGTCGACCAGGGCCAGGGACATGGCTGCACCTTCGAACGCAAAACCCTGGTACGCAAGCTCCACCTGACCGAGGCGGTCAGCGAGTTGGTCGTTGGTTGAGGTGGCGAGCGCGGCATGGTAGCCCGCGAGAAAGGACAGCCCGACTTTTTCGATGCGCTCGCGCACGCCCGGGCGCTGGCCTCCGCGGAAACCGCGGCGATCGAAACGGACTTCGTCCGTGGCAAGGCTGAACAAGCGACGGCTCAAGGTTCCCATGGTGGTCCCTCAGTTTGACTCGGTTGCAGCAGCCACCACGGCAATCGCGATGGGCTGGCTGGCCCGCTCAACGCCGGGAATGAGCAGGAGGGTGGCTGCGCGGTAGCGTCCGGCGGAGAACAGCAGCCAACCGTCACCGGTTTGTTCTTGAAAAACCAGAGGGGCGTCCAGCGGCTCGCCCGCTTTCTTCAAGCTCTCGCTCAAGGTCCACACCTGGGTGGCCAGCGCGTCTGGGTCTTCGCGGCGGTGGCGCAGGAGCTCTGGGAGCAGCTCCCGACGCTCACCCAAAAGGTCTTGCCAGGTGGCCAGGGACCGCTTTTGCACGGGTTCGAGGTCGCAGCCGAAGTTCCCGTGTCCGGTCACGGCCAAGACCAAATCGCCGCTGTGCGCCAGCGAAACCGCCTGACCATTCTGGGCGTTGACCGCCCGGGAGTGGACGATTTCGGGCTTGCCGTCTGGCCGGTGGATCAGCTCAGCGGGATGACCGAGGGCTTCACCCACGGCGCGGCGAGCCCGCCCGGCACGGTCCGTTGCCGGATCTTGCACCAAGGCAACCCGCAAGTCGGTGCCGGGCAGGAGATCTCTGAGCCGGCGCTCGAGGTAGGGCGCCCACAGCGGCGCAGCCAGCTGGCGCGGCAGTGGGCGCAGATCCACGGCGCGCAGGGCGAGCTCTTCCCAGCGTTCGAGCAACTCACCGTTCTCAAGGCGAATTTCGAGGTCGTAGATCAGGGTCTGTCCCTGGCGCGAGCGTTCGCAGGCCCACACGCTGCGCGATCCGGTCGCGGCCGCGGGAAAGCCCGCACCAAAAACCAGGCGCCGAACCGCGAGCGGCAGCACGGTGGCGTGCGGAATGCACGCTTGGACCGCATGGATCGAGGCATCGCGCGCGCCCGGGTCGCCGAGTTCGAATTCGCTGGGTAAAACGCTGGCAAACCACGGCGGGTGGTCGGCAGCTGCAATCTCTGCCAGGCATTCGGTGGCGCGCAGCCGGCGGTAACCGCGAAGGCGCTGGAAGCGTCCGGCTTGAAACAGGACCGGGCCGTAGAGGTCGGTGGGCGCTATAGGCAAGAGCGGGCTGCGTTCAGGACCCGCCGCCGAGGACTCGCGGGACTCGCACGCAGGGCCTGCAACCCACACCGAAGCGCGGAAGTGGTCGCTTTGGAAGTTGGTGCGCGAGCTGCGCAACACCACGTCGACTTCGCCGGATGGCTGCTTCAGTGCGGCCAGCCGCAAGATCACGGTTTCGCCCGCGGGCACGGTCACCGGCCGCGCGAACTGGATGTTGTGCAGTTCGAGCTCTGACGCCGAACTTCGGCCGAGCAGCACTAGCCCCACCTCGACCATGCCTTCCAGACCCAAAACCGCTGGGAAAAGCCGTTCCCCGCCATAGACGTGGTCAGCGAGGTAGAAGTCCGTGTCGGCGGACAAGGTGCTGTCGACCACCAGTTCAACGCCGGGCACGAAGTAGCGCGGGTGTTCGAGGAAGCGGCGCAAGGGCAATTCTTGGCGGGCAAGCTGGACGGTGGGCGGTTCGCCAAAGCGTCCGGCCACGATCACCGCCGGATCGGTGCGCCGACAGAGCAAGTCGAGGAGCTGGGCAACTCCTTGGTCCGGCGGGATCGGCGTGATGCCTTGCCGGGTCAACAGCTCGAGGTCGGCGAGGCGCGCGCCCATGCCCACCCCGGACCACACGGACCATTCGAGGCAGAGGGCACGGCAAGCCGGATAAGCCGCGGCAAAATCTTCGACGGTGCGTCGCAGGACTTCGTTGGCCAGGGCGTAGTCGGCTTCCCCGCGCAAGCCCATGCGGCCGATGATCGAACCAAAAGCGACCACCGCCTTGAGTTGCTCTGGCGGCACTGCAGCGAGCAAGTTGCGCAGCCCGTGGACCTTGGGCGCGAGCGTCCGCTCGAGGGCTTGGATCTCGAGGGCGGGGATCAGCTGGGGCGTGTTGGTGCCAGCGCTGTGCAAGATCCCGCGGACCGGCCCGAACTCGGCCGCGGCGTTGCCCACGGCGGACGCGAGCGCGGCGGGGTCGAGGACATCAGCGCAGAAGTAGCGGTAGGTGACGCCCGCCTGGGTCAAACGTTCGAGGTTCTGCGCGAGTTCGCGATCGTCTTCCGGGCGGGAGCGACCGAGCAAGGCTAGGCGGACGCCCCATCGCTCCGCCAAAGCGAGCGCGCATTCAGCGCCGATCCCCTTGCCTCCACCCGAAACCACGACCAGATCGCCAGCGGTCCAAGGCGGCGCCACAGCTTCTGCGCCGCCCTCGAGTTCTGCGCTGCCATTGATGGCCTGCCACACTGGCACCCAGCGCTGGCCGAGAACGTCGAAGCGGACCTCGCTGTAGGTCCTGGCCGTGCGGACTTCGGCCGCAATCCGCTCAGCCCAGAGGTTGAGCTCAGCTGCGGGGAGTTCGGGCAAAGCCACGATCGTGACCGGGAGGTCGGGGTTTTCGTGCTTCAAAGTGCGGGCAAACGCCGCGCCGCCGCCGCGTCCAGCACTCGGTTCGACCAGCAGGAACGGCCCCCGCCGTTCGGCCACGGCAGCTTGGGCGGCGGCGAGGAGCAGTTCGGGGTGGGCTTCTCCCCCGCCCGCAGCGAGGAGGACCGCGGTGCCTCGCACGGCCGCGCGGTCGACCGCAGCGGCTTGGTCTGGCGGTCCCGCTGTTTCTTGGAACGCAGCGGCCAAGGCTGGGCGCAGGGGATGATCGTCGGGCGCAAAGATTTGCCAGGCGGTCACGGCCAGGGGCTGCGGACGGCGTGGCAAGGGACGCGCTTCCCACCTGACGTGGAAGGGACGCACCCACGAGGCCACTCCCGGCGGCACCCGCAGTTGAGCTGCCAGGTCGGGTTGCGCCGTGGCTTGCAGCTGGGTCAGGGCCTGGGCGAGTTCGTTCACCGTCGCGTTGGCATACTCCGTGGGCGCGACCGGCGGTTCGAGCTGCAGCTGGCGCGCGGCTTCGATCACCAGTTCACTGACCGCGATCGAGTTCAAGTGGAGGTCGCTGAGCAGGCGGCTATCTTCGGCAATGGCAGCAGGCGGCAACTCCGTCCGCCGGGCGAGCAACTGGCGCACGGTCTCGAGCGGCGACGCGGTCAGGGCGGCGGCCATGGCTGGGGCGGGCGCGGCTGGCACGGCCTCCGGGTCGTGATCCCAGACGGCTTCCACCTGTTGGGAAGGGGCTTCCCAGGAATCGGCTGGCACCTTCTGGGACGGCTGAGAATGGGCTTCCAGCCCTTGGTCCACGCACCCGCGGTCATCGACTGGCGCCAACTCGCAAGGGTTGACCAGAAAGGACGGCGGGTGGTCGAGGTCGAAGGCACGGGCAAAGCGGTCGTCGGTCAAGGCGGTCAAGGCGAGGGGAGTGCCCAGCGCGAACAAGGCTGCGACCGCGCGCAGCAGGCCCCCAAGCTGTGGCCCCCCGGCGTCGAGCGCGATCACCGGCCGCGCGCTCAAATGGCGGGCCAGCCCGCTCAAGGTCTGCCCCGGGCCGACTTCGAGCCAGAGGTCGACTTCCGGATCTGCCAGGGTGAAGGCTTCGCTGAAGCGCACCGGCAAGGTGACCTGGTGTTCGAGCAACTGGCGCAAGTCGTGGTCAGCGGTGAGCCAGGTGCCGGTGATGGTCGACGCAATGCGGCCGGCGAGCGGTGCCCACGACACGTTGGCGAGGGTGGCTGCGAGTTGGGGCGCGGCAGCAGCCACCAGGGGCGAGTGGAAGGCGCGCGACACCGCCAGGAGGGTGGCACTCCAGCCGCGGTCGTGGGCCTGGCGCACCGCTGCCTCGACCGCCGCAGCTTTGCCCGCAATCGCGGTCTGGTGCGGACCGTTGTAGCCGGTGATCCACAGCTCGTCCGGGGCCACCCCAGCGATCAACTCACCGGCCGCGTCAGATCCAGCCCCGAGGCTGGCCATCGCCCCCCCGGCATCCCCTAGCGCGGCCATGGCCTGGCCCCGGGCCGAGGCAATGTGGCGCAGAGTGTCAGCATCCACGGCTCCCGCCCAAGCCAGGGCTGCGATCTCGCCCAGGCTGTGCCCGACCGCCACTTCTGCGCGCACTCCCAGCCGCGCGAGCAGTTCCAGGCCAGCCAAGCTGGCGGTGATGATCGCTTGCTGCGCCACTTCGGTGTCCACACCCTGGCTGGCGGTGGACCAGGGAGCGCGTTCATAAAGCGCAGCCACCGCCGGGAAGCGCCGCCGCCACAGGCCGCCGTCAAGATGCGAAGGCGAACCTTGACCCGGGAAAAGCAAGCCGATTCTAGGGGGGGACGCCGAGCCCGGGGACGAGCCCGGGGACGAGCCCTGACCGAGAAAGATCCCGGCGTCCAGGTCGAGGCGGGCGGTGGGCGCGTCTGCGCTCAGCCAGGTGCGGAGCCGCCCCAGCTGGTCTGCCAGCTCTTGCGGCTGTTGGGCCAGCAGCGCAGCCCGCCATGGGAGCGCTGGCCCTGCGAGTTCGCGCATCAACTGGTGGGCGAGGTCGGTGAGTTCTGCCCGCGCCAGGCCGGAAGCGCGCGCGGCCACGCGGTCGACCTGGTCGCGGAGTGCCAGGGGGTCTGGCGCGCTGAACAAGAAGAGCTCGCTGTCTTGCGGCGTGGCGAGCAGCTGCCGCTCGACCGCGACGAACTGCTGCCGCCGCAGTTGGGTCGTGCCTTCGAGCACGACGTGGCCGTTGATCCCGCCAAAACCCATGGCCGAAACCGCTGACCGCAGCGGCGCGTTCGCGGGCCACAGTTCCGCCCCGCGCAAGATGCGGAGGGTGCTGGTTTCGCCGCTGAGCTCAGCATGCGGTTCCACGCAGCCGGTGATCGGTGGCAGGATCTGGTAGTGGATCGCCAAGCTCGCCTTGATCAACCCAGCAATTCCCGCGGCAGCCTTGGTGTGGCCGAAATTGCCCTTGATCGAGCCGAGCGCTGCCCGCTCTTGGGCCCCAGCTTCGCGCCGCACCAGGTTCAAGGTCTTGAGCTCGGCGGCGTCGCCCACCGCGGTCCCGGTGCCGTGCCCTTCAAACAGCGCGACCGTGGCCGGGCTGAACCCTGCGCGTTGATAAGCCCGCCGCAAGGCCAGGACTTGCCCGTGGACTTCTGGCCGGGTGAGGCCACCGCTGCCGTCCGAGGAGAGGCCCCAGCCGCGGATCACCGCGTAAATGCGTTTGCCTTGGGCGAGGGCGTCGGCGGCACGCATGAGCACGGCAAAGCCGCACCCCTCGCCGGGGATGAAGCCGGTTGGACGGCGATCGAAGATCCGCATGTCGCCGCGCGCGAGCGCCCCGGTGCGAGCAAAACCGACCAGCTCGAAGGGGTCCAACGACAAGTCCACGCCGCCGGCGAGCGCGACTTCGAGGTCACCGCTGGCGAGCGCTGAGCAGGCTTGGACGACTGCCAGAATCGACGACGCGCAAGCGCCGTCCACGGTGTAGCCACCACCGTGCAAGTCGAAGTGGTTGGCGATCCGTCCGGCGATGGTGTTGGCCAGACCGCCGGCTAAGCTTTCTTCGGTATTTTCGGGGAAAGGCTCTTTGTAGCGCGCTTCGAGGCGGGTGAGAAAACTGTGAATTTGGTCCGCGGCCCAGCCTTCTTCTGCCAGAGCTGCGGCGGTCTGCCGCCGCACATAAGGCCAGCGCAGGCGCAGCAGGTTGGCGCGCGAGAACTCGCCGGTCAGGGTATTGCCGACCAAAACGCCGGTCTCGCTCCGGGCCAACCCTTGGGCTTCAGCAAAGCCAGCATCAGCTAAGGCTTCTGCTGCCACGTCGAGCGCCAGCCAGTGGGCGAGGTCAGCGCTGCGAAACGACTTGCCGCTGACCCGAAAGCGGACCCGGTCGAACTGGTAATCGGCGAGGACTGCAGCTTGGGTCGAGTAGATCGAATCTGCCGGGTAGTCGCGAGCCAACGCGTCGGCAAGGTAGTCGGCAAGCCGCAGCCGTTCGCGCGGGATGCGGCGAAAAGCCCGGCGCTGGCTCAGCACATTTTCCCACAAGCTCT
The DNA here is from genome assembly GCA_964499975.1 of uncultured Thermoanaerobaculia bacterium. Classification (GTDB taxonomy): domain Bacteria; phylum Acidobacteriota; class Thermoanaerobaculia; order Multivoradales; family J023; genus CAZCOV01. Next base: position 27,936 of record CAZCOV010000029.1, read on the forward strand.
GCGGTGAGTCGGCGTCTGGATAACGGCACGCCAGTCCGACGAGCGCAATACTTCTCTCTAGCATGAGCAGATCCCCGAAACCCCCTGGTGGCTCTACTAACCGTGCTGCCCTGCCTTGGCCCTTGGAACGGAGTCAAGGCAAGTCAGGTATCCACCCGACAAGTCTACACCGAGGATCCGGCCGAGGTGAAGGTTTCTAGTTCTCTCTTCAATTCGACTCCTGCACTGCTAGTCCTGCCGCTAGTCCTGCCTCCTACCCCGTCAGAAGGTAGCTCCGAGCTTTGCTATGATCCCGCGCGGATGCTGGAACTGCCAGAACACAAATACCGAAGTGCAAATCACCGCCGCACAATCCACCGCCGCACGATCCACCGGAGCCAACAGAATGTCAGATTTTTCCCCCTTGCGCTTCTCCTGGAATGCCCGATCTGCCGGGATCCTGTTCTCCTGGTTGACGTTAGCGGTGGGGAGCTGGATGATCGGGGGTTGTGGTCCAGCGAGCGGACCCGCACCGCCCTCTCCTGCTTTGGTCGCGGCCATGAACTTGGGCAAGGCCCAACTGGAAAACAAAGACTCGGCCCAGGCCATTGCCGCGTTTACGGCCGCAGTGCAAGCCGACCCCAAATCCGCGCCGGCTTGGCGCAACCTGGCGCGCGCCCACCTCCTGGCGCGCGACACCGAAGCGGCCTTAACCGCGCTCGGAACCGCTGCCAAGCTCGCCAGCGACGCAGTCGCCACCCACTACTTGTTGGGAATCGCACAAGCGCGGCTCAACCGTCATGCCGAAGCCTTGCCGCACTTCGAAGCCGCAGTCCGGCTCGATCCCCACAGCGCTCCCCTGCGCTTCCAGCTGGCCAACTCCTACCAGAACTTGGGACGCCATGAGCCCGCGATCGAGCAGTTCCAGGAAGCCGTGCGGCTCGATCCCCTGCATTCGGGGGCGCACTACAAGCTTTCCGTTTATGCCCAACGCGGCGGCTCCCGCGCGGACTTCGAACGCCACCAGCGTGAGTTCGTGCGCTTGCGCCAGCTGTTCGGCGACGCCAATCGCACCCCGGAAGCGCTCGAGGTGAGCGCTTACACCTTGCCAGAAGCCCTGCCCAACGCCACCGCACCCGCGCCGGGAATTGCGGTCCAGTTTGTGGACGCGACGGCGGAGCTGTGGGCTGCACCCGACCTGCGCGCCCGCGCCGAAAAAGCGACCACGGCTGCCGTGCTCGACCTCGACGAAGCTGGTCAGGTCCGGCTGCTGATCGGGGCAGCGGATGGCACCTTGAGCCGGTTCAGCGCGACGCCGTCCGGCGGCTGGACCCTCACCCCATTGCCCACGCCAGCACCTCCGGCGGCTCAGGTGTTGGTGGGCGACGTCTACAACGCGGTTCCGCCGCTCACTCCCTACGATCCCAAAATCCATGCCAAGAGCGACGTGGTGCTGCTCAGCGACCAGGGCGTCCGGCTGCTGCAAGGAGATGCCGAAGGCTTGACCGACGTGACCGCGGCAGCTGGCCTCG
>CAZCOV010000030.1:0-29213 GCA_964499975.1 uncultured Thermoanaerobaculia bacterium
GGAACCCGCCGCTGCCCAGCCGGTCAAGCCGGCTCCATCAACGAGGCAGCCGTCGGCGCCCGCACCGATTCCGGTCTACACGCCGAGCGGCGAAGCCCTGGCGGTTGCCGAGCCGGCGCGCCCCGACGCTGCTGCGGGGACTGCGGCGCCCCCGGCCGCGCCAGCCAAGCCTAAGGCCAAGCCGCCCGCAAGCGGTCCGGGTCCGGTCGCTCCCAAAAGCGATGTCGCGCTCTACGAAGCGCAGCAAGTGCAGACACCGCCCCCCGAAGAACAAAAAGAAGTCCCCTTTGCCCAGTTTGACTCGCTGGTGATCAACCGCCGCGAGCGACAGTACACGGGCGACCCGGTCAGCATGTCGCTCAAAAACGCAGATCTGGTGGAAACACTGCGGTCCTTTGCCAAGTTCAGTGACCTCAACTTTGTGATTCAGCCCGGCGTGACCGGCAATGTCACCGTCGAATTGAAGAATGTACCTTGGGATCAGGCGCTCGAACAAATCCTGAAGATCAACAACTTGGGGATGGACATCGACGGCACGATCGTGCGCATCGCCCCCCTCGCCCAGCTACGCGCAGAAGCCGAGGAGCAAAAGCAACTCGCGGCGGCCCGGCAAGACGCCATTCCTCTGCGGACGGTGCTCAAGAGCGTGAGCTATGCCACCGCGAACGACGTCGCCACTCTGCTGCGCAACCGCACTGGCTCGATTTTGAGTTCGCGCGGCACTGTGCAAGTGGACCGACGCACCAATACCCTGATCATCCGCGAACTGCCGAGCAACATCGATACGGTCCTGGCGGTGGTCGAGTACCTGGACGCGCCCGAACCGCAGGTGACGATCGAGGCGCGGATCATCGAAGCCACCAAGCAATTCAGCCGCAGCCTGGGCATCAGCTGGGGCTTCGATGGGGTCGCGAGTCAGGAGTATGGCAACACCACCGGACTCCAATTCCCCAACAACATCGAGTCCGACGGCGGAGTGGAACTCTTGACCGGCGGTGCTAACGGCTTCCTCAACTTGAAGCTGGGCAACATCCTCGACACCTTCACCCTCGACGCGCGGATCCAGGCCGCGGAGAACGAAGGTCTCGTCAATGTCATTTCCGCTCCTCGGGTGACCACACTCAACAACGAGTCAGCGTCGATCCAGAGCGGTCTGCAGATCCCGATCCAGACGGTTTCAAACCGGACGGTTTCGGTGCAGTTCGTCAATGCGACCTTGTCGCTCCAAGTCACCCCGCACGTCACCGCTGAAGGAACGATCATGATGAACATCAGCGTGGCGAAAAAAGAGCCTCAGCTGGCATTCGCGATCGTCGGGGCGAGCAATGCTCCGATCGCGACGAAAGAAGCGCAAACCAAAGTCGTGGTGCGGGATGGTGGAACCGCAGTGATCGGCGGCATCTACGAGGTGTCATCGAACCAGAACCAAGATCGGGTGCCCGGCCTGTCCAATGTTCCAGTCCTGGGCCACCTGTTCAAGAACAGAAGCCGCGACGACTCGAACGATGAGCTGATGATTTTCATCACGCCGCGCATCGTTCAGATGTAGATGAGGAGGAAGACGGTGAAAACTGTCGCCAAATGCGCCGTACTCATGCTCGTCTTGTTGGTGCTCGGTTGCGAAGAGCGCACGGAGCGCAACGATTCCGGGGGCGTCTTGCTCACCGTAGAATGGGTCAACTTTCCGATTCGGGTGAGCGTCAACAGCACAGATGCCGTGCAAATCGGGACGATCGACATCGACAGTATTGTGGTCAACCCCAGCCGCCCGACCAGCTCTTTGATGAACGTCGAAATCGATACTTTCGAAGTCACGTTCACCCGTGTCGATGGCGGAACTCGGACGCCCACCCCTTATGTGGTCAAGCTGCTCGGCACGGTTCCGGTGGGAGGCACCTTGACTTACACCAACTTGCCGGTGATGTCGATTGGACAGATGCGCAACCCGCCGCTGTCGGATTTGCTGTTCATCAATGGCGGTTTTGACAAGGAAACCAGGTCCTCCTACATCCTGATGAATGTCGAGGTGAGAGTTTTCGGCCGAACGCTCAGCGGGGACGCTGTTGCCAGCGTGCCGCGATCGCAAACTTTGGAATTCGTCCCGTAGACGACCCGAGAAGGTATCAGACGCAAAGTACGCAAAGTACTGCGCAGAGTACAAAGTACATCCCGACATCGCGCTCCGCACCCACGATGTGGGTCAAGACGTTGGAGAGTTGCCATGATTTTCGTGACCAGATCCCAAGCCTCAAAAACCTGCGCGATTATCGCGCTGCTCTCGCTCGCCCTGTGGCTCGGGGCTTGCGACTCGAACTCTCCCACGGCTCCGCGGCAGCAGCAACCCGCCCCGGTGCCCGGCACCACCCAGCCGAGCACGGTGTGGAGCTTGCGCGTCACCGCATCGCCCAACACGATCGGGATTGATGGGGCCACTCCGATTGCGAGCGCGATCACGGTGGAAGCGCGACGTGCCGACAACAATCAACCCGCCCCCAACGGCGCCACGGTCTTGCTCTCGGCCTCGTTCGGGACGTTGACCAGTTCGAGCGGTGCCGTGGGCTCGACGGTGGTCGTCCCCATTTTTCAGGGGCAAGGCTCAGCGGTGCTGGCAGCTCCCGGCACGCAGGCGGGCACGATCGTGATTCAGGCGCAGCTCGAAGGAAGCTTTGGTCAGACCGCGATTTCCTTGGAGGCCATGCCCGAACCCGACACGCTGTTTATCGAAGCGGTGACCCCCAACATCGGCCATCCCGACGGCGGCACTCGGGTGACGGTCCACGGGACCGGTTTTGACACCCCGGTGCGCGTCTTCTTCGGTGGAGTCCCTGGGGAAGTCGAGTCGGTGAGTGGCGAGCAGATCGTGGTCTATACCCCGCCGGTCGTCTTGCCGCTGGGCCAGACCCGGACGGTCTCGGTGCAAGTGACGATCAATGTCAACGAAATCGATACCCAATCCGACACCCTGGGGAACGGCTTCACTTACACCCGCGACGGCAAGATCAACCCTGATCCGGATCCGCGGATCCTCTCGATCACGCCGCGCAACGGTCCCAACGAGGGAGGCACACTCGTCACCATCTTTGGTGAAGGTTTCTCCAGCCAAGTTCAAGTCCTTTTCGGCACGGGCACGGCCTTGATCGCAGCCGAGGTGCGCGACGTCTCTCCCACCCGGTTGCTGGTTTTGACCCCGTCGGCTACCGGGCCCAACTCAGCCAATCAAGACCGCATCGTCAACCTGACGGTGATCAACCTGGACAACGGCAAGCAAGCGCAGCTGGCCGCGGCTTTCCAGTATGGCAGCCCCAGCCAGCAGGTGCTGATCACCTCGATCACGCCGACCGAAGGTCTCTACCTCGGTGGCGATCGCGTGACCATTTTCGGCCAGGGCTTTGACGAACCCGTGGCCGTGGGTTTGGGCACGCTCGCGCAGAGCATCATTTCGGTTTCGGGCACCGAGATCGTGGTCCGCACAGTTCCTGCACGGTTGAACAGCTGTCAAGACTTGAGCGGCGCGGCTTCGGTGGTCAACATCGAGACCGGTGCAGGTGATCTGAGCGGCCCGGTTTTCACCTACCGGATCCTCGTCCCGTCGATCCGGGACATTTCTCCCACCAGCTCACCCCAGGGTGGCGGTGGCCAGATTTCGATTTCCGGCGTCCGCTTTGTCGCCCCGATCCGGGTGGAATTCCTGTTTAGCACCGGCGCGGTGGCAGCGGACAATGTTTTCGTCGACTCCTCGGGCACCTTGATCACCGCGAACATTCCCGGCGTGCCCAGCGGCGAAGTTTTCCCGCAAGAAGCTTGCGATGACAACGGTGACGGGACGCAGGGGCAGCGGTTTCTGCCGATTCGGGTGGGGATCCGCGTGTTCAACCTCGATACCACCTGCCAAGACACGTTGGCGAACGCCTTCTTGTTCTTGCCGAACGACGCTTCATGCCGCAACGATACGGCACCCCCGCCGCCCCCGCCGCCGCCGGTCGCGCTGGCTGCGAACTTCATCTACAGTTCGCGTCAGGACACGGCCACCGCGCGCTTCACCGTCACGTTCACCAACACGACCACGCCGCTTGACTACACCGGGGTCAGCTTCGAGTGGGATTTCCGCGACGGCACCCCGCTCGAGACCACGGTCAACCCAGCACCTCACGTCTACACCATGCTGGCGGAGTCGTACACCTCGGTGGTCAAGCTGACGGCGACGAAGGGGTCTGAAATCTCGATCAAGACCGACACCATCACGGTCCCGGCACTGCCGCCGCCGCCGCCGCCGCCGCCGGTGACCGCTCCGGTGATCCTGAGTTGCAGTGTGGTGCAGATCAGTGGGTTGAACGTGACCTTTACCACCAACTTCACCGGTGCCATGGCGACCCCGCTCTGGGACTTCGGCGATAGCAGCGGTAGCGTCCAGATCAGCCCGACGCATACCTACGGTGCAGCGGGAACCTACGCGGTGTCGGTGACCGTCACCAATTCTGCGGGTAATGACGTTTGCGTCATTGCCGGCGGGGTCACGGTTCCGTAGTCGTCGCTTCTCACCAGCCGGAGAACCTCAACCCCCCGCGCCTTGGGCCGGGGGGTTGACTGTTTCAGTGCGAGCTGCCGACCCGAAGCCCCAGCCCAACGCCCACGCCCCAATGAAGCGTGCTCTCCTCAAGTTCCCAACGCGCATCGACTTGTGGGCGGAGGAACCAGCGCTCGCCCAGGGGCAAGGTTAAGCCCGCGCCAGCGTTCAGGGTCGGTGAGTCGAAATGCTGTTCGCCCGGCCCAGGGAAGTCGATTTCCAGCCATTGCCAACCCACACCCCAGCGGCTGAACAACTCAACCTGCGACTGCGGCCAGGAGCGGACGAGCGAGAAGTCGACCGCACGCAAGTGAGCTTCCGTGGGTACGGTAAGGGTATTTGCGGAGTGGCTGCTGAGGTCAGGCTGGGCCTTGAGCGCGCTGATCCGCACTCCCCAGCGATCGGTGACGGGATAAGTGAAAGCGAGCCCGACTGCGGCATAGTCGTCGAGCTGGACGTTGCTCTCGCCCGCGCGCTGGACCAGCGAGAGTGCGTCAGACGATCCCGCGACAGCACCCAGCATGAGGGGAGCTGACCCGCCTTCACGCGGTCGGATCGCGAAACTACTTGTGGCTGAGTAGAGAGTGGCAATGGCTTCAAACTCGATTTTTCTCGCCATGGGATCGTCGTCGCAGCACATCACCGGGCGGCTGGGAACGATCGAGCCACCCTCGAGCTGGGTGCAAGTGATTGTGAATTGCTGCGACTGGGTTGCCAGTTCTCGTGTTCCACAAAGGATTTGCCAGGAGAGCGAGAAGGTCGCTTTCCAGGGGTTTTCGGCACCTTTAACCCCTTGACAGATCGCGTTCAGTTCGCTGGATGAATATTCAATGCTGAAAGTTCCGTCACCTACTGGTTTGATTTCCCCCAAGGGTTGACCGTCTTTCGCCGCTAAAAACTTTGCACCACTACATTTCTTTTCGATCTGAAACATCATTTGGACATCTCCAGTAGTTTTCCAAACGACTTCAGGACCGCCGGTGGCGGCAACTGGCGCGCTGAGGAGGCAGACCGCCGTCAAACATACAAAAAAAAGTTTGCATCGAGATTTGGTGTTCATGATGGCTTCCAATCCAGTTGAGCAGACGTTCCACAATCCCCAGCCTCATCGCGGTAGAACGAACAATCCTTCCATGAGTCTCAGGGCGCCGCAGGGGAATTTCGGATTGCCATGATTGCCATGATTGCCATGATAAGATTTAGTTGGGACCATGAGATGGGAGACATGGGATAGGAGACATGGGATAGGAGACAGTCTCTCGACAGAATTCCCGAGGAGGGTGACGATGCGGCCACAATCGCTGCGCAGAATCCTGTGGGCCGTCGGATTCGGGGTTGCTTCCCGCCTCGCTGCGGAAGATCTGTTCGGCCCTTGTGCGGAGCTCTTGACGGTGCAGACCGATGCGCCTGCTGCCGCGCGTTGTTTTAACGACACTGCCACCCGAACCGGTCAATACTCCGCGGCTTTGGCTCGCGTGGACGATCTCCTCGCGCGCGCTCCGGACGAGCCATGGTTACACCTCGCGCTGGCCAACCTCGTGCGCAACCGGCGCGATCCGAGGACCGAGTTCCACTATCGCCGCGCGATCGAGCTGTTCGAAGCACATGGCGAACGCGCGGCCATTTTGCTTCCCGCGCTCAACCTGGCGCAGATCCTCGAACGCATGGGGCGCTTGACCGAAGCCGAGCACTGGCTCGAACGGGCGGAGGATGTCGTTGCCGCGAGCGAAGATCCCGCGGCACTGGGCCGAGTGAAGTTGGGTCGAGCCCGTCATGCCTTGCGGCAGGGCCAGGATCTAACTCAGGCTGTTCTGTGGGCGCGCCAGGCCGTTGACGAGGCGGTTGCAGCTGGGCCGTCAGCAGCACAGCTCGAACTCAACAGCCGTTCGCTTTTGGCGACCATCAACTATGAGCTCGGGCGCTACGCCGAGGTCCGACTTGGTCTCGAAAAGGCCCTGGCTTTGGCCCTGAGCCACCAGAACCTGGCGCAGGAAGCCCAGCTGCGCTACAAGCTCGCGGTCCACCACCTGGTCACCGCAGACCCCGGTCCAACCGCCCGAGAAGAAGCTCTAACCCTGCTGCTGGCCGCGCGCGAAGCAGCCGAACGGGTGAGCCACTCGGAGCTGATCGCGCATATCGACCACGAGTTGGGCAAACTGCAAGCGGGTCCTGCGGGCGATCGCCGGCTCGCCGCTTGCGTGGAGCTTTCGACCCAAATCGGCGCCATCAGCCTGCTCGCCTATTGCGAGGCGCGGCAAGCGGTGCGCGAGCTGGCCGCAGACCCTGGGGCCGCGCAGGCGCTGCTGGCGCGTGCTGTGGCCAGAGCTGCCGGCACTGGCGACTTGTGGGCTGAGGTCAACCTGTGGCCGGAGCGACTGCGTTTGGCCTGGGCGCTCGAACCCTACTCCACGGCCGTCGAGCAGTCCTGGAGCGTGCTCGCGGCGATCGAGGCGCTGCGCGCGCAGCAAAGCGATGGAGAAGGGCGAGCCGAGTTGATGGCGATCTGGACCGACGCCTACGATGCTTTCGCCGGCTATTTGCTCGAGCGGCCAGGCGCCCCCGCCCGCGCGGACCTGGAACTCGCTTTTGCGGTGAGCGAACAACGGCGGGCCCGGGTGCTGCGCGAAGACTTGCAAGCGGCGCTTGCGTCCAACCTCTCGCCGCCAGACCTGGCCGTGGTCGAGGCGAGTTTGAGCGCCGACGAGGCTATCCTGGCCTACCAGCTGGCGCAGGATGAAGACATTTACGGCGATTTTGTCGGCGGATCGTGGGTGTGGGCGATCACCTCTGAGGGTAGCCGGGTTTATCGCCTGAAAAGTCGCGCCGAACTCGAGCCGGCGGTGCAAATGCTGATTCAGCTCGCAGATCCTGAGCAGGTGCCCGCGAGCCTGACGCGGCTGTACCAGGAACTCTTGGCGCCGGCCCTTGCGGATTTGCCGCCGACGGTCGAGCGCTTGATCTTGGTGCCCGACGGGCTTTTGAACGGGTTGCCGTTCGCGGCTCTGCGGCCGAGCGAGACCGCTCCTCCCGTGGCCTCGCGTTATCAACTCTCGTCGGTACCAGCTTTGACCTTGTGGCTGAGCTGGCGGCAACAACCAGCCTCTGCCCATCCGGCAGGCGCCCTGATTTTTGCAGATCCCACCTGGAAGTCGAGCGCCGGAGTTGCGGACTGGCGCGCCGGGGAGCTGGAAACCCTTCTCGGCCCCCTCCCGCATGCGCGGCAAGAAGGGCGGTCGATCCGCCGGCTACTGCGCGGGAGCGAGCTTTGGCTCGGCCAAGAAGCCACGGAAGCGCGGCTCAAAGCGCGGGACCTCGACCCTTTTGCCATCTTGCACTTTGCGGCCCATGCGGTCGTCGATCTCGGAGATCCGGGGAATTCTGCCCTCTTTCTCACGCCTGGCGCCGGCTTGGTGGGAACGTCGGAGGAAGATGGACGGGTCGAGCTCGCCGAAGTCCAGGAACTCGCGCTGCGCGGACAAGTGGTCGTCCTTTCAGCTTGTGACAGCGCGCGCGGTCGCATCGTGCGCGGGGAAGGGGTGATGGGGCTCGCCCGCGCGTTTTTCCGAGCGGGCGCGCGTGTCGTGGTGGCGAGCCTCAAGCCGCTGGCGGACGACCGAGCCGCGCGCTTCTTTACCGTTTTCTATCGCCACCTGCGGACGGGGCAAAGCGTCGATGTCGCGCTCGCGTTGGCACAGCAAGAGCGGATCAAGGCTGGAGCAGCCGCTGCCGAGTGGACGAGCCTCGTCGTTCTGGGCGACGGGCGCCTGGTGCCTTTCCCTGGGGGTGAGACGAGCGGGTCTGCCGGGTGGCCCATCCCGATCTGGCTGGTGGCAGCGCTAGTAACCCTGCTTCTGCTCAGCCTCGGCTGGGCTTTCCGGCGGACCCGCGGTCGGGGTCGTGCGGGGACAACCCCGACTGCGTGATCAGCCCGGCGTGTGCACCCGGCGCAGGTTGGGAACCCCGGCCAACCCTGGAGCGTCGCGCTGATCAACGGCCAGGGTTGCGCCGGGGTGTGCGAAGCGGTATTGCCGACCGGTGACCGGGCCCACCGCGGTGAGGCCCGTCTGCCCGAAGTATGCAAAGTACTGAGCGCTAGGCGTTTGTGGGGTGATCGTGCGGGGCGCGACTGCCGGCTGAACCGTCCGTGTCCGATGCTTGCCGCAACATGCCATCTTCGACCTCCGAGTCTTCTTGATACGCGACTGCCGGGTTGGGTGCGGCGGTTGCCCGCTCCAAGAGTACGGCGCCGCCGGAAAGTGCGAACCAGAGGAACCCGCGTTCCTGCCAACCGTGGCCGATCAACCAGGCCGCGGGCGCTGCAATCCACAGGCTCAAGCAATAGAAACAGTCGAGCAGTTCTCCCAAGAAACCTGGACCAGCCCGCCGCCGAAGCCAGACCACGACTTGCCAGGGTCCGTCCTCGGCGGCGAGCAGGTGGGTGACCCTCCACACCGAGAGCACCCCCAGAATCAGCCAGTAGAAATTCACGTTATTGTTGGATCCCGAGCAGATACGCTTCTGCAAAGGAATCTTCGGCAGAGTTGTAGCCGTTCGTCCGGCGCATGGTCGCGCCGACGCGGACCGCGAACGTGCAGAAAGGCTGGTCCGGCTCCAGCCAGTTGCCACTGGCGGGAATGATGTAAGCGGTCACGTAGTGGGCGGCGTCGGCCAAGGGTTCATCGGGCGGTCGGGTGCCGAACAGCAGACCACAGCTTTCGGCGCTTGTGTGGGTGTATGCGCGGGCGAGGGCTCCGCTGGCCTCACCCGCTGGGCCCGTGGTGGCGGCAATCGCGAGGTCACTTATGTTGCCTTTACGCACGCTCAGTCCATACGAACCGAGGAATCCTTGTCCCTGAACCGCCTTGAAGCGCACAGAAAGCTTCGCGGGATTCGGTTCTCCGCTGAGGTGGAACAGCGCACAGCCGCCTCCTTCCTGGCTGCCCATCTGCACCGACAAAAGATCCAGATCGGGACCGGTGTTGTCGATGTACAGCGTGACTTTATCGGTGGCACCGCTCACGAAATTTCCCGCAGCGTCGTAACCCTGGAGCTCGAACTCCACGGTGCCGGGTGTGGGCGCGTAAGCGGGTGTCCCTCCGGCAGTGCTGATCACGGCCTTAAGGAACCAGTCTGAAGCTGCCCAAGCGAAGTTCTGCTCGATGTTGTCATAAGCCTTGGCTGCGACTAGGCCGCCTCCGTTCACCACCTCGAGCATCCGGTCGAAAGGACCGATCTGCTGCGGGATCAGGAAGCCGATCTTTTGCAAGAACATCCCTTCCTGATAGAACTCCCAGGAGCTGAAAGTCCCATCGGCTCTGCGCCGCCGATGGCGGATCGTGTACTGCGTCACCGGGACGGGGCTGCCGATGAAGCAGCCGAAGAGCCGAACGTTGCCACCCCAAGCAGCACAGCGGGCCTGCGGGACGTCCGGCAGGGTGGTGTCCGTACAAGTGATGCGCCCATCGGAGTCAAAATCCGTTGCTGCGATTCCCAAGCGGATCGCCCCCAAAGCCTGAATGTTGGGTCCGCCCTGGCATCCGGTTCTGGCGGGTCTGCGGAAACACAAGTCGATGCGCTTGAACACCGGCACGTTGAAGTAGGGGGCGCTCTCAAAAGCGACGCCGCCAGGAGCTGCTGCATCCAGCAGTTTCACGATGAGATCCGGCATGGCTTGCACGGTTTCATCTTCTGCCGGGGCGGTGTCGAGGTTGCCCTCTTGGATAAATTGCGGAATCGAGCGCGAGAAACGGAAGACATAGTTGCCGTTGCGGTCGGTGACCGTTTGACCGAGATCTTCGCGCGTTCCCGCGCCGCTGTAGGCGCCCCCGGCCAGCTCGGCGATGGTGCGGTCATATTCCTCAAAGCGGAGCGGAAATCCAGCGAGTTTTTCTGTTGAACACCACGGCTGGATCTGGTCGAGAATGGCGCCGATGCCCACCCGATCGATCGTCAAAGCAGGTTGTTCAGTCAACTTGTTGATCGCCGCGGTGCGCACGGAGAACGTGGATTCTGCACCTTCGTTTCTTTTCGCACTGCGCGCCGCTTTCATTTCCGCTTGCGGTAGACGAAGGAGTTGTACCTGTCGCGGCGGGATCAAAGAATCCTCGGTCAAGGGGATCAGCAGTGGAACGAAGGGCGGCGGGTCGGGTTGCGGAATGGGTGGGATGCGCACCCGACCTGGGTAGATTTTCTCGATCGCTTGTCGGATCGCCGGGTAACTCAGGGCTCTGCGCAGACTGGCCTCAGCGTCGATCACGAGCCAACCCCGCCAGCACGGCAAGAAGCAATTTCCGGAATAAGCCGTCGCGCTTCCGTAGACGATGAAGTCGGTTTGCGTGATCGGAGTAGAGCAAGTAAGGATCAGGTCATTGAAATCCTGATCGCTGCCAGCGTCGTTGCTTTCGATATCAAAATGATACTGACCGCCTGAGGTGATGGGAAACTTGATTTGTTCCGCCGAGTCGATGAATCCGCTCCCGGGATTGTTCTGAATTTGGATGCGCCAGTGTGCTCCAGTGACAGCAACCGGAGAAGCTCCCACTGTTCCAGCGTAAGTTCCATTGCCCGTATCTGCGTCGGCAATGATGAAACGTTGCGGGAAAGCCGCATTCTTCGCTTTGACGGAGACCGTCCACGACCCTTGCATTGGTATAGCCATAGTATGTTTTCCTCTTGTTTTATTTCGCGAACACTAAACTTCCATGCCGATCCAGCCATCCGTCAGAGGCTGACCGGTCAGCTGCATGTTGGAGGAAACGAGCCGGCCGCCTTAAAGTCTCAATCAGCAGTCAGGGTTAGCCGAGGCGAGGGCGAAGCGGGCTCCTCGGCTCCCTGGCTCAACCAACGGCCCCGGGCGAGCCCCTGTGCTAGAATCCCGCTGCAGACGCTATAAGGTCACCTGATGTCATCCAACTTGGAGAGCACCCCCACTATCCCTCGCGGTCTGTCCGAGGAGGAGAGCCGCGAACTGCGCACCCTGCTGCTCAAGGCGGTGTCGCGGGTTTGCCCGCACTGGCTCCGCGAACAGCGCGAAGACATCGTGCAGGTGGGCATGATGCGGGTCCTGGACGTGCTGCGCCGCAGTGAGACTGCCCGGGAGTTTTCTTCGTTGTACTTGCAGAAGGTGGCCTATTCCGCCATCGTCGACGAGATCCGGCGGAATACGCGGCGGCAGGAAGTCCCGCTCGACGAGTTGGCCGACGAAAGGCGGGCAGCGGAACCCGATCCCGAGCGGCAAGCAGTCGGGCGGGAGCTCACAGTGGTGGTGCGGGGTTGTCTCAAGCAGCTCCTGCCCGACCGCCGCGCTGCGGTCCTCCTTTACATCCATGGTCACCAGGTCGGGCAGATTGCCGAACTCTTGAACTGGGGTACCAAGCAGGCCAAGAACTACCTCTACCGCGGTCTTGACGATCTGCGGAAATGTTTGGCAAGCAAGGGGGTCAGGAGTGCTAGCTAATCATGAAGAACTTGCGCTATGGCGGGAAGCGCTGGTCAGTGAAGCGCAAACTGCGCACCCGCAAACTGCGCACGGTTGTCCCACTGCAGATGAAATCTGGCAAGCGGTGAGCGGCGAAGCCTCGCCGTCAGAAGTCCGTTCGTTGGCGGATCACACCTTGGTCTGCTCGACCTGCGCAACCGCCTGGCAGTTGGCGCAAGAACTCAACGCCGCGGCAAGCGCCAGCTCCCAAGCGGTGCGACCGCGTTCCCGGTGGGGTTGGCCGTCAGCGTTGATCGCAACTGCCGCGGGGTTGGTCCTGGCGCTCGGCCTCTTCTGGCAACGCGCTGCCGATCCACCCAACCTGCGCCGCGGGGCGGCCTCCGCGATCAGCACCCCGCTTGCAACCGGCAGCGAACTGCCGCGCGACGCTTTGATTTTGCGCTGGAAGGGCCCGCGCGTGGGCTTGCGCTACAACCTCTGGGTGATGCGCGAAGATCTGGTGCCCATCACCAAACAGCAGGACCTCAGCAGCACCTCGTCGGACGAGGTCAGCTTCCACCTCGAGGCCCAACAGGTGTCCGCTGTTCCACCGGGCGGCAAGATCTTGTGGCGAGTGGAAACCCTCCTTCCCGACGGCACCCCGCTCGCTTCAGAGACCTTTGTCGTCCGCGTGAAATGACGTGGAACACGCAGAGGCAACGATTCACGGGCTGACGTCATTTGCTTGGTCAGACGATCTCGGACAAACTGCAGGCTGGGGTAAGTGGTGGGTAGTGCTGGTCCGTCGGCGGAGGTGGCTGCCATGGGGCAGGTACTGAAGAAGCGAACTCTGTTCCTGATGGCTGCTGCGGCGGCTGCGGCCATGGGCGCGTTCGGTCATGGCAGAGCCGAGGCCAGCAGCACGACCCCACCGCAGTTGCGCTCGGCTGCCGGGACGAGCGCGTCCTGGGTAGGGGTGATGATCGAGCTTAAAGATCTGCCCGCGACGCAGATTCATGCGAGAGCTTTGGCGAGAGTTTTGATTCTAGGTGACGCGCCCGCCACGCCCGAGCAACCCGAACCCAGGGCGCGGGAGGCCGTGGCCGCTGCGCGCGCTCAGCTCAGCCACCTCGAAGCCGCGCAGCAAGGACTGCTCACCCGACTGCTCGCCCCCGAGTTCGCAGCCCGTCCGCTGTTTCGTCTGACCCGGGTCTATAACGGCATCGCCGTCGAGGTCGAACCGCAAAAGGTGGCGCGTCTGCAGCAGCTTCCCGGAGTGGTCGCGGTCCATCCGCTGGTCTCCAAGGTGCCAGCCAACTCCACCAGCGTGGCCTGGGTCGGCGCGCCCGCGGTGTGGGACAGCCTCGGCCTGGGGCTGCTCGGCCAGGGGATCAAGATCGGCATCGTCGATACCGGGGTGGATTATTTGCACACCGATTTTGGCGGCTCAGGACTCGCGGCCGACTATGCGGCCAACGACCCCACCCACCTGGCCGATGGTTTTTTCCCGACCGCCAAAGTGGTCGGTGGATTCGACTTCGTGGGCGATGCCTACGACGCTCTAAGCGCAAATCCAGCGCAGCGGATCCCCCAACCCGACCCGGATCCCATGGACTGCGACGGGCACGGCACGCATGTGGCTGGCACGGCTGCGGGCTTCGGCGTCCAGGCGGACGGCACCACGTTTCCCGGCCCTTACGGTCCGTCAACCCCGCTGACCAGCTTGCGCATCGGTCCTGGGGTGGCGCCTGCGGCGGCGCTTTATGCCTTGCGGGTGTTCGGCTGCAGTGGCAGCACGGCAGTGGTCGAGCAGGCGATCGAGTGGGCTGTCGACCCCGACGGGAATGGCGATTTCTCCGACCATCTGGACGTGCTCAACTTGTCGCTCACCTCGCCTTTTGCCAGTGCCACGGATTCCACTGCGGTGGCCGCGGACAACGCCGCGCTGGTCGGGGTGATCGTGGTCGCTGCTGCGGGCAATGACGGGGGCACGCACTTCATCACCGGCAGCCCGGCGGTTGCAAGTCGAGCGCTCAGCACAGCGGTGATGTGGGATGCGGAACT
The DNA here is from genome assembly GCA_964499975.1 of uncultured Thermoanaerobaculia bacterium. Classification (GTDB taxonomy): domain Bacteria; phylum Acidobacteriota; class Thermoanaerobaculia; order Multivoradales; family J023; genus CAZCOV01. The sequence goes on from CAZCOV010000030.1 coordinate 14,046, forward strand.
GTTGGGTGCGGGAGTGCGAGTGACCAGCCCGGCGGCAATTGCCGGCACGCATCAAGCTGGCGGCGCCTTGTTCGGTCCGTCGCTCCCCCTCAGCGGAGGGATCAGCGGTGAAGCCGTGCTGGCGGATCCGCCCGCTGCTTGCACCCCGCTCACCAATGCCGCTGCCGTGGCGGGCAAGATCGCCTTGCTCGACCGTAACCCTGGCTGCAGCGCGGTCACCCAGGTGCGCCAAGCCCAGCTCGCCGGGGCGATCGCTGCGGTGGTGATCAACCCTCTGCCAGGGCTCGCGGCCTTGCCCAACGACGGCACTGGCGGCAGTATCACCATCACTTCGCTGCAGATCCGCACCGCTGCCGGAGCCACGATCAAGTCCGCCTTGCCCGGGGTCCAGCTGACCCTGGCGCGAGTGCTCCTCGGCGATATGTTTGCCTCGTTTTCTTCGCGCGGACCGCGGCGCGCCGCCTCACCGGTGGCGCTGAAACCCGATCTCGCCGCGCCTGGCGTCGCGATCACTTCCGCGCAACTGGGCAACAGCACGAGCGGCGGCCAGCGGGCGAGCGTCAAGAGTGGCACTTCGATGGCTAGCCCCCACGTCGCGGGCATGATGGCGCTCCTCCGTCAGCTCCACCCCAGCTGGACCGTGGCCCAGCTCAAGGCTCTCGCCATGGGGACCACGGTGCCGGTCTATTACGATCCGGAGCACACCCCGCCGGTGCTCGGGCCGGCGCACATGGGGTCTGGACGGATGGATCTCTCCCGCGCTGCCCAAGCCGGGGTGATCGCCTACGCCGCCGCCGCGCCTGAGCTGGTCGGCGTGTCGTTCGGTCAACTCGCCGTCCTGGACGAATTGCAAGCCGTGCAAACCGTGGAGCTGCGCAACTTGACCAGCACAGACGCGGTTTACGACTTGACCCTCGACACCGTGAGCGACATCCCAGGGCTGGGGTTCAGCCTGGGGAGCAGCAGCGTGACCGTGCCGGCTTTGGGCACTGCGCAAGTGAGCGTGCAGCTCACCGCGGATGCCGCCTTGATGCAACATTCCCGCGATCCCACCTTGGACGCGCAAACCCTGGGTTTTGACCGGCACTGGTTGAGCGAGGAACAGGCGTTCCTGCTCCTAACACCGACTGCGGCCACCGCCTTGACTGGCGAAACCGTGAGCCTGCGCCTGCCGATTTACGCGGCGGCCCGTCCGGCTGCGTCCATGGCCGCGACCAGCGCGCTCCTCGACCTCGGTCCTGGACTCACTGGCGCAGCCTCTGTGCAGCTCGAAGGGCACGCGGTGGCCACCGGTTTAGCCCCGCCGCTCGACGAGATCTCGCTGGTCACGCCGTTCTCGCTGCAGCAGGTGATGACGGCAGAGCCTGCCCCCGACCGCAACCAGCTGGCCGCGGTCGGAGTGACCACCGACGTTGCAGCCCAACCGGGTGGTCTAGCGGCCAGCCAGATCTTCTTCGCGATCGCGTCTTGGGGTGATGGCTCAACCCCGCACACCGTGCGTCAGGAAGTGGCGATCGACACGGATCGCGATGGCGATGCGGATTTCCTGTTGCGCAACACGGACCAGGGCAGCTTCGTGTTCGACTTCAAGACCGATGCTTTGGCGAGCGAGCTGATCGACCTGGCGAGCAACATTGCAAGCTTGCAGGGGCCGCTCAATTTCTTCTCGCCCGCCGCGCTCCATACGGTTCCTTTTGGGACCAATCTGATGATCTTGCCGGTCCGCGCGGCTGACCTCGGCTTGTCCCCGGGCAACAGCCGTTTCAACTACCAGGTCAGCTCCTCCGACGCCGTGCAAGGCGGCACCATTTCGACCCTGGGGATGACGGCCTTGGGCGATGTTGCTCGGGAATTGGTGGACCCAGGGTGGCCCGGCTCCAACCAGCGCTTTTCCCGCCCGCTGAGCGGCGAACTGCCTGCGCCACAGACCGCTCAAAGCGCGGTTTTGAGCTTCGACCCTGCTGCGCCAGGGCTCGATTTCACGGGGGGGATCACCGGTTTACCCACCCGCGAAGACCAAAACGGTGCCAGCTTGCCGATCGCTTTCGACCTCACCGCGCACGCTGCCAACAGCGGCTTGGGCATCCTGCTGTTGCATCACCACAACCGCACAGGAGCGCGCTGGGAAGCGATCGGCCTGCGTTCGGGCGCCCTGCCCGATCTGGTTGCGTCCCTCACTGCCAGCCCTGATCCCGCGATTGCCGGCGGGGTCCTCACCTACACCGCCACGGTGAGCAACCTTGGCGGTGCCAGTGCGAGCAGCATCGTGTTGACCGACCCCTTGCCCGCGGAAGTCACCTACTTGCCGGCTTTGTCGGACCCTAATTGCAGTGAGCTCAGCGGGGTGGTCACTTGCCAGTTCGGCAACCTCGACCCGCTCCAGCAAAGAAGTCGCAAATTCCGCGTCCAGATCGCGGCGAACCTAGCCCTGGGCGCGACCTTGACCAATCAGGTGAGCGTCACCAGCGCGACCTTCGATCCGCACCCGTTCAACAACTCGGCGCAAGTCACGAGCCTGATCGGCAACCTGCTCTTCGCTGACGGTTTCGAGTCTGGGACGACCAGCGCGTGGTCGAGCCGCCAACCGGCTCTCTAATCAGCAAGATCACAACCATATAACCCAAGGAGCAAGTATCATGACCTAAGGGTCTACGCAGCAATAACTTCCCATTCTGGCATCCCATCTTGCGGCCACCTGCGACCGATCCGCGAACGCAAAATCCTCGAATTAGCCCTGCTAGTCCTGCGGTTTTGCGCCCGACGATCGGCCGCATCTGGCCCCAATCTGGGCGCCAGAAATGTGAATTTATTGATGCGTCGACCCTAAGAAGCCGCATCGAGCTTGTCGAGCAGTCGCAGGCCCTCCGTCAAGGAGCCAGCCCCGGCCCGGGCTCGAAAGCGGGTTTCCGCATCGAACTCTGCCAGTACCGCGGTGGACATTTCTTCGAAAAGCTTGTTGATGCTCATCGCACGTTGCCGGGCCAGTTGCCGCAGGCGTTCGTGCTGGTCGTCAGGAAGACGAACGGTCAAGGTTCCCATCGTCAGATCTCCATCAAAACTTGCTCGGGCCCCAGGATCTGAATCTGTGGAAAGCGAACCCCACCCCTCAGCGTCCAGACCAGTTCACACAGCAAACACGATGGGGTTGATGTAAAGGGGCTCTTGTCGCTTCTCCGCGTCTTCAAGAATCCGACCTGCGACGGCAGCCTGAGCTGGCTCATCACCCGTGAGGTATCGAATTAGGAGATTGGTGTCGAGCCCCCTCATGCGCCGCTCCGGATGCGTTCGTTTTCGGACGCCATCCACTCGCAGATGTCTTCGTTCATGTCTTGCAAGGATCTAGCCTGCAGATCCGGACGGTGCAGGATTCCCGCCAACTCACGAACCGAACGGGTCACGGGGCGTAGGCGCAGGGAGCCGTCCACTTCTATTTGGAATTCAATCCGGTCGCCCTGGTGGAGACCGAGTTGCTTGCGAACTTCTTGTGGGATCGTTACTTGGCCTTTGCTTGTGAGAGTTACCGTGGGCATTGCGCCCTCCTTGTTTCTCTAGAGTACCAGAACCTTCGCTGACGGTTTCGCGTCTGGGACGACCAGCGCGTGGTCGAGCCGCCAACCGGCTGTCTAAGCCCGCTCTATCAGCGTATGCGCCGCTCCGGATGCGTTCGTTTTCAGGGCAAAATGCCAAGAGCGCGCAAGCGCGGTTCGAGGAGCTTGGACGGCGTGAAGTTCTCGAGCGCGAGCTCGGCCACAGAGGCATGGGCGAGCGCAGCTTCGGGAATGAGCCCCACGAGTTCAGAGCCCACCACCTGAACCCCCAGACGCTGGGCTTCGGCCACCACTTGCGCAAAAGCTGCGGCGGGCGAGGTCTGACGGTAGTCGATCAGGTTCATGCTGACTTGGACCTGGTTGCGGCTGGGCAGGAAGAGCCCCAGGGCCTTGACCCCAGGCAATCCGCCCGAAGACGCGCGGACGCGGGCAGCGATCTGCTGCGCTACCGCGAGATCCCGCGATGCCAAGAGGACGTTGAATGCGATCAAGAAGTCCCGCGCCCCGATCGCGGTCGCGCCTGCTGTGGGGTGGAGGTGCCGGGGACCAAAGTCGGGTTGCCAGGTCGGATCGGCCAGCCGGCGAGCAAGTCCAGAGAGGCCACCACGGCGCAAATCCGCGAGCTCCCGCCGCGCGTCGCGGGTTGCAGCTTCGCCATACAGAAAAACCGGCAGCTCAAAGCGTTCGCCCACGGCTTGCCCGAGGGTACGAGCGAGCGCAGCAGCTTCAACCATGGTCGCCCCCGCCAGGGGGATCACCGGCACCACGTCGACCGCACCGATCCGCGGATGCACCCCGCGATGGACGGCGAGGTCAATCCGCGGCAAGGCTGCAGCGAACAGGCGCACGATGGCCTCGACTAAGGCCGAAGGCTGGCCGACCAGCGTGAGCACGGTGCGATGGTGGTCAGGGTCGGAGGAGGTGTCGAGGAGATCAACGCCAGATACTTGGACCGCGTCCGCCAATGCGGCAATCACCCGCGGGTTTTGCCCTTCGCTGAGGTTGGGGACGCACTCGAACCAGCTCATCCGGCCTGTAGCGCTCAAAATGTGTTGCCGAAGCCGAGGTAGAACTTGACTGCATCGCTGTCTGGACGGCGGTTCAAGGGAAAAGCGAGGTCGAAGCGGAGCAGGCCAACGGGAGTGCGGCCGCGCACTCCCAATCCCAGCGCGGTGACGAAGTCGGTCCCCACGTCTTCCAGCTTTTCCCACACGTTGCCAAAGTCCGCGAACAGGAGGCCGAGCACGCGTTCATGCAGGTCCCAGCGCAACTCCTGGTTGACCACGATCAAGGACTCCCCACCCCGGGTGAAGACGCTGTCGCCCAGGTCATCGAAAGGTCCCAAGCTTTCGTTGGCGTAGCCCCGCACGGAGTATTCGCCGCCGGCAAAAAAGCGCTCGTCGCGGATCAGTTCTTGTCCGGCAAAAGCGTTTGCCAAGCCGAGACGCCAGCTCTGGGCCCAAACCAACGGACGCCGACCCAGCTTTCCCAAGGAGTGGAAGGTTTTGAGTTGGCCAAAGAAGCGAGCGAACGAAAAATCGCTGCGCAGGAACTCGCCGGAACCTGAGAGATCGACGCTGGCGAACCGTCCGCGCGTGGTCGCTACGGCGTCGTCACGCGAGTCAAAGAGTAGCTGCCAGCCTAAAACTGGGCTGAAGGTGCGCAGCTCAAACTGCAACTCGGGAAAAAAAGGGTCGGGAAAAAACAGGGTAGTGTCGCGGACGCGACCATAAACCCGGGTGGTGAGGCGTCTGGACAAGGGGAAAGCGAGTTGCAGGGTGCCCTCGAGGCGGCTGGTTTTGACCTCGTCTTGGGGGTCGAACGCGTCTTGCCCTTCGAGGAAGAGCTCGAGATGGGCGATCGTGCCGAAGACTCGCGGCACGGCACTGTAAAGGCGGAGGCGCTGATCGTCGTGGGAATAAAGACCGCGCAGCCCCAAGGTGATCCCGCGCCCCAGAGCGTTGCGGTCGACCCAATCAAAAACCGCTGCCCCGCCCCGCGAAGATTCCCAGCGCAGCCCGTAGGCCAAGCTGAAGCGCGGCAGCTCCTCAACCTGGAAACGGAACTTGGCCTGACCTGGCCGGGCCTGACCTGGCCGGGTCTGGCCTGGCCTGGCCTGACCGGGCTCGTCCAGGTCGAGCGTCGGCAGGACGCTGTGGAACAGGCCGGTGCTCAGCAGGCGTCGACGGGCTTCGGCCAGTTGCCGCGGGTCGAGCGGCTGACCTGCGGCGATCTGGGTGACCGCGGCCGCCCACCCCGGATGGGTGGAGCGCGTGCCGGTCAAGGCGACGTCGGCCACCCGATATTGCGGCCCGCTCTCCGCTCGGAAGGTCAACTTCATGGCCTGTTGCATGGCCTGCGGATCATCCAGGGGGGTCAGTTCAGGCTGGACGTCGGCGCGGGCATAGCCTTGGGCGCGCAGCGCGAGCTCCAGGGCCATCGCCGCAGCGTTGATCCGGTCCGCCCGCGCTGGCTCTCCGGGCGCGACCATCAGCTGCGCTTGCAGGGGCTCGGCCAGCGGCGCTTCGACCCCCACGATCTCGACCGCCGCGAGCATGCGACGGGGACCGGGGACGAGGTCCACCGTCAGGGTCTTGCCGTCTGCGCTGAGGGTGCGGCGCGCAATGGCGGCGTCGAGGAAGCCCTGCTCTGCCAGTAACTGCAAGACCCGACGGTCAGCCGCAGGATCCCCGACCGCCAGCTGGACGCGTTCGAGCAGGCTGGGGAAGCTCGCCAAGAGGTACGCTGCGGTTTCGTCATCGATCTCGCGAAAAATCGGCGGCGCGAGCTGGACCTGACGTCCTCCGTGGCCGCTGATCGTCACCCGCTGGTCGAACGGGGAGGCCGCATCCTGGGCGTCCGCTGCAGGGGCCAGATTCTCCACCATCACCTCGACGGTGGGCGCGAGGAAGCCGGCGCGCTGCAATTCGCGCATGGTTTGCGCGCGCATTTCAGCGAGCGCTGCAGGTTGATCGAAACCCAGGCGATAGAGCGCGGCAATTTCCCTTTGCTGACGGGCTGAAGGCTGGTCTTCGGCAAACTCGACGACCACCCGTGGTCCGGGCTCGATGGCGACTTCGAGGTCGACCTTGCGCGCGCCTTTGCCTGGCACCGGTACCAGTTCGGCGCGGATCTGGGCGGCGGGATAGCCGCGGCGGCGCAGCACTTCGCTGACGTCGACTTCGCTCGCAAACCGCACGTCGTCGGGCAGACGCTGGCCGCGCTGCCAGCCGAGCGCAGCGAGCAAGGTGCGGCGCGTGAGGGTCGTGGGGTTGTCGAGCACGATTTTGCGCAAGATCGGTTGGGTTGGGTCGGTCCGGGGCCCGCCCCCGAACTCGCGCACCTGCTGCAACGCTAGGCCCTGGTTGTTGTCGTCGTTGGTAAAAACCTGGGCGACCACCCGCGGCAGCCGGCCGAGGTCATGCAAGTCGAGCACGTAGATCTGCCGGCCTTCGGCGTTTAAGTCCACGGACACGGCCAAGGCCACGTGGCGCGAGATCTCGCGCGTGATGGTCAGCCGCCGGCTGGGATCTGCTTCGCCAAAGATCAAGAGGGGACGACCAAAGCTCAACTTGGTCTGGCGACCGAGCAGGCCGCCCAGCAACTGATCGCCGTAATAGGCGGCAATGCCAGCGGTCAACGCATCTCTCTTGCCGGAACTTTCCGCGGACGATGCCGCTGACTTCGCCGCAAAATCCCCCAGGAAACGGTCCATCGGGAAACGGCTGGCATCGAGGTGACCCACGCTCGGATCTTCGAGCGAGGTGGTCAAGACAGCGGTGAGTTCGGGTTCGCGTTGGGGATCGCCGGGGAACGTGATGGTGGCTTCGTCGAAACGGACGATCTGGCCGTAAGCGTCCACCAAGCCGCCCGGTTCGATCTCGATCGTCCCTTCAAGATAGGGTGCGGAAAGCGGTCCGCGCACCCGGAGCGGGCTCCAAGTCGCGCGCAGATCCGCCAAGTTGTTCTTGATCCGGAGGCCCTCCCGGGTCTTGAGTTCGAGGTCGAGGGCAATGCGATCGAAAGCGCTTTCCGCAAAACCCTGACTGGTTGGGGCGAACAATTGGCGCAAGATCTCGCGGTCGAGGTTCAAGTTGCGGTCGAGGACCCCGCGTTCCAGGGTGATCTCGCCGCGCAGCACTCCGCTTCCCTCGGGTGGTAGTTGGAGCCGCAAGTCACCGCTTGAGATCGTGCTCAGACCGAGGTCCAGCCGGTAACGGACACCGGTGAACTGGGCCGTCAGGTCAAAGCCGGCCTCTGCCGTCCACGTCCCGCTGAAAGCGGTAGTGCCGTCATTGAGCTGGGCCCGACCCGAACGCACCACCACCTGGTTGCCGCTTATTTCGAGTTCGGCGGCGAGATCGGTGAACCGCGTCCAATAAGGGCTGGTGTAGACGATCCGCGCCTCGGGTCCGCGCAAGTTGAGGTGGGTGAAAAGCGTGCTCGGCGGCCCGCGGGTTTCCAGTTCGACCTGCAGCGCCCCGCTGGCCGTACCTCCGCCCAGGTAGGGCGTAAACAGCGTGGCGGGCAGCAGACCCCGCGCCGTGACTTGCAGCTGTTCGATCAGGGCGGCGAACGGCTGTCCTGGCTGCCAGGTCGGTGCCAGCTCGACGTACGCACGCTCGACCGTGAAGGGCTGGCCGTCGGCGCGTACGGTGAAGCCGCGACCGACCACCGACCGGTTGCCCACGACGAATTCCGCGGGAGTTTCAAGGTCCAGCCAATGCTCACTCGTGGCCAGGTTCAGGAAGGGGATTTCGAGCCGCCCGGAGGCTGCGGTCAGGTCGGCTAGGTCCACTTGTAGGTGCCCGCGCAGGGCCGCGCGCAAGTTCTGCGGCAAATCGACGGCCATTGGATCGAACAGTTCGAGCAGTTCGACCAGTTCGACCACCGGGAAGTCGAATTCGAGTTCGACTGGCCCGGGCGCAGTCAAAAGCGGCCAGCGCGCCAGGTGTGGCCGGACGCTGGGCAAGGCGTGGAGCGCGCCCAGGGGCAAAACCGCGCTCAGGCGTCCTTGCCCGGCAAACGAGGTGAGGTCTTGGATCTGGCAGCGGAGCACGCCCCCAGCCAGCTCGCCGCTGATCCGCGCCTGCGCGACGCCGGGCAGTGGATCGGTGAGTTCCAGGGCAAGAGCTGCGCGTTCGAGCGGACGGCCGAGGTCCAGGCGGCCCTGCCCGCGCAGCTGGGCAGCGCCGACGCGCGCTGCGAGCTGGGTCAGTTCGAGGGTGCGGCCGCGGCGCGCGAGGCCTAGCTGCCAGGCATCGATGACTGGCAGCGCGTCCCCGTAGCGGAGGTCCGTGCCAGCCGCCGTCAGTTGGACGGAAAAATCGCTCGGGCTGCCCGCGAGCGTGGCCTCGCCGGTGAGACGTCCGGCCAAATCCGGAGCGGCCAGCCCGGCCAACGCGCGCAGCCAGGGGTTCACTGACGCGAGGTCGCAGTCGGTGCAGCGCAACTGGACCTCACCGCGAGGTTCCCGCAACGTCCCCTGACCGCGCAAATGCAGCGCATTGTGGGTGGCACCATCGGTCCAGGTGGCACTGATCCGTGCGGTGGGGTTCGTCAGGGCCCCTGCGAGTTCGGCCGTACCTGCGAGGCTGCCGCCGAGCGGCCACTCGGCGAGCGCTGCGGGCATGAGTCGCGGCCAGCGGGCGAGCAGGTCTTGTTGCACCATGGCGAGGTCGGGCAGGCGGAGTTCGAGTCGACCAGCGCGCAGTGCTCCTTTGCCGAGCTGGGTCCAACTCTGAGCCTGCAACTCGCCCGTGAAAAGACGCTTACCCGGCCCATCGGGCAGCAGGTCGGCCACGACTTGCACCTGGATTGCTGGACCCGCTGCACCGCGTTGATTGCTGACCGCGCGCGCCTGGAGCAGGCGTAGAGCGCTGCGTCGCCAGGTGAGGAGGGCTTCGCCGTGCGGGGCTCCTCCGGGTTCGAGCGTCAAGTCAGCGCTCCAGTCGAGGTGGGTTCCGGCGGGGTCAAGGCCAGCGTAGAGCTGCTGACCGAAGGCCGGTGCCAGCCAGGGTTCCAGCCACTCCGCGCGCCAGTTCACGGCCTTGGCGCGGACTTGCACAGCCAGCTCCCCAAGCTCGAGCCGACCCGGTGCCCAGGGATGCTGCGCCGCAGACCGCGTGAGGCGTCCACCCCAGAGGCGGCCGTTCGCGCGCAGCAAGGACTCTTGACCCTGACGCCCGGCCAGCGTCAGCTGACCCGCAATCCCGGCGTCCGTGCTGTCGAGAGCGACATCGAGATCGAGGCGAGCGGCGTCCAACCGCAGCTGGGTCAGGGGTAGAGCTCCCAGCCAGGGCGCGAGCACCGAGAGCGGAAAGTCTTGGGCATGGACCGCGACTTTGCCTTGCCAGGTTGCCAGGTCGACTTGGCCCTTGCCGCGCAGCTCACCGTCCGCCGAGAGCTCGGGGATCAGCTGAGCAGCTTGTGCCGCAAACTCGAAGTTCAATGCGCGTGGGTCGTTGGGTCGCCACCCGACCATGCCGCTCGCCTGGAGCGTGAGACCGGCACCTGAAAGCTCCAGGGATTCGAGCTGGACCGGTCCAGCTAGGGCGCCGCGCAGCTTGGCCCGGAGCGCCAGGGTGAGCGGACTGCTGCCGCGCCGTTCGGCGCGAATCGTGCCGTGGTCGAGCGACAGGACCGCTTCCCCGCCCTGGCAAGAGCCGGTCAGCGTCAAATCCTCGACCGCAACCGCGGTGAGCCAAGAATCCGCCGCCGGAAAACTGGGGGGCAGGCGGACCTGGCCATCTTCCAGCTGCAAGTTATGGACGGTGAACCCATGGCCAAGAGCCGGATCGTCTGCCGGGTCGGCTGGGGGCAAGGGTGCGCCGCTGTCGAAAGTGACCCCTGTGGCCACTAGCTGATCGACCGCGCGCTCACGCCACAGCGTCCACCAGCTGCCGTGAATCTGCAGGCGCTCGATCACCAAAAAAGGGGGCGACGCGGTCCCGGCCGACGGCGGCGCGCTCGCGCGCAGTGTGAGGTCGCGCACTTCCAGGCGGTGCGGCCAGTCCAGCGCAAAGTCGCTGGCGGTCCAGGCCACGCTGCTGGGCGCAGCTTGGCTTTGGAGCTGAGCCAGGACCCATTGGCGAAAGCCGGGGAATTCGCACGCCCAGCGCAACCCGAGGAGGGTCAGGATGAGCAGAACGCATGCACCGAGGAAGTACCGCAGAGCGCGGCGGCGGGGTACGGCAGGGGAAAGCGGCTCGTCCACTCAGAGATCTTATCGAAGATCTTATCGAAGATACCGGACGAGCCGCGCCGACGGGCGCGCTTCTAGCGCCGTCGGCTAAAGCGACGGGGGTCGCGTCAATTCGCGGCGGGGGAGCTGGCTCGTGCCACCTGGTCGTGCGAGTCAGGTTGGATTCCGGCCCCGGCCAAGCACGCCTTGAAGCCGGAAGTGTCGGGTTCGTGCTCATTGTGGCAGGCCCCAACCTTGGCGAAATCTTGCGGGGAAAGCGCCAGCTCCCAAGCTGCAAGCGGGGTGACCTCACCGGCTTTGACCATAGCGCTCGCGCCCTGGCTAAAACCGCAGTGGATCCCGCCGGCTTGTGGAATGAAAATGGACGCAGTCAGCGGGAATGCGCCGACTGGAGCATGACACTCCGAGAGAAAACGCTGACCATGGACCGCTCGGCTGACCGTCACCTTGAGCACGCCGCTGCACTCTCCGCGGCATTGGTCCTCGACTTTCTTGCCGTCCAAGTAAACCCGTGCGGTAAAGGGGTTCATCGGTTTTTTGTCGATGCGCAGATCAAAGCCGCCCGCGGCGGGAGTGACCACAATTTGGCCGAGCTCGCGCTCTGTCCGGTCGTGCTCGTCTTGCAGGCGAGACGTATCGCTGCGGCGAAAATCACCGCCACCGCGCGGGCCTGAGTCGCCTTGGGCTAGTGCTGTGCCCGCCAGAGCGAGAAGCATCACGCCTATCATCAGCAATTTCATTAGCCAGGATGCAGAATTTTTCATGTTATTCACTCCCTAGATTCCAGTTGCCCTTTTCATACCCTGTAACGTACCCTGAACGTCTTCCCGTTCAGTGACGCCTTGTCATGAGCTGTACTACGAAGGCCCCGGATGTTTTGTTTGCTGTGAAAGAGAAAACTAGAACTGCCCAGCGGTTCCAGGCCGGGTGACGGGCTGTGTGGGGCGATGCGGGAAGGGTTGGGTCTACACGTCTTCTGGAGAAAGCGCAGCTGCTCCATGGCGCGCTGCTGCCACCGCTGCCGTCATCAGCCCGGCAACCGCGGCAAAGGTCAGGAGGCCGAGGAGGACCAACCAGGCACCCGGCGACGCTGGACTGAAGAGCGACACCAGCGTCCGGAGGCAGTCGAAACCCACCGGGGGGTCGGCGCGCAGGGCCTTGAGCGCGTCGAGCAGCGCTTTGAGGCAAGCTCCGGTGACGAACGCCACCAGAGCGCCTGCCAGGCCGCGCCCGATGAGGCCCGCTTGGGTGAGCGGCGCCCGGCTCCGTGGCGGTTCGACGGAAAACTCGGGTTCGCGCACACCCCAGGGCACGAAGCGGTAGAGCAGCACCATGCCGGGCACGGCTGCGAGCATGCTCAGCCAGAAGAAGTTGCTCCAGCCCAAAGCATCGACGGTAAAGCCACTGACCGGGCCGGTGATCACCCGAGGCAAGCCGAAGAGGCTCGAGAACAAGGCGTACTGGGTTGCCGAGAACCGCTTTTGGGTCAAGCGCAGGAGGAAAACCGAGAAAGCTCCCGTGCCCAGCCCCTGGGTGAAGGATTCAAAGCCCATGGCGCTGAACATCAAGAGGCGTTGGGGCTCGGTTTGGGCGATCAAGACATAGCCGATGTTGGAGAAGATTTGCCAGAAACCAAAAATCCACAGCGCGCGTCCGAGCCCGAGCTGCGGGGTGAGCGCGCCGCCGAGGAAAGCGCCGAACAGCGTTGCCACCATGGCCACGGTGGCGAGCCCAACCCCGCGGTCGACTGCGTCGTAGCCCATGTCGTTCAAGAAGGGGCGCAGCAGCGCTTGCGCCAGGTTGTCGCCGAACTTGTAAAAGAACACAAAGGCCAGAATTTCGAGCGCGCGGTGGCGTCCGAGGAAACCCAAGAACGGCAACCACACGGCTTCGCGCAAGCTGCGCGGGGGGATCGCTTTTTCTTCGGGTTCGGGCGCCCAGCAAGTGAGCGCCAGCATCGGCAAATAGGCCAGGGCCAAAACCGCACACACCATCGGCCAGGAATACTGCGCTGCCAGGGTGATCGCGAGACCTCCCGCAATGAACATCGCGGCCCGGTGGAGCGCGGTGCGTGCCCCCACCGCAATCCCTTGCTCTTCCGGCCGCAGCACATCGACCGCGTAAGCGTCGTAGACGATGTCCTGGGACGCGCCAGCCAGGGCAATAGCAAACACCAACGCGAGAATGAGCCACGGGGCATCCGATCGGTCAGCCACCCCGGCGAGCAGCAAAGTCAGCGCAAAAAGTGCCACCTGGGTCAGCGCGATCCAGCCGCGTCGGCGTCCGAGCACCGGCAAGGCAAAGCGATCGAGAAGTGGTGACCACAGGAACTTGAAGCTCCACGGCGCCTGCGCCAGGGTGAACAGGCCGACGATCCGCAAATCCACGCCTTCCGAGCGCATCCAGTCGGGAATCGCGATCCACACCAGCCCGAGCGGCATGCCCGAGGAAAACGACAGCAGCGCGACGGCGGCCGTCCGCCATGAAGTCAAGACTTGAACCAAGCTGGCGAAGACTCCGGGCGGACGATTTTGGGCAGTGGCGTTCATGGGTGGTCCTCGGGGTTGACGGTCCGGCGGAGGATCATGCCACAAGCGCGCGCAAAAGCGCGGTACGGTCCACGAAACGGCTGGCACCTGGGGGGCGGACGCAGGTAGAATCCCGGCATGACGGCAACCACCCCTCCTTCCCAACCTGCTCCTGGCTGGCGCGCCTACCGCCGGGAGATCCGTTTTCTCGTCCTCTTCATCGCCATTCTCGGGGGCGGCTTCACCGTCCTCTCGCTCAATGCAGTGAATGACCGCGTGATCGAACCCTTCACCGCTGCCATTGCCCAGGTCAGCCGCACTGGGCTCAACCTCTTGGGCCAGGGCGTGACCCAGGAAGGCACGATGCTGCGCAGTGCCAAGTTTGCGGTCAACATCGAGAACGGTTGCAATGGCGTCGAGACCATGATCATTTTCTTGGCCGCGGTTTTGGCTTTTCCCGCCAGCTGGAAGTCGCGGGCAATCGGCCTGGGGTTGGGCGTGGTCGCGATCCAGCTGATCAACCTGGTGCGGGTGGTGGCGTTGTTTTTGACCGGCGTTTATTTTCCCTCCTTCTTCAACAGCTCGCACACGGTGGTGTGGCAAAGCATCGTCATCCTCTGCGGCGTCTTGCTCTGGATCCTATGGGCCAATCTCTTCGCAGCGCCAAGCCTGGCACCGACCACCGACTGAACTCGTCAGCCCGTCGGCCGAGGTTGAACCCGTGGCTGCAGCGCTTGCTGCGCAACGTGCTGCTGTGGCTGTTGCCCGTGGCAGCAGTGTGGGTCCTCCTCACGCCGATTTACAACCGCTTCTTAACCCAGAGCGCGGAAAACCTGGTGCGCCTGACCGAAAGCCCTGGGGTCACCCGCTTGCAAGTCCGCGAGACCCATTACTTTGTGATCAACCGCACGGACGTTCCCGCGCCCAAAGGCTGGCTCGCTTCCGTGCGGGTCACCGACACCCACTTTCCCTGGATCTTGCTCGGCGCGCTTTTTCTTGCAGTCCCCAAGATCAGCTGGCGAACCCGTTGGGCCAACTTCGGCTGGGCCAGCCTGTGCTCGATCTTTTTCCACATCTTTGCCTTGTTCTTGTGGGTGAAATTCGTCTACGCCACTCAGCTCGGCAGCTTCAGCCAGGAGCACTTCAGTGCCTTCAGCCAAAACTTCTGGGGGCTCGCCAAACACCTAGTCGATTTGCCCTTCAAGTTCGCCCTGCCGCTTCTCCTGTGGTCCGCCTTCTACCTCCGCCAACTCTTGCCGCACGATCCCCCTGCAGCGGGGACAGAAACAGCGCGCTAGGCTACATCTAGCGGTCGCCAACTGGGCTGCTACTACAACTTGTAGTTCCGCTTGCCGCCGCGGGCGACACTCTGGTATCCTGCCTAGGTCGCTTTGAACGAGGTGGCCGGGCACTCCGCGCGCAACTACTCTCATGCTGAAACTTCACCCGTGCTGAAATTCACCCATGCTGAAATTCGCCTATGCTGAAACTTCACAGCCTTGAGATTTCCGGATTCAAATCGTTCGTCGATCCGGTCGAACTGCGGATTGCGGGGGGCATCACGGCGATCGTCGGCCCCAATGGTTGCGGCAAAAGCAACCTCTCCGACGCTTTGACCTGGGTGCTCGGCGAACAGAGCGCCAAAACCTTGCGCGGTAGCCGGATGGAGGACGTGATCTTCGGCGGCTCGGCCACCCGCAAACCGATCGGCGCGGCTGAAGTCACCCTCACTTTGATCACTGACCCTGGGTTCCCTCACGCTGAAGACGGCACGGTGCGCATCGCCCGACGGGTGTTCCGCAGCGGCGAAAGTCAGTACCGCTTGAACGGCAAGCTGGTCCGCTTGAAAACGATCAAGGACCTGCTGATGGATACCGGCTTGGGCGTC
>CAZCOV010000031.1:0-10260 GCA_964499975.1 uncultured Thermoanaerobaculia bacterium
CGCTTGACCTCCTCGCAGAGCTCGGCCCGCTGGTGCAGCCCCCAGAGAAGACGGCGTAAATGGTCGCCGAAGGGGCCGAAGTCGTCGAGGGCCTGCGCGCGCAGATCGGTCAGCGACTTCGCCTGGGAATGCAGGACATGGAGGGCCTGGCGGACCAGATAGGGCTGGCCGCCGAGCAGGTGATAGAGATCTTCCAACTCACCCTCGTCGCGCAACGGCGATTGATGGCGCGCGTTGAGGTCGCGCACCTCAGCGAGGGTGAACGCGCCGAGCCGCAGCCTCGTCCCGACATTGAACGGCGACTGGTTCAGATCGTCGATCCACAAGCTGGGGTCCGTCGCATGGGCGATTGCCAGGTGAAGGCGGTCCCACAGAGGATGGGTCGCGCGGCTGTTATGCCAGGCGCGGATGGTGGCAAAGAAATCGTTGCGGTATTCGCAGCTGAAAACCCGGTCGACCTCGTCGAGACAGAGCAGTACCTGCTGGTCAGCGGGTTCGAGCAGAACTTGCTCGATGAAGTACGAAAAGCTGTCCTTGGCGCCGAGGCCGTCATCCCAAACTTCCTCCAGCTGGATGGCGCCCTTCACGGCGCGCGAGATGCGGCGCCCGAGCGCCTTGAAGAGATGCGCCAGACTGGCGAAATCCCGGTGGTCGATCATCTGCAAATCGAGATAGACCGACCGCATGCCCAGGCTGGCAGCCAGGGCATAGGCGCGGGCCAAAAGCGAGCTCTTCCCACTCTGGCGAGTCCCCTTGATCACCAGCGTCTCGCCGTAGCCGCGTCGGCGCAGGGCGACCGCGACATGGTCATCCGCGCTGCGGCGAACATAAAGCGGCGAGTCGAGGCGCACCGTCCCGGTCTCCATCACGAGCCGCGGATCCGCCGCGGGAAGCGGTCCGAGCGCGCGATCCCCGCCGCTGCCCTTCATCCGGAGGGTGGCTTGCAACGAATCGTCGGTGCTTGTGAGCGGCAAGTCGCTCTTGCCCATGATCGCGGCTGCCACCGCGTCACAGATGGGCGCGAAGGGCTCGCCCACCTGCCAGAAGGCATACTGAATCGGATCGAGGTAGGCGGCGAGATCATAGGGCAGGGCATCTTTCAGCCCCAGGCGGACGGGAAAGATCCGCATCTTGCCTTGCTGCGCGAGCTCATACGCCAGACGGATCTCCTGGCGCACCATGTCGCTTCGGATCGAGTTTTGCGACAGCAAGACGACAAAGAACCGGGAGGCGCGGAGCTGTCGATCAATCTCCGCCACCCAGCGACGTCCGATCTCGATCCGCGCATCGCGAAACACCGGCCAGCCGAGCCCGCGGAGGTGGTCGTCCATCTGCCGCGCGATCGACTCATCCGGCTCGCTATGGCGATAGCTGATGAAGACTTGCCCTTTCAAGAGTCATCCCTCCGGCTGAAAAACGCAGGTCGGGTCAAGTGTAGCAGATGGCGCTCGGGATCTTGGCACGGCTGGCACTTGGCGCACTTGGCGACTTGGCGCACTTGCTCGAACAGCGATCGCGAGGCTCGGGGATGGGGAATCGGGCTTGACATGTTGGCCCTCTTGCCAGCTGTGAGAGGATCCCAGGTCACGTTCTGGTCGTTCCATGTCGGATCTGACATATAATTCTTGGATGGAAGAGCGGGGCAAACCACTCGTGTGGCTGCATGGCGAGGTCAAGACTCCGCCCATGTCAGCCAACGCGCGTCTGGAAGCTGGTCACCTCTTGAGGCTCCTGCAACGGGGCCAACTCCTCACGCTGCCGGCCTCACGCCCCATGCCTTCGCTCGGCCCCCGCTGCCACGAGCTGCGAGTCAGCGACGCTGATCTGACCTGGAGGATCTTCTACAGAATTGATCCGGATGCCATCGTGATCTTGGAGGTTTTCAAGAAGAAGACCGCAAAGACACCAAAGACGGTGCTTCAGGCATGCCAGCGCCGGCTTGCCGAGTACGACCAAATCTAGAAAGGAGCTGTCGCTATGAACCACCCAGGAGCAGTAACCATGACCAGGGAGAAAAAAGCTCGGCTTGAGGCTCGAGGATGGAGAGTCGGATCGGCGGAAGAGTTCCTCGGTCTGACGCCTGAGGAGACCGCCTATGTCGAGCTCAGGCTCAAGCTCAGCGATGCGGTCCGCGAATTCCGAAAGAGGAAGCGACTGACCCAGGTTCAACTTGCCGAGTTGCTTCAATCTAGCCAGAGCCGCATTGCAAAGGTTGAAGTCCCTGATGAGTCCGTATCCTTGGATCTGCTCGTCCGCTCACTTCTCGCGCTGGGAGCTACTCATCAGGATCTCGCGAAGGTGATCTCTGCCCGAGTGATGGGAGCCTCGTGACCCATTCGTCGCTTTGTGATGGCAACGGCCCGGCATCAACAGCCAACCCCAAGTGCAGCGCCAAAAACGCTCGGCCTAAAGGCAGAGACAGTCGTGTGAGACCAGTGAAACCAACGGTATATAGGCGCTGAAAAGAAAGAGTGTCACCTCATGGAAATGCCGAGGCTAGACAAGACAGTGTTGACCCTGGTCCCAATTGACGAAGTGGAAGAAGAGCGTGCCTACTGGCATGGGAAGACTCCCTACGAAAGACTCCAGGCCGTTGAATTACTGAGGCAGCTCAATTATGGCAAACGTGCAGTTTCCGGACGACTTCAAAGACTTCTTGAGGTTGCTCAACGAACATGAAGTGAAGTATCTTCTCATTGGAGGCTACGCTGTAAGCTACCACGGATTTCCCAGAACGACATTTGACATGGATGTATGGATTGCGGCTGACCCGATCAATGCAAGAAAGATGGTCGATGTGATGGTAGCATTCGGCTTCGCTCCAGGTGCAGTTTCGCCCGATCTTTTCTTGGGAAGGAAAGGGATCATCCGGATGGGTGTTCCACCACTGAGGTTGGAAGTACTCCAAGAAATAGATGGAGTAGAATTTCAAGAGTGTTATGAAAACCGTATTGTCGATGAGCTCGATGGTATCAATGTTAGTATCATCAACCTTCGGGACTTGCGAAGAAACAAAGCGGCGAGTGGCCGGCACAAAGACATGGTCGATTTGGAAAATTTACCGACTGCATAGAATATTCAACATATTCAACATATTCAACATGAGCAAGTTCCAAGGCATGCCGAAGGAAGGTAGCATTCATGCCATGCTAGAGGCGTTCGTGGTGTCGACTCAGGGTCAAAAGTGCAGGGCTGCCATGACTTGCTCGGGGAGGACCACTTCGCAGCCGAGAGCGGTGGCGGGTGCTGCCTTGAGCCAAAGCGCCAAGCACACCTTGCGCCCGCGGAGCGCGGGGAGGCGAGCAGCTTTTCTGCTGAGCTGTTCGAGGGCGGCGCCGAGATCGCGCGGCGCCGCCCATTTGACTTCACCAACGAGCAAGCTGTCACCGTCGACGCTCTCGGCCACGAGGTCGAGTTCCATCGGCTGACGATCCGTGCCAGCGCCCCAAAAACGACGAGCTGGCCCCCAGGTCTTGCCGCCGCAATGGAGGTGAGGCACGCTTGCGCGAGCGAGATCCTCCCAGATTTCACCGACATGGTGGGGGAAGCGTAGCTCGATCTCCCGCTCCACGGTTGCCATCTGCCGTGCTCCGAGCAGCGAGCGGTGTGGCTCGACAAAACGAAAGCAGTAGCGCAGGAAAGGATCGGCAATGCCATAGAGCGTCTGCTTGCTGCTGCGCAGCGAGCTGCCGAACGGCGTCTCGCGTTCGATCAGCCCTATTTCGAGCAACCGCTGCAGTGGCCGCGAAAGAGATGTGGCCGGCTTGGCCAGGCGTCCTGCGATCTCAGAAGTGCGATGACAACCCTGACCGATCAAGCTGAGGATCGACGCTGCCTGCGTGGTGTCGCGTAAGTCGTCGAGCAACCAACGTGAAGGCTCCTCGTGCAACACGCCGAGCGGGCTGAGGACTAGGTGGCGCACGGCGGATTTGAGGCTCGGATGATCTTTAGCGAGCTCCCAATAACGAGGGGTGCCGCCCCACACCGCATAAGCTTCAACTGCTCTTGCTGCGGTGTTGATCCCCAGAGCCTCCCCAATCCAGCCAGCTGCCAGCGGGGAAATTTTCAAGATCTCACTCGCCCGGCCGAAAAGCGGCGCACTGCGGTCAAGGACCAGACCCTGCATCATCCGTTGGGATGAACCGGTGAGCAGCAAGTGAAGACCACGTTCGGGATAACGGTCGAGGTATTTCTGGAGCACGCTTGGAAGCTCTGGTCCAGTTGCCACCAAGGCAGGGAATTCGTCGAAAATCAGCACGGTCCCCCTGGGTGTTGTGTCCCAAAAGCGGGCGCAGAGCGCATCCCAATCAGGATAGGTGACGCGGTCGAAGCCGGGCAGCAGCCGGCTGATTTCTGCCGCCACGGCAGCTCTCTGGAGGGCATTTTCGCGGTCATCGCCAACGTAGTAGATCGCCGGATGAGCGGGCAGAATCTCCCGCAGGAGCCGCGATTTTCCGCATCGCCGTCGGCCGTAGAGTACCCCTAAGGAGCCCTCACGGCGAGCCAACAGGCGACGCAGGCGATCTTGTTCTTCGTGGCGGTTGAGGAAGGGAAGCATTTGCTGTTGCGTCCGACTTTAGCTTGCACAAATCACTAGGATCCTGCAGGTGCTGAGCATGCCGTTGTTTTGCTCATTATGCAGCTGCTACATTATGCAGCTGCTGCATAATAATCCCGTCCGGCAGCAAACGCAAGGCAGGCGTCAGTGGACAGCGAGCGCCAGGGGGGGCTGCTTGGCAAGACTAACCCCGAGCCTCCGGTGTCTGCTGCAGAATCTGCCAGCGCTCCTGCGGGGTGAGCGCACCGGCAAACGGTGAGCACTGGCGGAGCGCGCACATCGTTTCTCCCGGATCCATCAGACGTTGTGCGACTTCTTCCGGCTCCGAAAGTAGGACCTGAAACCAGGCTTCGGCGTAGTGAGGATGGACCGATTTGTCGCGGCGCCAGCGTTCGACCCGCGCGCGCGCCTGTGCGAGCACCGCGGCGTCGTTGCGCAGCTTTTCGGCGACGGCGCGGTGGAGGCTCAGACTGCGTTCTTCGATGCGACGATGACCGTTCATGGCTGCGCTGATGATAGCTCCTCTTCGCAGGGTCTGGGCAACGCAAGGCCGGTGTCAACGGTGTCCATGGAATCAATGGACCGCGAGCGCCAAGTCGTAGGCTTCGCGATAGCGGCGGGCAACCACGTCCCAGGTGAGTTCAGCCACCGCGTGACAACGGCCGGCAGCACCCAGCGCGCGAGCGTGGTCGGGATGGTCGAGGAGACGGAACAGGGCTTGGTTTAAGGCTGCGGGATCTTGCTCGGGCACTAGGTGGCCTTGCTTGCCTTCGCTGACCGCGAGCGGGATCCCGGAAATGGCGGAAGCGACCACGGGCAGCCCACTGGCCATGGCTTCCAGGATCACGTTGGGCAGGCCGTCGACGTTGCCGCGCGCGTCGTGGACCGCCGGCAGAACGAAGAGATCCGCGCTGCGGTAGAGGTCGGGCAAGGTGTCGCGCAGCACGGCTCCGGGAAAATGGACGCGGTCCGGCCAAGGCGCTGCGGTCGCGCGAAAGTCCGCGAGCCGATCGCCCGCGCCGGCGAGTACCACATGGCAGTGCGGGTAGCGGCTCAGGAGCTCGGGCAAGCCTTGGAGCAAGACCTGGTAACCTTTCTTGGTCGCCATCCGGCCGACCGAAAGAATCAGCGGAGCTTCGGCGGGAATCCCCAGCCGCTGTCGCCATTCCAACCGTCGGGCAGGATCAGGGGCAAACATCTCGACGTTGACTCCGTAGGGGATGACCCGAGCATAAGCCGGATCAAAGCCCAGCCGGCAAATGCGCTCGACCAGCTCGGGGGAACACCCGGTGAGCACGCTGGTGCGGCGGAGCGAACGCTTGACCCAGGCCCGGACGAGCGGCTTTTCGGCGAGAAAAACGTCACTGCCATGGAGGCCGATCGCGACGGGAATGCGGTGCGCTACCACGCTCGCGACCACCCCGTTGGGCACGATCCAATGCGCTTGCACTAGGTCGTAGCGATGACGGCGCACGGCCCGCCGCACGGCCCGCCAGGCGCCCAGCAAGTAGAGCGGCGCGATGGCCTGAGCCGCAGGCTTGATCCGTTCGTCCGCTTCCAAGCTGCGGCTGTAGCCGAGGACCTCCCAAGGCTCAGGCGCATAGCGAAAGGTCTTGACCTTGACCCCTTGATCCATCCAGCGCGCCGCCAGGCCCGGCGCGTGCGGGGTCAAAACCGTGACCCGGTTTCCCAGCCGCACCAACCCCTGCGCCAAATCGCGGATGAAAGGCCCGGAAGTGTCCGTGGCAAAGCGGGGGTAGGTTTGCGTGAGGAAGAGAAAATTGCTGGGTTCAGGATCGCGGACGGCGCTCCGCTCACCGGGGGAACGCAGGCGGGTTGCAAGCAGGCTGCGCGTGCGCGAAGAAGCCATTTTGGGGGACTGGCAACTAGCCCAGGCGTTCCTTGACCGAATAGCTGTCAGTGCGCCGGAAATTTTTGAAGGTGATCATCTCGCCCAAGAGGCCGGTGGTCAGAATCTGAAAACCGAGCAAGGTGAGCAAGATGCCGAGCTGCAGCAGGGGCCGGGTGGACAGCGGTTCGCTGGCGAAGAACCAGAGGAAAGCGAGGTAGCCGTTGATGCTCAACCCAATCCCGATGAAAAACAATCCGATCAAACCGAAGAGGTGGAGCGGACGCCGGGTGTACTTGGTGATGAATAAGACCGTGATCAAATCGAGCAAGCCCTTGTACAGGCGATCCCAACCGTATTTGCTCACGCCATGCCGACGCGGCGCATGGGACACCGGCAGCTCGCCGATGCGAAAGCCGCGACGGCCAGCGAGCACCGGGATGTAGCGGTGGAGTTCGCCGTAAATCGCGATCTGCTCCAGCACCTCGCGACGGTAGAGCTTGAACCCGCAGTTGAAATCGTGCAGGTCGACTTGCGCGAGCCGACGGGTGACCCAGTTGAATAGCTTGGAGGGGTAACGCTTGGACGGCGGATCTTTGCGTTGATACTTCCAGCCTGAAACCAGGTCGAGATTTTCCCCTTCCAGCTTGGCAAAAAACCGTGGGATCTCTTCGGGGATATCTTGCAAGTCACCGTCGAGGGTCAAGATCAGACGCCCTTGCGCATGGTCAACGCCCGCACTCATCGCTGCGGCTTTGCCAAAATTGCGGCGCAGGCGCACCATCTTGACCCGCGCTTCTTGGGCGTGGACCGCGCGAATGCGTGCGGCCGTGGCGTCGGTTGAGCCGTCGTCGACAAACAAGATCTCGACACTTCGTCCCAGGTCGTCGAAAACCGCCAAGACGCGGGTGACCAGCTCTAAGATGGAACCTTCCTCGTTGTAGACCGGAACCAAGACCGTGACTTCGGGGTCAAGGTTCTGGGGCAAAAGCGGCTGCGTCGGGGCGTCCTCGAGACCGGCCGGGCTGAGCTTCGTGATGTTCATGGCGGTTCCATCCTAGCACTTCGCATCTGTCGTTGAGCCGATCCTCATCCGCTGGCCATCCAGGCCAGCTCGGCGCCACGGGGGTTGCGCCGGTGCTCTTTCTAGCGCATCAGCTGGTGGTAAAGATCCTGGGTTTCTTGCAACGGCTCGACCGCGAGCTCTTTGAGCATCTCCTGCAGCCGCACATATTGCCGCCGAACCAGGTCGCGCCGACCCTGACGACCGTAGACCTGCATCACCGCCTGGTGGACTGCTTCAGCAAAAGGGTCTTCGAGGAGCAGGGCACGGTAAGCGTCGAGCGCTGATTCATCTTGGCCCAGGGTCACCCGCAGGTCACCGATCGCACGCAGCAAGAAGAGATAGCGGCGGTGGAGTTGTTCGCGCGGCCCTTGGACCCAGTCGTCGTCGCAGTCGGTGAGCAGGGGACCGCGATAAAGGCGCCAGGCGGAAAGCCAGGGTGCGAAGGCTGGCTCAGCATCTGCAGGATTTCCCCCCGCCAGTTCGCTGCCAGCCGTCACTGCCTGTTCGAAGCGGGCGACATCCACCTGCCAGCTGCAATCTGGCGACAAGGAGCAGAACCTCTGGCGGCACACGATCGGCTCGACGCGCGGGTGCGGCGCCTTGGCCGGGCCATCCGGACCTGCGTCTTGGAGCAAGATGCGCCGAGCCAAGCTCAGGGTGGGGTGGAAATTCTTGCGCACGGTCTCCTCGCTGGCATCCGCCCAGAGCGCGGCAATCAGCTCATCTCGCGGCGCGCGAAATCCCGGCGACAGCGCGAGAAAGGCAATCACTTGCAGGGCCCGGCGCAGCGGAAAACGGAGTTCGATGGGTTCGCCGGCAACCATGCGGCAGATCTGCGGTGGACCCAACAGGTTGACCGCAAAGACCGGATGGGCAGGCGCTGCCGCCCCCGCGTCAGGGGACGCACTGGCAGCTGAGCTGGCAGGCACTCCACCCAAAGCAGCTGGGTGCCAGCGTTTCAGGAGCTGGGTCAAGGCGGTGGGGCCGTCGGGTGGGGTAGGGGTGGAAGACGCTAAACCGGCGCTCGCGCGCAGCAACTCGTGAACCAGGGTCCACGCAGGCGTCGCAGCAGGGAGCTCAAGCAGCTTTTCCTCGGGCGGGAAGGCGGGCAGAGAACCCTCGCCCAACAGCAAAATCGTTTGCCAGGAACGAACCGCTGGGGTGAGGGCAGCAGCTGGGGGGAGGATGGCCAGCGCCTCCGCAATCCAGGGCGAGGGCGCGGTCAAGAGCAACTCCAGGACCTCCTCGGTCAAAAGCTCGAGGATCCGGCCAGAGTCCTGGGCCAGAGTGAGCTGACGCAAGGTGGTGGCAGCTTGCCCTGGGTCAGCCATCATTCACCTGGCTGCTGTCGCAACAGGTCGCGGACGAGTTGCATGTCTTCCCACGCCGCTTTTTTGTTTTCGGGATAGCGCAAAAGGAAGGCCGGGTGGTAGGTCACCCGCAGCTGGGCTCCGCGGTAGAAATGCCACTGACCGCGCAGCCGTCCCAACGACTCGGTGGTGTGCAACAAGGCTTGGGCAGCGATTCGCCCCAAAGCGACGATCACCCGCGGCTGGATCAAGTCGATCTGCTGGTCGAGGTAGGCGCGACAGGCCGCGAGCTCGTCGGGTTCGGGGTCACGATTGCCGGGTGGCCGACATTTGACCATGTTGGCGATGTAGACCTGATCACGGGTGAGGCTGATCGCTTCGATGATGCGGGTGAGGAGAGCACCCGCGGCACCGACAAAGGGCAAACCTTGACGATCTTCCTCGGCACCAGGCCCTTCCCCAACGAACATCAGGGCAGCGCGCGGGTTCCCGCTGCCAAACACCACATGCTGGCGTCCGCTGCTCAGCCGGCACGCGGTGCAGGCCGCGGCTTGCTGCGCCAGCGCCGCGAGTTCGGCTGGCGCGACGCTAGCTGTGGGCGACGCGGCTGCGGGGACTGCTCCAGGACTCCGGCTTGACGCCGTGCTCTTCGCCGTGCCCTTGGTTGGGGGCGACGCAGTCGCCCCAGGTTGCAAGTAGAGGTCGCCATAGCCGATCTCGGCGAGGTAGGTGAGTAATTCCGACAGCTCAGGAGGCAAGTTGGGGTGCATGCGCGTTCAGGGCTTGGCTGAAAAGTTCGACAAGGTCCTCGGCCAGCGCGGTTTTCGGTCGGCGCGAGAAGAAGATGGGAGCAGCAGCAGGTTGAGCAACGGCCGTGCGAGCATAGACTTTGACTTCGTTGTCATCCACGACAAAACCGATGTCACTGCGCGAGACATCATTGACTACCAGAAAATCAGCGCGTTTTTTCTCCAGCTTGGCACGCGCGGCAGCTTCCGACTCCACGGTCTCCGCGGCAAACCCGACCCGCAAAGCTGCGGGTGCGACTTCGGCCAGACCGGTCAGGATGTCAGGGTTGGGCACCAGCTCGAGCTGTGGCACCCCGTGCTCTTTCTTGAGCTTGTGCGGCGCGACCTGGCGCGGTCGGAAATCGGCCACGGCTGCGGCCATCAAAATGAGGTCAGCCGTGCCGGCGTGTGCATGGACTGCGTCTTCCATTTCCTGGGCCGTGGTGACGTCGATGCGGACCACACCGGCGGGAGTGGACAAGGCCACTGGACCCGCGATCAGGATGGTGTGGGCGCCCGCCTTGGCGGCGGCTGCAGCCAAGGCAAAACCCATCTTACCGCTCGACCGATTGCCGAGGTAGCGCACCGGGTCCAAAGGCTCGTGCGTGGGCCCGGCGGTGACCAGCACCTTGCGTTCGCGCAGCGACCCGTTCATTGCCCTGGTTCGTGGGAGGATGCCGGCCTTCGGC
>CAZCOV010000031.1:10360-17996 GCA_964499975.1 uncultured Thermoanaerobaculia bacterium
TTCGCGCAGCGACCCGTTCATTGCCCTGGTTCGTGGGAGGATGCCGGCCTTCGGCAAGCCTTCGGCGAGCCTTCGGCGGTGCGTCAGATGTCGCTGCCGAAGCTATGAATGTCCTGCTCGATCAAGCTGGCCGGAGCGCCTGCTTGCTGCTTCAACTCCCAGCGGATGCGATTGCTCAAGATTTCGCTCATCGCAACTTGCGTGGGCTTGGTCGATCCGCCCTCGACTCGCGGTCTTGCACCCCTCATGAGTTGTTCGGCGCGGCGTGCGGCTAACAGCACAAAACGAAAACGGCTATCGATGCTCTCCGGCATTTCCATGTCAAGCTCTCCTGCAAGGTGCAGATAAAAAGGATTTCACTAACCGCGGGGCCGATCGCGCTCTGATTCCAGCTTCACGGGGCATCAGCAAAGCTGGCCAGCACCTCTTGGAGTTGCTCCCACACTCGCTCACGCTGATGACGACCCGCCAGAATCACGGCAGCCAGTGCAGCTGCTGCCTCGTCCAGCTGCGCGTTGAGGATAACATAGTCATAACTGGCACAGCGCTGCACTTCGACTCGCGCGGTTTGCAGCCGGCGGGAGATTTGCGCGGGGTCGTCCTGGGCGCGCCAGCGCAAGCGCTCGGCCAGGGCCTGGTAGCTCGGCGGCAAGATGAAAATCGAACGGGCTTGCGGCGTGCGGTCACGCACTTGCGCAGCGCCTTGCACGTCCACGTCGAGGAGCACGTCGATGCCCTGGGCGAGGTGGTGCTCGACCTGGTCGCGCGCCGTGCCATAAAGCTCGCCATGCACCTCTGCCCATTCGAGAAAACGGTCGGCGGCCACCCTTTCGGCAAAGGTCTTTCGATCGATAAACCAGTAGTCCCGGCCATCCACTTCCCCTGGGCGGGGTTGGCGTGTGGTGTGGCTGACCGAAAAAGCGAGGCGCGTTGCGATTTGCGGGTAAGCCGCGAGCAGACGGTGGATCAGCGTCGTCTTGCCCGTACCCGAAGGCGCGGACAAGATCCACAACTGACCGCGTCCGCCCGTTTCACTCGACATTCTGTACCTGCTCGCGGAGTTGTTCGCACAGCACCTTGCCTTCGAGCACCCAGTGGATCATCTCGCGATCCCGGCATTTGTTGCCCGCGGTGTTGAGCTCGCGCAAGATCTCTTGGGCGAGGAAGTCGAGGCGCTTGCCGATGCTGCCATCCTGGTCGAGGATGCTTTGGAAGTGTTCAAGGTGTGAAGCGAGACGGTCGAGTTCTTCGCTGACATCGCTGCGATCGACCAGGATCGCGACTTCCTGCGCCAGGCGGTCAGGGTCGGGGCTGGGAGCTTGCACCAGTTCACTGATCCGCTGCCTGAGCCCACTCGCGAGCGCCGCCGGCAGCTCGGCACTGCGGCTTTGCAGGCTGCGCAACAGCTGGCGCAGCGCGTCCAGCCGCAAGACCAGCGCGGCCTTGAGCTTTTCTCCCTCTCTCTCGCGCGCTTCGACCAGCTGAGTCAGTGCCGCTTCGAGCACGGTCAGAACCAAGTCGCGGTCTTCCGGCCGGAGCTCTGGCTGCCCAGTGCCCAGCTGGACCAGATTGGGCAAGCGCAAGAGATCGCCGAGGCGCAATCCCTCGACGATCAAGCCTTGCTCCAGCAGGCGCGCCCCCACCCGGTGGAGTGCCACGATCATGGCTTCATCCACGCGAATTTGGGGTAAATCGAGGGCGATCGTCTCGACTTCGATCGTCACTTCCACCCGCCCGCGCTGCAATTTCTGGGTGACCAGCTCGCGGATCTCGGCCTCGCCCGCGCGCAGCTCCTCGCGCAAGCGCAAGGCCACGTCGAGAAAACGGTGATTGACGCTGCGCAGGTGGACGCTGCAACGAAAACGATTATTTTCTCCGGCAGCTTGGCCAAATCCGGTCATGCTGTGCATCACGCGACCTCGCTCAACTCTCGTGGAATTGCAGGTTGTAGAGGTGACGATACTTGCCCCCCGCGAGGAGCAAGGATTCGTGATTCCCTTCCTCGACGATTTGGCCCGCTTCCAAGACCAGGATGCGATCAGCCCGCTGCACGGTGGACAGGCGGTGGGCGATCACCAGAGCCGTTCTGCCCTGCATCAAGTTGTACAACGCTTTTTGTACCAGCAGTTCGGACTCGCTGTCGAGGTGTGAAGTGGCTTCGTCGAGGATCAGAATCGGCGGATCTTTGAGCAAAGCGCGGGCGATCGCCAGCCGTTGACGTTGGCCTCCGGACAGGCGGAAACCACCCTCACCGATCACCGTGTCATAGCCGCGGGGCAACTGGACGATGAATTCTTCGGCATAAGCGCTCGCGGCCGCGCGGCGCACTTGCTCGATCGAAGTGTCGACTCGCCCATAGGCGATGTTGTGGCGCACGGTGTCGTTGAACAGCACGGTCTCCTGGGTCACGATGCCGATCAATGCGCGCAAGCTGGCGAGCGTCACCCTGCGAATGTCCGTGCCATCGATCTGGATCCGTCCGCTCGTGGGATCGAAAAAGCGGGGCAACAAGTTGATCAGGGTGGACTTGCCAGCACCTGACGGCCCCACCAAGGCCACTACTTCGCCGCGGCGCACGACCAGGTCGAGGTCCTTGAGTACGATGTCGTTTTCGTAGGCAAAGGAGACCTGCTCGAAACGGATCTCACGGCTGAGGCCGGGCAAGGCCACCACATCCGGAGGGTCCTCGATCTCATTGGGCAAGGCCATCAAGTCTGCCACCCGCTGGGCCGCTGCCAAGGCTTCCTGCAAGATCAAGTTGACCTTATTGAGCTTGCGGATCGGGTCATAGAGGAGCAGCAAGTTGGTGAGAAAGGTGACCAGCTCGGACGGCGTCAGCTGACTCTTGCGGATGGCATAGCCCGCGTAAATCATGAAAGCCGCCGCGCCGATTGCGGCCAGGGACTCGACCACCGGGCCAGCGCCATGGGACAGCAGTTGCGCTTTGAGCCGCACCTTGAGGTGGCGCTCCGCGGCTTCGCGGAAGCGCCGCAGCTCGAAACCTTCCATGCCAAAAGCCTTGACCACGCGATGACCGCGCACCGCTTCAGAAACCAAGTTGGCCACGTCGGCCATGCGCTCCTGACTGCGCCGGCTGGTCTTGCGCATGCCCTTGCCAAAGCGGACGATCGGGTAAAAGACCACGGGCACCAGCACCAGGCAGATCACCGCCAGGCGGAAATGGGTCGAAAGCAAGTACCAGATCAAACCGATCAGGGTGACCGATTGCTGGAACAAGTCGAGCAGGCGATTCGAGACCGCGTTCTGCATCACCGAAACGTCGTTGCCGACCCGGCTGACCAGCTCTCCCGAAGGGTGCTGCGCATAAAAGCGGCTGGACTGGGCCAGGATGCGGGCATAAAGATCGTTGCGCAAGTCGTTGGTCGCGCCCAGACCGATCATCTGGAACAAGTAGCCGTTGAGGAAATCCGCCAGGCTGCGCAGCAAGAACAGCAGCACAAACAGCACCGGCAAAAAAATGACCACGTTCTGCTCATCGATTCCCAGGCGGGTGCGGAGTTGCTGGAAGATGTGGTCGAACAGGTGGCCGAGGTTGAGCCGGCGCCACCAGCGTTTCGGCTCCTCCGAGCTTGGCGGGGGGGCCGCTTCTGGTGAGGGCGCGATCGGTTCTGGCTCCTTGGCGGCGGATCCTGGGGGCAATTGCAGGCCGGCGATGGTGCCAGTATCAGCCAGCATCACTTCCGACAAGATCGGACGGAACAAGGCGAGGAGCATCACTGTGGAAGTGGCGAAAACCAAAGTGGCAGCCACCGCGAGGAGGGTCCACAGGGCATAGCGCCGAAAGTAGCGTCCGAGGAAAGGTGCCAGCCGTTGGTGCGGAACGTGGCTCAAGGGGTTTCTCCTGCGCGCCAGCAGGCGGCCACCGCCAAGGCCGCACGGCGGCTGGCACCACTGCTCCCGAGCCGTGCGCGCAGCTGCCCCAGGTGTTGTTCCATGACCTGCCGCGCCCCGGGGTCGAACAGCAAACGGCGCGCTTCGCTCACGATCCGCGCAGGACGGGCTTCGTGCTGGAGCAGCTCAGGGACCACGCGATCGTCCAAAACCAGGTTGACCATGCTGAAGCTGGGCAGCTTGACCAGCAGCTTGCCCAGCCAGTAGCTCCAGCGGCTCAAGCGATACAGCACGATCAGCGGCGTCCCGATCAGCCCGACTTCGAGGGTGGCAGTGCCCGAAGCGCAGAGCGCCAGCTGGGCCTGCGCGATCGCGGCAAAGCGATCTTGGTGGACGATTTCGAGGTCCAGACCCGGGGAGGGCAGGGGGGCTGCGGCGATCAGCTCGCTGAGCAGGCTTGACTCGATGGTCGGCGCTTGGATGACCTGAGCCACCAGCGGGTGCTCCCGGGCCAGCTGCGCCACGCTTTCGAGCATCACCGGCAACAAGGCGCGCACTTCGCTGTTGCGTGACCCGGGCAAGAGGGCGATCGTGGTCCGGACCGCCTGGGGCGGTGCAGTGGATGCTGCGCTGCGCGCAAACACCGGGACTTCGTCGACTAGCGGATGCCCCACGTGCTGCGCATTCACCCCGTGTTGCCGGTAGAAATCAAGCTCAAAAGGAAAAAGTACCAGCATCAGCTCGACGTCTCGGGCAATGGCCTGGACCCGCCTGCGGCGCCAAGCCCACACTTGCGGGCTGATGTAATAAATCACCTTGACCCCGAGTCGCTTGAGCTTCTTGGCCAGGCGCAAGTTGAAATCCGGAGAGTCGATCAACACCGCGTAGCGGGTGCCGCGTTGCTCGACGGCGGTGAGCAGCAGGTGAAAGATCGCGCGCGCTCGCGGCAAGATCTTGAGCGCTTCGGTGATGCCGACTACTGAAATTTCAGAGCTCGCCGCCAGCGCTTCACAGCCAGCTGCCCGCAGCTCGTCGCCCGCGAGGCCGTAAGCGTGGAGATCTGGCCGCAAGCGCAACAGCTCGCTCAGCAAGCGGGCCCCATGGAGGTCGCCCGAGGCCTCGCCCGCGACGATCAAGAGGTCGCGTGGCGAACTCACGGGATCGGCGCTGGTGGTCCGGACGGAAACGGGAACATCAGCCAAGCGAGCGCTAGTCCGCCGCCGACCATCCCGAGAAAAATCTGCAGAAAGAGCTTGACTTGGGCTTTGGGCGTGGGCCGCCAGAGCAGTGCGAGAAAAGCACTGACCAGAGCGGCATAGATCACCATCAGTTCGAAGTGGCTCACAACTTACGTCCTCGCGCTAGGTCCCAAGCATCCAACATCAAGAGCAGATTCATCAGACCCGCGGTCAAAATGAAAGCCGTGCCGTACTCAAAGCCCCAAGCCCCAGGGTCGCCTTGGTAGTCCAAAACGAAGCGCAGGACGAAGTAGGGCAGGCCGGTGCCCATCGCTCCCAGAGTGGCCAAGACCGCGAGAGGGGAGCCTGACATCACGGTCGGCAGCTTGCCTGCCAATTGGCTGCCGATCCCCATGGACAACAGCACCAGCGCGAAAAAAGCCACGGCCTTGAGCCGCCGTCCGAGAAAGAAATGGCCACCCCCCGGCACCGCCCAGGCGAGAAAAACCGACAGGTAAGCTGCCGGGGGGACTGTGTCCTTGGGTTCAGACTTCATGGATTGATTTCAAGGATTGAGCAGCTCGCGAAGTTCTTTGCCAGGCTTGAAGTAGGGGATCCGCTTGGCGGGAACCTCGACCTGGTCGCCCGTTTTGGGATTGCGCCCCAGCCGGGCTCCCCGCCGCCGCACGCGAAAGCTGCCAAAGCCGCGCAGCTCAATCTTTTCGCCGGCTCTGAGCGAGTCGACAATGCTCTCGAAAACCGTGTTGACGATGATTTCTGCGTGCTTCTTGGTGAGCTGGGTGATCAAGGCCACACCTTCCACCAACTCAGCTTTGGTCATCGCATCCTGCATGACAACGGCTCCGCAATCTTAAGTCAACGATCAACGATCTAGGTCGACGCTAACTCGACGCTCAAGTCGACGAGCCCCACGCCGCTCCAAACCAACGAATTGCCCTGAGCATATCACCCAAGTATCGGGAAGTCAGGTTCCGGTTTCCTCACCAGCGCTCTCGGCTGCACCGTCTCCGTCTGTGGTCTCAGCTTCAACTGCTGCGGCCTTAGTCTTGCGGCTGCGTTTGGCTGGCGCCGGCGTTGCCGCCTCTTCAGCGGATGCCTTTGCGACTTCGGACGCGGCGGCGTCACCCGCTGCAGCCTCACCCCCCGCAGCATCAGCAGCACCGCTCTCCGCGCCAGCACTGCCAGAAGCGGCTTCCAGGGCAGCGAGCTCCTCCGGCGCGGGTTGCGGCACTCCGCGCATGGTCAAGCCGACTTTCTTATCGTCTTGCTCGATCCGCAAAATGCGCGCGCTCACCCACTGGCCGATTTTGAACTGGTTCTCGAGCTTGCCGCCGGAGACCTGGATCTCACTGATATGGGCGAGCCCTTCCAGGCCCTGGTAGATATCAATGAAGAGGCCAAAGTCGGTGACGTTGACCACCTTGCCGTCGACTGTGTCGCCGACGTGGTACTTGTCCACGAAGCTATCCCATTCGTTGGGCAAGAACTCCTTGATCGAGAGCGACACCCGCTGGTTGCCCACGTCGATGTTGGTGATCCGCGCCTTAACCGTCTCGCCCTTCTTGAGCACTTCGCTGGGATGCTTGACCCGCTTGGTCCAGCTCATGTCCGAGACGTGGATCAAGCCGTCGATGTCGTCGGTGATTTCGACAAACGCCCCGAACTCGGTCAAGTTGCGCACCTTGCCTTCGATGATGCTGCCGATCGGGAAGAGGTCGGAGAGTTCTTCCCAGGGGTTGCGTTCGGTCTGGCGCAACGACAAGCTGATCCGCCGCTGGTCCATGTCGAGCTCGGACACGATCGCTTGCACTTTGTCGCCCACGGTCAAGATCTTGGAGGGATTGACCACCTTCTTGGTCCAGGACATCTCGCTGACGTGGATCAGGCCCTCGACGCCCTCCTCGATTTCGACGAAAGCGCCGTAGTCGACCAAGCTGACCACCTTGCCCTCGACCCGCGAACCGATCGGATAGCTCTTGTCGACCACCGACCAGGGATCTTCGCTGCGCTGCTTGTAACCCAACGACACCCGCTCGGTGTCGGGGTCGAACTTGAGCACCACCACGTCGACTTCGTCGCCGATCGAGAAGTGCTCCGAAGGGTGGTTGACCCGGCCCCAAGAAATGTCGGTGATGTGGAGCAAGCCGTCGATGCCGCCGAGGTCGATGAACACGCCGTAGTCGGTGATGTTCTTGACCACGCCGGGCAAGCGCGCGCCTTCGACCAGGCGGCCGAGGGTTTCTGCCTTGCGCCGCGCAAACTCTTTTTCCAAAACGGCTTTCCGGGAAAGCACGATGTTGTTGCGCCGACGGTCCAGGCTGATCACCTTGAACTGCAGGTCCTGTCCGCGCAGCGATTCGAGGTTCTTGAGGGGTTTGATGTCGACCAAAGAGCCGGGGAGAAAAGCCCGCAGCCCCACGTCCACGGTGAGCCCGCCTTTGATCCGTTCGATCACCCGACCGGTCAAGATGCGGCCATCGCGGTAGGCGTCTTCGATGTCTTGCCAGACGCGCAAACGCTCGGCTTTGCTCTTGGACAGCAGGACGTGGCCTTCGCTGTCCTCGGTTTTTTCGAGCAGGACTTCG
>CAZCOV010000031.1:18006-29183 GCA_964499975.1 uncultured Thermoanaerobaculia bacterium
AATTCCTCGATCGGAATCATGCCCTCGGACTTGTAGCCGACGTCGACGACCACCTCGCTCGGGGTTATCTCGACGACCCGTCCTTGGACGATCTCACCCTCTTCGAGATGCCGCATGCTCTCGTCGTAGAGGGCAACGAGCTGGTCATAGTCCAGCTCGCTCTCGTCGCCAGGGGGCACCCCAGGCGCAGTGATCATCTCGTCGTTTTGTTGTTCCATGACCTTTCAAGACCTCCTTGATTATGGACTCAGGCTGCTTAAAGCCTGGTGCGGACTGCTTGGGACCGAGTTGTGCGACTGGGCGCCGATTAGCTGGGCTGCTCTCTGAATGAAGCTCTCTGAATCGTGTTATCGCTGGCCAAGTGCTTGATAACTCGGGATCAGCGAGTATAGGTGCGGTATCAAAGGGTGTCAAGGGACTGATTTACGCTCCTTCGGGGCTGGATTCGCTGGTTTGTGCCTGGTAGCCTGCCTTCCCGAGCGCTTGAACGATCACTTCGAGGTGGTGCTCGTTGAGCACTTCCAGGGTCACTCCCACGTTGGCCTGATCAATCCGCGAGCCGGCAAAGACCCGATCGTGCAGCACCCGGATGACGTTGCCCTTGTGTTCCGCGATCACGGCGAGAAATTGCACCAAGGCCCCGGGCTGGTCGGGCAGGATCGAGCGCAGCTGGATCAGCCGGTGGGTGCGCGCGAGCGCGCGTTCGATCACCCGGTGCAAGATCCGCAAGTCGATGTTGGCGCCCGAGAGAATGACGGCCACCCGTTGTCCGCAAAGCTGCGGGCGGAGCGCGCCGAGCACGGCAGCAACCCCGGCCGCCGCGGCGCCTTCGACCATCATTTTGCTGGTTTCGAGCAACTCGCCGATCGTCTGCTCGATCGCGGCTTCGCTCACCAAGACGACATCGGCGACGTATTTTTCGATGCAAGCAAAAGCGCGCGTGCCGGGGCGCTCGACCGCAATGCCCTCTGCGATCGTGCGGGTGACCGGGACTTGCTGCAGCGCGCGCGCAGCAAAGCTCTGCTGCCCGGCGGGTGCTGCCTCGGTTTGGACCCCATAGACTTTGATCTGGGGTTTTAACTCAGCCAGGGCTGACGCGATGCCCGCGATCAAGCCCCCTCCGCCGATCGGTACCACCACGGCGTCGAGGTCGCTGATCTGCTCTGCGAGCTCGAGACCGATCGTCCCCTGGCCCGCGATGATCAAATCGTCATCAAAAGGATGAATGAACGCCTGGGCTGACTGGCGGTTGAGCGCCAACGCGTGCAGGTAAGCTTCGTCGTAGGTCTTACCGCGGAGCACGATGTTGACGTGATCGCCATACGCCTGCGTGCTGTCGATTTTGACCTGAGGCGTGCTTTCCGGCATCACGATCGTCGATTTGAGGCCCAGCGCCGAAGCCGCGAACGCAACGCCTTGGGCATGGTTGCCAGCCGATGCCGCGATCACCCCGGACGCGCGCTCCTCGGCGCTCAAGCAGAGGATCTTGTTCAGTGCGCCGCGGATCTTGAACGAGCCGGTGAGCTGTAACGTCTCAAGCTTGAACCAGACCTCGGCGTCCACCCGCCGGGAAAAGACCGGAGAAGGGCGAACCGGGGTATCGAAGATTCGGCTGGCGATCCGGGACCTGGCGTTTTTGATGTCGGCGAGGCTGATCATCGAGGACCTCCGTGACTTGGCACTGACCTACAAAGTTTCTCAAGAAACCATGACGGCGGGAAGGCCGGTTCTGGAGGGGTTGGGGTTTCAGTGCACGGGGCCACGGCGCAGGGCATAAAGGCCCAGACCGACGAGCAGGGCCGCTGCTGCAGCGACCAGGTTTTTGGGTTGGGCGTTGGCGGCAAAAGCGAGGGCCAAGAGCCCGGCGCAAAGCGGAATGGTCGGACCGCCGGGGAGGCGAAAAGCATCAGCCTGCGCCGGGAGCTTCCGGCGCAGCACCGGCACTGCGGCCGCAGTGCTCAAATAGGTGGCCAGCCGCGCTACCACCGAAAGCGCAGCCAGTCCAGTAAAAGAGCCGGCCAGGGCGAGCGGCAAGGCGATCGCGGTTTGGGTCAAGATCGCGGCCGCTGGGGTCTTGAACCGCGGGTTTAAGGTGCCGAGGAAAGCCGGCCCGAAACCCGCGTGGCTGAGTGCATAGAGATAGCGCGGGCCGTTGAGCACGGAATTGTTGTTGGTGCCGAGGATCGACGCGGCGGCGCCCACGGTCAACAACCAGCCGCCCAGCGGTCCGAGAAACAGGGCCGCGGCACTGGCCAGGGGAGTTTGAGCGTTGCCGAGGTCCGGGAGAGTGGCGAGTGCCACCACCTGGACCGCAACATAGAGGGTGGTCACCACTGAGATTTGGGTGAGGAGGGCAAAAGGTACGTCGCGCTGGGGGTTTTTGAACTCGCCGGCAGCGGCGGCCGTGTTCTCGAAGCCGGCGTAAGCAAAAAGCAACAGCAGCACAGCTTCGCCCGGATTGCCTCCCGACGAGCTCTGACCCGCAAACACCGACCCTGAAGCCGCGAAAGCGCCGACGAGGACAAACACTGCGAGCGGCAGCAGCTTGGCGATCGCGAGCACCACCCCGGTCATTGCACCGACCGCAACGCCCCACAAATTGAGCGCCGTCAAGCCCAAAAGCGGCAGCGCAATCGCGGCTGCGCGTCCCCAGCCCACGGCTGCCGCCGGCCACACGAAGGACACCGCTTGGGCAAAACCGACGGCGAGCGAGGCCACGGTCGCAACCCGGGTCAGCCAGGTCATCCAACCGACTTCGAAGCCCACCAACTCACCAAACGCGGTGCGCGCATAAAGGTAAGCGCTGCCGGGTTCGTCGAAGTGGGTCCCAGCTTCGGCAAAGCAGAGGACCACCAGCAAGATCGCCAAGCCTGCGGCTAAAACCGCCAGCACGCTAACTGGCCCGAGCAGGGCTGCGGCAGCTGCCGGCAGCAGATAGACCCCGCTCCCGATCACGTCGTTGAGCGCCAGCGCGACGATCTGCCAACGCGAGACCGCGCGCACGAAAGTGACGTTTTGGGTCAACCGCACCTCTTGGCATGAAAACGCGCGTTCACGGCCGCGCAGCCTATCCCAGCGCGCACTCTTCCAGCAATCACCGCGGCCTGATGTTGGCTCTCGATGTTAGCTATCGTCACGGCTGAGCGCTCGGCCAACCGCTTGACTAGTCAGACTAGATCTGAAACGATGTTTTCATGGAACGCACCTACTCAACCTACGAAGCGAAGGCCAAGTTCAGCGAGATCCTGCGCAAGGTTCGTGCGGGGCAAAAGGTCATCATCTCCTATCACGGAGAGGAGATTGCAGAGATTCGTCCGCGGGAAAGCGCTGGGGACTCCTTCGAGCACCGTTTGCACCGACTCGAATCCGAAGGTGTCCTGGGACCGCCGGCCAATGGTCACGGTAAGCTCCGCCCGCTGGTGAAAAGGCATGGAGCGCTGCAACGCTTTCTGGACTCGCGCGAGTGAAACCGAAGTACGTTTACGTCGATTCTTCCTGCCTGGTCGCAATCGCCTTCGAGGAGCCAGGAGCCGAGGTCTTGATCCAACGCCTCGCAGGTTATGAACAGCTCTTTGCTTCCAACCTGCTGGAAGCAGAGTTCCGCTCGTCCCTGGCCCGCGAAGGTCTGAGTGGCGGCGGCGAACTCTTGGCGGCGATCACCTGGATCTTTCCGAACCGGCCCTTGCGCCAAGAAATCGAGAAAGCGGCAGCACATGGTTATCTGAAAGGCGCGGATCTCTGGCACCTTGCCTGTGCGCTCTACCTCGCTGGGGGCAATCCGGAAAAACTCGGCTTTGAGACCTTGGATCGACGCCAAGGGCAAGTCGCGGTCAGCCTCGGCTTTCAATCCGCCACATCTTGAGTCGCCTGCGCGGGCGCTAGGCGCGATGCGAAGTGCAGGCGCAGGGCAGGGGGCTGGTCGGTAATCAAGAGTTCAAAGTAGACAAAGCGATCGGCCAGAGCAGCCAGCACCGCCTCGGCACGGCGCAAGCGACGCAAGGTGGACTGCGACACGACCGGCAACTGGGTCAACATGGTGGCGATGCGGTCGACCTCGGCCCGGCCAGCGTCGAGGTCGACCCAGACCCCCCAGGCCAGACCCGGAGCCACCAGCCGGGGCGGCACCCCGGGCGACCCCACTAGCTGGGGCAAGAGGGCGGTGGCACTCTGCAAGCTGATCTGATCGAACGACGCCAACTGCCAGCCGGCCCGCTCGACTTGGTTAGGATGACGTCCCGACAACGCCAGCAGATCCTGAGCGGGCAACGGCCAGTGCTTGCTGCTGGGAGCGTAGACCACCACCGCATGCGGGATCTCGTGCAGGTTGCCGTCCGGCTGGACGAACAAGCCCAGAGCCTGCGCTGGACGCGCGGTGAGCGCATCGCCCCCGGTGACCACCAGGCAAGCTAGACCGTGCTGAGCCAAGGTCGCGGGGGATGGCCAGGGCAGGTCCGGCAGGGGACGGTCCGAAGCCAAGACCAGGCCCGACTCGAGGTGCTCACCGTCGGCAAAGACGAGGTGATACTGCCCTGCTGGGACGATCGACCAGGCGCGGTGCATGGCCAAAGCCGCGAGCCATGGCTGGGTTTCGCTGGGATGGTTCGGGCGCGGAGCCGGGGCCAGGTCGATTGCCACCGGCGGCACGGTGACGCTCCACAAACTGCGCTGCCAGGCCACCAGAGCGGAGTGATCCCCGAGCTCGACGAGGCCGCCAGCCAGCCAGGGGTTGCCAGCCAGCTGACCGCCCAGGCGGGCGAACCAGGCCGGCACCTGGTAGACCCGCGCAGCCACTGCAGTGGACTGGTGGGCAAAATCGAACCCGAACGCGAGCTCATGGCTGGGCGGAAGCGGGCGGGAGCCAAACGACGGAAAAGTGGCTCCGGCAAGGCCGAGGAGGTCTTCCATGGCAGCGTGGGTGTCCTTCGCAAGCCCCAATTCGTCCAGCAGCTGGTCCAGGTTTTGATGCGGGTAGGGGAACCACAAAACCACGGGATAGTCGGGGTTGGCGAGGAGCTGTCCCACTGCGGTCTGCGGATCGAGCACGGCTGGACGCCAGCGCGGCGAGTACCAGACCGCGAGATGACGGCCCAAGGCAAAGCCCAGGATCAAGCAAATGAGCGGCACGCTGAGCAGCGCGGTGCGGGTTCGCGGGGTCATGGCGGTGACTCGGACGCGGCTTGCCACGTAGCAGCGGTTTGTGCCGCGGTCTTGCGCCAGTCGAAAAGCGGCTTGCGGGCGGCACTGCGCGCGCTCAGTTCGCGGCGCAGCTCGGGTTCGCGCAAAAACCGGCTGAGCTGCGCCAGCCAGGCCGCGCGGTCGTCCGCAGGAGCAAACAGGGCGGCGTCCCCGGCAACCTCGCGCAGCACCGGCAAATCACTGCACACGAGGGGGATCCCGAAGTGCATGGCTTCAACCGCGGGCAAGCCAAAGCCTTCGTAAAGCGACGGAATCACCACGACCAGCGCCTGCTGGTACAAGGCGGCCACTTGCTCTTTGGGCAGGTAGCCGAAGTGGAAAAGCCAACCCGCTGGCGCGTGGGCGGCAACCAGGGCTTGCAACTCCTCGGACTTCCAGCCCCAGCGTCCGCACAAAACCAGGGCGGGCGGGTCTGGGGACTGGTGTTGCAGCTCTTCCCACACCGTCAACAACAGGGCGATGTTTTTGCGCGGTTCGAGCGTGCCCACGTGGAGCCCATAGCGCTTGGGCGTGCCCGATGGCAAAACGCCGATGGGAGCGTTGGCCGTAGGCCCAGGGCCGAGGTGAATCGCTTGCACCACGTCGGCTGCAACCAGCCCGCCCTCTACCAACTCTGCCCGGACCGCCTCGCTGTCGGTCAGCACCCGGACCGCGCGCTCGACCGTGGCTGCTAGATGAGTTGCCAGGTTGTTCCGCGTTTCTTCCTGCATGGTCAACGGCACGCGCTCAAAGCTCAAATCATGGACCGTGGCGATCAGCTTGCCGCGCGCGCGGCCAAAGGTGGGCGGCAAGAAGTAGTTGGGCGCAAACAGCAAGCGGTTGCGATCCGCTGCGATCAGCCAGTCCTGGTGACGGCGCAGCCAGTGGACCAGGCGATCATAAGGAAAGGCAAGGTCCGCGGGCACCGGGTAGCGGACCACTTCGATGGCGCATCCGTGCGGCAGCTCGATTTGCGGTGGGGCAAGATCGGGAGTCGAAATCAGTTGGGGGCCATAGCAGCGCAAGCGCAGGTCCTCGCGCTCCGCCAGGTGTTCGAGCAGGCGGTACAAGTACCAGCCGATGCCGGTGAGCGGCTCCCACAGCGCATTGACATCGACGGCAACCGTCAAGCGGGTGTCCCGGCGCCGCTTTTGAATCGTCGCCTGGATCTCGCGGAACCAAGCGAGGGTTTTCGCCCAGCGCTCTCCGTATTCCTGCCACTGGGCCCAGGCCAAACGGACCGCGTCGACCCGCGCGCGCAGCCAAGCCTCGAGGCGGCGTGGGCGGAACGGGGAGAGGAACCGGCGTAAGCGTCTTACAGTCAGCTGCCACAAAGCGCTCGAATTCTAGCCGGTGTTGCCCCTGAATGGCGATCCATTCGCGAACCGCAAAAACGGGGAAATCTTCCCTGCTTGGCCGAGCCCTGATCCTGCGGTTCGCCCCGCGTCTTTGGCCCAACCCCCGGTCCGGCCCAGCTCAAAGCAAGTTTCTACGACCTGGTACAACCCTTGCTCTCGCTCCTGCCATCATGTTGGACCGCCCATTGCGGGCCCAGCTTACCTAGCACCAGGGCCTTTTTGGCCTGCAACCGGAGATCACGAGATGGCTATCGATTTCACCCGCTATCGCCGCAGCCGTTCCCCGGGATATCCCGCAACCCAAAACCGTGCGCGAGCAGATCGCGCCGCAGCTGCGCCTCCGACCGCCCCGGCTTCGCCCAGCTGCGCAGGCGAGATCTGGGGCAAGCTGCAACAGCGCGTCAACTTGGAAGCCACCATGTGGAATGCCGCCGAGATCATCGCGCGGGCCCGGCATCGTGCAGCCCTTGGCGCTCTCCATCAGCTCAAAGGATGAAGCCATGGCTGCCACCCAACCCCAAAGTCGCCTGTCCCAACGTCTCGCCGCGCGCTGCTTGCGCGCTGAGGGCCGCGGCGATCTAGCGCAAGCCCAAAAGCAGTGGGCCAGCCTCGCCGTGCTCCAACCGCAGCACCCGACGACGTCCTTGCTCGCGGGAATCCTGGCGTTTTCCGACCGCCGTTACCGCGATGCCGAGCGGCATTATTGGGAGGTGCTGGAAAAAAACCCAGGGGACCTCACTGCCCGCGCCTTTCTGGCCGAAGCCCTGATCGCGCAGCGCCGGTGGAACGACGCCCATGAGGTGATCGCGGGTCTGGCCGAAGTGCGTGGACAAGATCACCCGGCGCTCCTTTTTGCGGATTCCTTGCGCCGCGGCTTTGAGGTCGGGCTGTACCAGCGCGTCGGCCCTTTTCCCTGAACGCGCTCTCGGTTCTTGCCGC
Source organism: uncultured Thermoanaerobaculia bacterium (assembly GCA_964499975.1). Lineage (GTDB taxonomy): Bacteria > Acidobacteriota > Thermoanaerobaculia > Multivoradales > J023 > CAZCOV01. The sequence continues at coordinate 25,479 of CAZCOV010000031.1, forward strand.
GGGGCGTCGACTTTTAGGCGAGGGTTGGCGGAAGCGCATGGGAATCGAACCCACCCCCCGTACCGCACCCGGCACGGGACAACGGTTTTGAAGACCGCGGAAGGCACCAGCCCCCGAGCGCTTCCCCGCGCGCTGAGTCTAGCAGGAGTTGCGTGCGAGTGGCGGGCGGGCGCAGGATGCGGCGATTTCAGCTGCCGACGTCAGGGGTTGCGGGCAGGGCCTGCTCGACTTGACGCGCTGCGCGGTACCGATGAAACGTCGAAATCGCTCCTCCGATCAGCACCACATACAAACCCCACCACACCAGCGTGATCAGCGGCTTTTGAGTGACGTCGATCGCCACGGAAGCCAGCTTGGGGGTTGCCTTTATCCCGCCAAAATTGAGCTGGATTTCTTCAGTGTTGGGGTTGAGCCCGGTCATCGCCACCCAGCCGCCTCCGGGCAGCTCGACCGGCGGAGTTTCGACCTGACCGTTCTGGCTGAACTGGTAAAACGCGGTCACCGGGACAGCAGCAGCTGCCCCGCGCTGGCGCACTTCTAGCTGAACCCCGATCGTCACTGGCCGGCCGGCGGCAAAAGCCATCATCGGGTTGCCAGTGGCCGAGAGGTCGAAATCGATGAAGCGGATTTCGAGGTCGCCAGCCTCGCCGCGCGCGTTCTTGGTCAGCACCAGCTGCTGATCGACCCCAGGCGGCGCGCCTGGATCGAATTCGATCGGCGAGATGTAAAGGTCCTCGAACAGCAGTTTGTGGATGTGCGGGTTGACCATCAGCTGGCGGGTGCGGTCATTGACGAAGAGCTTGGGGTACGACAAGTAAGTCATTCCGTCGTCGCGCACCACTTCGATTTCCAAGCGCTCCTTTTCGTGCCCCTGCCGTGGGATGAAGCGTTTGAACGTCAACGTCAACTCGTCCACCTTCTGCGCCACACCTTGCTCCAGGGTCACCTTGGTGCTCTGGTCATAAGCCGAGGACGCAAGGATACCGATGAACATGATCCCGACCCCAACATGCGACAAGTAGCCGCCCACCTTGGCCAGGCCATGGGTTCGCGCCAGCTCGATCACCTTCTGCAAATTAGTGGCGAGCGCGAGCGCGGCAAAGAAGAAGAATGCTAGATGAAAAACATCGAACACTCGGTTCGCAAGGGCGATGCCGGTGATGACCAGCGCGGCAACCGCGCCGGGCACGAGCTTGCGTGCGAGCTCGCGCAGCGGGGTTTCCTTCCAGGTCAAAAACGGGATGAAGGAAAGCAAGAACACCATCAAGATGGCGAGCGGCAAGTTGACCCGGTTGTAAAACTCGGGTCCCACTTGACCTGGATTTTCCAGGAACCGGGTCAAGAGTGGCGCCGAGGTTCCCAGCGTGATCACCACCCCAGAAACCAGGACCACGATGGTCATGATCATCATGAAGGCACCGCGCGAGAAGAGCGGGTCCTCGTTCTCTTGGGTGGGCACCTCGCGCAACCGGGTCGCCAGCAAGTAGACCGAGGCAAGCAAGAAAAACGCCATCAGCGCGATCAACCAACCGGAAATGCCGAGGTCGACAAAGCTGTGGACCGAAAAGTCTGCGAGCACGCCGGAACGCGTGAGGAATGTGCCGTAGAGCACCGCAAGGTAGAGCAAGCAGGCGATCACCAAGTTGGCCCGACGATAACGATTGCGGGTCCGTTCGAGGTACAGGCCGTGGATCAGCACCGTGCCGAAAATCCAGGGGATGAGCGAAGCGTTCTCGACCGGATCCCAGCCCCAGTACCCACCCCAGCCCAGGGTTTTGTAGGCCCAGTATCCGCCCATCAAGATGGCGGTGCCGAGCACCAAAAAACCGCCCAGCGCCCAAGGGAACGTTTTATTCGCCCAGGACGAGGTATCGCGTCGCCACATGGCTGCTAAAGCAAAAGCAAAAGGAATGGCCGCGGCCGCGTAGCCGATGAACATGATCGGCGGATGGATCACCATCCAGTCATCCTGCAACAGCGGGTTGAGCCCAGCGCCATCTGCGGGCGTGTGGTCGAGCATGACGAAGGGGTTCTCGCGTACCAGGATGAACAGCAGGCCGAACAAGGTGAGCAAGTACACCCCCATCACCGGGGCTTCGTCGCGCTGGCCGGCTGCGTAGCGCAGGGGTAGCCCGAGGAGGGCTCCCCACAGCAGCCAGATCAGGAAGCTGCCTTTTTGTCCAGCCCAAAACGCTGCGATCTGGTAGTGGGTTTGCAAGTCGAGCCCAGAGTATTGGTAGACATACTCGATGCGAAAGTCGCGCCGGATCAAGCAGAGCAGCAGGACCGCTGAGGTGAGCACGATCGACCAAGTGAAAAACAAATAGCCGCGGCGGGCAAACCGTCGTGCATCCTCATCCCCGCGGAGCACCAGCGAGTAACCCCAAAGCGCTGCCAAAGCGAAAAACGTGGCGCACCACAAGGGCACCGCGCCGGGCAAGTAGAGCTGGAAGAAGGTTTTCATGAGTGCTCTACCGGCTAGTCGTAAGTTTTGGTTTGAGCTTCGAGCCCCTGGTACTTGCTCGGGCACTTGACCAGCAGCTTGTCCGCTGCAAACTCCTGGGTCGTGCGGTCAAAGCGGCCGATCGCCACGACGCTGATCGCGTCCTCGAAGTTGGCCGGCTTGAGTCCTGGGTAACGCACCCGGAGGGTGCCCTTACCTGCGGGATCGACCAGGGTGAAATGCAGAGATTGGGTCGCATCCTCATACGACGACGAGCCCTTCTCGAGCCCGCCGGCAACCTGGACATTGCGCGCTGAACTCATGGCTTCCTGGTAGGAGACATATGGCGTGAGCGACTTTTCAAATTCGTCAAAAGCAAAAAACGCAAAACCCGAGAGGCTCAGGAGCAAAATAGCGCCGATCCAGTAGAAACGGTACGGTTTGCGATTTTGGTTCATGGTTCTTTCTCCCGCTTAGCGATTTTGCGGTCGAGGCGCAGCAGGTAGAGGAACAACCCGGTCCAGATCACCAGGTTGACGATTGCGAGCCAGAGCGTACCACCGTCTTTCATGCGACCTCACTGGAATGTTGGGTCCGGAAAGCCAACCGCGGCTTCTTCGCGGTTTTCCAGCGCGAGCACCCGACAGCGCAGGCGGTGGAGCCAGAAGAAGAGCGCGGTAAAGCCGAGGATGCCCGCGACCACGACTTGCCCGATACGCGGCTCCATTTCCGCGCCACCGGGCTTGGGATGCAGCGAGAAGCTGGCCATCCGCGGCAAGATGAAGTAGAGAAATGGTGCGACCACCAGCCCCAAGACCGCATAGGCGGCGGACAAGCGCGCGCGGGTTTCGGGATCTTCGAGCGAGGTGCGCAAGGTCAAATAAGCGCCATAGAAGAGCAGCGCGAGGGCGATCGAGATCTGACGCGGGTCCCAATTCCAGTAGGCCCCCCACTGGACCCGCGCCCAAATCGCGCCGGTCAACGTGGCGAGCAAGCAGAACAGGAAGCCGATCTCGATCGCGGCAAATGCGGCGTGGTCGTCCGCCAGCCGCCGCCGCCAGAGGTAGAGTCCACTCCACACGCTGCTCGCGAGGAAAGCGAAAAACGAAGCCACGGCCAGGGGAACGTGGAAAAAAACGATGCGGCTGGTCTGCGGGCTCTGGCCTTCGAGGCCGATGAAGCCCTGGGCCAACGGGGCGTAGAAAAAAGCCGCCCAAATGACCCCGGCGATCCAGGCCCACAACAGCCACAGCGCTGGCGAT
>CAZCOV010000032.1:0-26862 GCA_964499975.1 uncultured Thermoanaerobaculia bacterium
ACCGGCACCAAAATGGTCCATGTTGGTAAGAACACCACCAGCACCATCGTGTCCAAAGGGATCTCGGCCGGGCAAGGGCAAAACACTTACCGCGGCATGGTCAAGATCCTGAAGAATGCGACCGGCGCCCGTAATTTTTCGCAATGCGATTCGATGCTGATCGGCGATCGCTGCGGAGCCCACACCTTCCCTTACATCGATGTGCAAAACCCGACCGCCCGCATGGAACACGAGGCCACCACGGCGAAAATCGGCGAGGACCAGATCTTCTACTGCAATCAGCGCGGCATCGAAACCGAGGACGCGGTGTCGATGATCGTCAATGGTTTTTGTAAGGAAGTTTTCCGCGAATTGCCCATGGAGTTTGCGGTCGAAGCCCAAAAACTGCTCGATATCAGCCTCGAAGGCAGTGTGGGTTAGCACGGCAGATTCAGCGAGCACTGCTCAGGGATTTTTGCGTTGGATTTTTTCAATTCTGGAGAAACACATGTCGAACATGTTGACGATAAAGAACTTACATGCCGAAGTCTTGGGCAAGGAGATCCTCAAAGGGGTGGACTTGACGGTTAAGACGGGCGAAGTCCACGCCATCATGGGACCGAACGGGTCGGGCAAGAGCACCCTGGCGCAAGTGCTCGCCGGACGCGAGGACTACACCGTGACCGCCGGGGAAGTCCACTTGGGGAAGCAGGATCTGCTCGCCATGGCACCGGAGGAGCGAGCGCGCGAAGGCGTGTTCATGGCCTTCCAGTACCCGGTCGAGATCCCCGGGGTGAGCAACACCTACTTCCTCAAAGCCGCGCTCAACGCGATTCGTAAGCACCGCGGGGAAACCCCGATCGACGCCGCAGATTTCCTCAAGCTGGTGCGCGAGCGCATGAAGCTGGTGAAAATGGATGAAGAGCTGCTCCGTCGTCCGGTCAACCATGGCTTTTCCGGCGGCGAGAAGAAACGCAACGAGATTTTCCACCTGGCGGTGCTCGAACCGCAGCTGGCGATCCTCGACGAAACCGATTCCGGCCTCGACATCGACGCTTTGAAAATCGTGGCGGACGGGGTCAATTCCCTGCGCGGTCCCGCGCGTTCATTCGTGGTCATCACCCACTACCAACGCCTGTTGAGCTACATCGTGCCCGACTTCGTCCACGTGCTGTTCGACGGGCGCATCGTGCGCTCCGGCGGCAAGGACTTGGCCCACGAACTGGAAGCCAAAGGCTATGCCTGGCTGGAACGCGAGGCGCAGCAGACGGCTGCGGTCTCAGCTTGAGAGGAGCGCTGATGAACGCGGTAGCAGTTGCCAGTTCGTGGCTGCAAGACTTAGACACAACCCTCACGGCGCAACCGAGTGAAGTCAAGGCCCTGCGCCGAGCAGCGCAGCAGCGCTTCGAGCAGCTGGGTTTTCCCGCGATCACCCAAGAGGCCTGGCGCAATACCAACCTCGCCCCGATCCTGCGCACCCGGTTCAGCCGGCCGCAGCCCGGCAGCGGTGGGCTGACCCACGGACAAATCGAGCCGTTTCTTTTGCCAGGCTGCGCCGAGTGGATCTTCGTCAACGGACGGCTGGTCCCGGACCTCAAGGCCCAGCAGCCAGCGTTGCCCGCCGGGGTTTATGTCGGCAGTTTGGCCCAAGCCCTGCTCGAGGTCCCGCACCTGGTGTTGCCCCACCTCGGCCACCACGCCGACCCGGACCAAGCTTTGGTCGCGCTCAACTGCGCTTACCTCGAAGACGGTTTCTTTGTCTATGTGCCGCCCGGAGTGGTGGTTGAAACCCCGCTCCACGCGCTCTTCCTCAGCACCACCGGCGGCCAAAACCCCATTGCCACTTACCCGCGCAACCTGATCATCGCGGGTGAGCAGGCCCAGGTCTCCGTGGTCGAAACTTATGGTGGCTTCCCCGAGGAGGTTTACTTCACTTGTGGGGTCACTGAAATCGTCGGGCTGGCGGGTTCGGTCATCGATCACTATAAACTGGGCGAAGAAGGGCTCGCGAGCTATCATCTGGCCACCCAAGAGGTCATCCTCGCAACCGACGCCAGCTGTTTTTCCCACGCGATCACCCACGGTGGGGCCTTGGTGCGCCACGACATCCACGCCTTGCTCGCAGCCCCCGGCGTGAACTGCACCTTAAACGGGCTCTACCTGGCGCGGGGCAAGCAGCAGATCGACCACTACATGCTGGTCGACCATGCCAAACCACACGGCACGAGCTACGAACTGTACAAAGGCATCTTGGAGGATCAGTCGCGCGCCACCTTCAACGGCCGCATCCGCGTCCACCCCCAAGCCCAGAAAACCGATGCCAAGCAATCGAACCGTAACCTGCTGTTGTCACCGGAAGCGCTGGTCCACAGCAACCCGCAGCTCGAAATCTTCGCCGACGATGTGCGCTGCACCCATGGTTCGACCACCGGCCATCTCGACGACGAAGCCGTGTTCTACTTGCGCTCGCGGGGGATCGGAGAAGAAGCGGCGAAGAGCCTGTTGACCTATGCCTTTGCCGCGGAAGTGCTGCAGGAAATCCGGTTGCCGGCAGTGCGGCAGGACCTCGAAGAATTCCTCTTCACCCGCTTGCCCAAAGGCGAAGTGGTGAGGCAAGCCATATGAGTCCAGCACTCGTGCCCCTGGTGGCGCCTGCGGCAGCCCAACCCCAGGACTTCGACCCGACCCGGGTGCGGCAGGACTTCCCAGCGCTCCACCAAGAAATCCATGGCCGTCCGTTGGTCTACCTCGACAGCGCTGCGTCCGCGCACAAGCCGCAGGCAGTGATCGACGCCATGGCCCGAGCCTACAGCGGGGACTACGCCAACGTCCACCGCGGGGTCCACACCCTGTCGCAACGCGCGACCACTGCTTTTGAAAACGCGCGCGAAAAGGTGAGCCGCTTTCTCGGCGCTGCGGCTGCCGCGGAAATCGTTTTTGTGCGCGGCACCACCGAAGCGATCAACCTGGTCGCCCACAGCTTTGTCCGTCCCCGCCTGCAGGTGGACGACCTGGTCTTGATCTCGGCGCTCGAACACCACTCGAACATCGTCCCCTGGCAGCTGATCTGCGCCGAGACCGGTGCGCACTTGCGGGTGATTCCGCTCGACGAGCACGGAGATTTGGACCTCGAAGCAGCTCTGCGCTGGCTCAATTTGGGTCCCAAGTTCCTGACCTTGACCCACGTTTCGAATGCCCTGGGCACGGTCAACCCAGTCGCCCAGCTGGTCGCTCAAGCGCGGGAACGCGGCATCCCCACTCTCCTCGACGGGGCCCAAGCCGTGCCGCACATGCCCGTCGACGTCCAGGCTTTGGGCTGCGACTTCTATGCGTTTTCTGGCCACAAACTTTTCGGACCGACCGGCATTGGTGTGCTTTATGGCCGGGGCGAACTGCTTGCGAGCATGCCGCCTTACCAGGGAGGCGGTGAAATGATCCGCAGCGTGACGTTCGCCAAGAGCGAATTTGCGCCGCCCCCCCACCGCTTCGAAGCCGGGACCCCGCACATCGTGGGCGCGATCGGTTTGGCGGCGGCGATCGATTACCTCGAACAGCTCGGCCGGGAAGCGGTCTACACCTATGAACAAGAGCTGGTCATGGGAGCGGTCGAGCGCTTGCGCGAGATGCCGGGAGTCGAGCTGATCGGCCATCCCAAGCACCGCGCCGCGGTCATCTCGTTCGTGGTCCAAGGCGTCCACGCCCACGACGTGGGCACCATCCTCGACCACGAAGGCATTGCCCTGCGGGTGGGGCACCACTGCGCTCAGCCGCTCATGGACCATTTCGGTATCCCGGCGACGGTCCGCGCGGCCTTCGCCTGTTACAACACCCGCGCCGACGTGGATCGTCTGATCCTGGGTTTGCGCCGGGTGGTGGAGATCTTTGGCTGATGTCCGAGCTGCGCGACTTGTACCAGGAAATCATCCTCGACCACTACCGCACCCCGCGGAATTGCCAGGTTCTGCCGGGTGCCAGCCACTCGGCCGAAGGGTACAATCCCTTGTGCGGCGATCGGGTCAAGATTTTCTTACAAGTTCAAGACGGAATCGTCCGCGAGGTCACCTTTGCCGGAGCTGGCTGCGCCATTTCCACGGCGTCGGCTTCCCTCTTGACCGAACTGGTCAAAGGCAAAACCGTGGCGGAAGCACGAGCCTTGTTCGAGCGCTTTCACACCGCCATGACCGCCAAGGAAGACGCAGCCTTCCCCGCAGAATTGGACAAGCTGGCCGCACTGCAAGGGGTGCGCGAATTCCCCATGCGGGTCAAATGTGCGACCTTGGCCTGGCATGCCCTGGCCGCGGCCCTAGACGCCAGCCCGCAACCGATCAGCACCGAGTGAAACGCGGCCAACACCGTCGCCCCATACCGCCTGAGGAGGCTTGTTGATGGAACCCATGATGAACCCGGCGACCGACCCGGCTGCAGCTTCCCCATCCCCGCTTGAAGCCGAGATCATCGCCGCTTTGAAGACGGTCTACGACCCGGAAATTCCGGTCAACATCTATGAACTCGGCCTGATTTACAGCCTCAAAGTCGACGCTCAAGGTCAAGTTTCCACCCAAATGACCTTGACCTCACCCGCTTGCCCAGTGGCCGGGTCCTTGCCCGGCGAAGTGCAGGCCGCGATCGAGGGCGTGGCCGGGGTCCAGAAAGCTGACGTCGAAGTGGTGTGGGACCCCCCCTGGAATCCCAGCATGATGTCTGAAGCGGCCCAGCTCGAGCTCGGCATGCTGTGAGCCACGTGGTGTGAAGCTGGTCGGGGTCGGGGCCACGGGCTTGCCGGACCCAACCACAGCTGTGCTAAACTCCGCCGCGTGCTGAGGACATCCATCTGAGAACCAGATGAGACATCCACTGAGAGCATCCACTTGTCAAACCTACCTTTCGCCGCAACCCGTCGATAACACCGAATCTCAAGCCTTTTTTCATTTCGGATCCGCGCAACAGGGGAAGTACCCGAACTTCACGGCGAAAGAGCCTAACCCCGAGGAGGGGAGAAACCATGCTCAAAAAAAGTTATTCCAAAACCGGCAAATCTTGCCGGGTGACGTTCAAAGTGCCGGGTGAAGCGGACAACGCCGCGTTACTCGGCGAGTTCAACGCCTGGAGCATCGATGCCCACCCTATGAAAAAGTGCAAGGACGGAACCTTCAGCATCACTTTGTCGCTCGACGCCGGGAAAGAATTCCGCTTCCGCTACCTTTTTGATGGCGAGCGCTGGGCCAACGACGATGCTCCGGACAACCTGGTCAGAAACCGTTTCGGAACGCAAGACTCCGTCGTTGCGATCTAGGCCAAGGCGATGACCGATCCCCGCTACGACCAGCTGGCCGATTTGCTCGTGCGTTATTCCTGCCGGCTCGAGGCGGGCGACAAGGTATTCATCGAAGCCTTCGACACTCCGGAAGCCTTTACCATCGCGCTCATCCGCGCAGTTGCCCGGGTGGGCGCTGAACCGGTGGTTGGCCTCAAAAGCAACCGCATCTTGCGCGAACTCATGCTCTGCGCAAGTGAAGCGCAGATGCGGCTGTGGGGCGACTCCGAATCCTTGGTGATGACCCAGGTGCAGGCTTATATCGGCGTCCGCGGCCAGTTCAACATGTCGGAATGGTCGGACGTACCACCGGAGCAGATGGCACTCTACGAAACTTACTACCGCAAGCCCACCCACATCGATTTGCGGGTCAAGCGGACCCGCTGGGTGGTGCTGCGTTGGCCCACCCCGGCCATGGCGCAGCAGGCCCTGATGTCGACGACCGCTTTCGAGGATTTCTATTTCCGCGTCTGCACGCTCGACTACGCCCGGTTGTCGCGCGCGATGGAACCGCTGCAAGCGCTGATGGCGCGGACCGACCGGGTTTTACTCAAAGCGCCCGGCACCGAACTCGAATTCAGCATCCGCGACATTCCTGCAGTCTGCTGTGACGGTCACCGCAACATCCCCGATGGCGAGGTCTATACCGCCCCAGTCAAGACCAGCGTCCAGGGCACGATCCAGTTCAACACTCCCACCATCTACCGCGGCGTCACCCATGAGAACGTGCGCCTGGTGTTCCGCGATGGCTACATCACCGCGGCGACCAGCAGCAATACCTGGCACCTCGAGAAGGTGCTCGATTCCGATCCTGGCGCGCGTTACCTCGGCGAGTTCGCCCTCGGGCTCAATCCTCACGTGACCCGGCCGATGAAGGACATCCTGTTCGACGAAAAAATTGCGGGCAGCATCCACTTGGCGGTGGGCAACACTTACGAGGAAGCTTCGAATGGCAACCAGAGCCAGGTCCATTGGGATCTGGTCCTCCTGATGCACCCAGAAGCAGGTGGCGGCGAGCTCTACTTTGACGGCCAGTTGGTGCGCCAGGACGGTCGTTTCGTCCTGCCCGAGCTGGCAGAGCTCAACCCGGATCATTTGCTCGCGGCAAATTGGGGGAAGCCATGACTTGCCTAGCCCACCAGGTGGCGATCATCACCGGCGGTGGGACCGGCATTGGGCGGGCGATTGCCACGGCCTTTGCGCGCGCTGGTGCGGCCGTGGCCCTGACCGGACGACGGCGTGAGCCCCTAGCCGAAGCAGTCCGCGAAATCCTGGCCGACGGCGGGCGAGCGATCGCGATTCAATGCGATGTGGCCAACGCCGAGGACACGGCTCGGGCGGTTTCGACCACGGTTTCGACCTGGGGTGGCTTGCACCTCCTGGTCAACAACGCCGGGGTCGCCCGCTACGGCGCCTTGGGCGACATGTCGAGCGAAGACATCGAAGCCATGGTCGACGTCGACCTCAAAGGGCCGATGTACATGACACGCTCGGCCTGGCCCCACTTGCGCCAGCACGCCCAGGCGGGCGGCGCTGCGGTGATCAACATTTCGTCGTCGGTCACCCAAGGCGTGGTCAAGAACTTCTCGGTCTACTCCGCTGCCAAAGCCGGGGTCGACATGCTCACCCGCTGTTGGGCGCTCGATTTTGCGCCCGACCGCATTCGGGTCAATGCGATCTGTCCGGGAGTGGTCGAAACCCCGATCCTTGCGACCTTGATGCCGCAAGAGGCGATTGCCGGAGCCCTCGCCAGTTTTGCCCAGGCCACGCCCCTCGGGCGCGTGGGCCAACCCGCTGACATTGCCGAACTCGCGCTCTTCCTCGCCAGCCCGCAAAGCGCCTGGCTCACCGGTGCCGTGATTCCTCACGACGGGGGTTTAAGCCTGGTCAGCGCGTGAGGGCTCCGTTGCCGTCGAGCTGGAGGTGATCATGACGAAGTGCCGTTTGAACAAGAATGTCAATGTCAAATGTGTCAAATAATGTCATAGGGGTCAGGCGGAATTCGGTGGGGGCGGATCTTTTCCGGGGCTCCGCCATAGCCAACCTGCGCACAAAATGTATTAATCTCGTTCAAGTGGGTGGGAATCTCCATATCACCGAAGTAGTCACGGGCTCGTGCATAGACATCGAAGGCGCTTTTGAGGTTGGCATGAATAATCTGCCGGTCCTGCGATGTGAGCTGATTTGCTGGCTTACCCGATTCCTCGAACAGGTTTTTCGCCATCAGATAATAGTAGTAGGCAAGGGTATCGGCGAACCTGTAGTTCCACAGCTCACGGTGGTTCTCGAGCTTGATCAGCCGATTCAGGTAGGGGTTGATTCGTTGACCCCCAAGTTCCCCCACAGAGCCGACGTAAGTGCAGTGATTGACAGCAAACGCCCAGTATAAAGTGAAGCTTTCCAATGTTTCTACTGCCTCCTCGCCCAGGCGGAAGCTGGTCTCGAGCCAAGTATCAAGCTGGGCCTTGATGGCGTTGGCCTGCGGGTTCTTGGAGTAATCCCTGTGTTTTTCTGGTTCCCATGAATGAAAATAGAGATAGCCCAAGCCAATCAAGAATTTCGGCCTTACTTTGGTTGAGAGTTGATCAATCAGCTGGGTCGTTTCCGCGAGGAGTTCGCTTTTTACATTAAATGGTAGGTTTTTTGCGTGGAGATTCGCAGCAGCGCGCAGCAAAAGGAAGCTGGTCGGAAGCGCTCCCGCGGACCGGTTGTATTGGTCGAGAGCAGCCACGATGGTGGTGAAGTTACGCAGCGACCAGAGAGCAGCACAGGCCAGGGCACACTGATCAAAATTATGATCAATACTGCGCACCAAGTCGGTCAGCTCAGCACAACCCCGCCACCACTTCTCGTCCTCATCGGCGAGCAACATTGCCATCAAGGCGTTGAACTGCTCGATGCTCTCTGGTGGCAGCTCGATGCCCCAACGGATCAAGCCGAGGTCTTTGATGGGGTCGGGAGATCGGAAAAACTTTGTTTTGCCCCGCAAAAATTCATCCGAAAACTTTTGAATCGAGTAAAAGAGCTGATACCTGTCCCGCAGGTCTTGAACCGTGCTCCGAAGCTCCTTCTGAACCTCCTTGATCTCTCTGGCGATCCGGTTACGCACCGCCTCGCCGGTCGGACCCTCCCGGGCGAAGGCCCAGACTTCTGCCAGACCGGCAACAAATTTGTTCATCGCTTTGGGGGGCTTGTAGCGCACCCAGAACGACCGCAAAAAAGATAATGACTCAAACTGCTCGATGTAGTCCTTGAGTGGTGCGTTTTCCAGATAGATGTTGTCAAGTGTGCCTTGCTCTTTGAGCACGGCGCCCAACTCCCTGGTAACCGCTTCGAGATTCTCCAGAGATACCTCGGAAGCCGCCGGCCGGGATGTCTTGAGTTTCGGGAAGCGCAGCTCTTCGAAAGAAGCCCGGACGATAAAGTAGTCAGCGTCCCGAAAGCAAAAACGCAGCTCCTCGCCAGTTTCCGCGAACTCGCCGCCAGGCTTGTAGGAAAGAAGTTCTTTGAGCCTTCGGTTTCGTTGCCATGCCCCCCGCAGGACCTCGGTTTCCGAGTAGAACCTCACGAGAGGAAGGTCACGGCCTTCCTCTCGGTTGCGAATCTGTTGGTGGAGGAGTGCAAGGGCTGTGGCATCGCGGAGAATACTATGCGAAAGCTCTTTCTTACCCTTTCGCGCCTTGGCGATGATGTCACGAATTTCCCAAAGAACCGGATCTTTCAGCGTCAACCGCAGGCTAGGGGCGGGATCGGTAAACTTGATAAGCTGGTCTCTGGCGAAGCGAGCGAGCCGTTGCCGCCAGTCCCCGTTGGCGAGCTCGATAGGGGTAAACGATTCGTGCCCCACTTCCTTGAGTTCTTCGTAGAAACGATCGACTCGGCTTTCTAGCGGTGTTTGCTCAATTGCTTGGTGGAGAACGTCGAACGTCGCTCGTACATGCCATTCGTCGAGGAAATCCCCGAGATCGCGTTCAAGATCCTCGGTGTTACCCTCACGAACCCGTGCGAATTTCGAGTGCAATACCTCGTCGATCTCGAGAGCGTGGGGACGCAGCAAGTGAACCTCGCCCAGATAGCCCGAGCAGAGCAGTGCCCGCACGAGCAGAATCCGCTCGTCACGGACCGGATGGATATCGTAGCGAAACTGCTGGAAACCCAGGATCATTCGCAAAACTACGTCGGCGTCATAGTAGAACGTGATAGGCTTTGTTACTTCCAAGCGTTTATCACAAAGCGCGATGCGCAGCGCGTTATCGAAACGCCAAACCGTCTCGCTAGAAATTCTTCGGTCGCGGTCCATGGCAGGGGTCATGCTACGCGCCTTCCTGTGTAGTGCGAAGCCCAGGCATCGAAGGAAGGGGGCACGACGGTATCGCTGATAAGCAGCCTCAGCGTGTCGTTGCCAGCGACCAGCCGAGGATCGATATGATAGAGCTTGGTACCGATCCGCATTATTTCTGAAGGAAAATCTGCAATGTCATCATGAGCATGAACATAGCTTCCAAGAGTATCGCTAAGGATCTTACGACACCGTTTGTTGTCAAAGTACTTACTCATAGTGCTGAAGCACTGCTCGCCGGTTATGTGCTCTTGTGCTAGAGCGAGGCGAGTGGCAGTCACGAGCTCTTCGGGCTTTTGAGAATACCGGTGGGAATACCGGACAAGCTGGTCGAATCCTTGCTCACCGACCGCGGGATGGCAGAGTGCTAAATGAAGACAATGAAGGTATCTCGTCCTAAAGTCAACGTCGTGCGGCGCCGAGCCAACAAAAGGCTCGGTGAGCATCAGAGGTCCGCTACCGAGAGCCCCCATGGCGGCCTCGACAAGGCTCTGGATTTCAGCACCTGTTGGAAAACCCGGAAGAGGCTCGATGAGTGCTTCCTCCAAGAAGTCGATGAGCTTGGAGAAAATGGAATATGGCTTTGATGGCTTTGATTCTCCATCTGCTCTTTGAGCCGAGTTGCAGAGCTCGGCCCGGAGCTCGCCAAACTCGGCGAAATCGAGAACCTCGCGCAGCAGCGCTGCAAGCCAATTCGGTGCCTGGTCGAGAGTCGTTCGAAGGTGCTCGAAACCGCGTTGTGTCCGCCGCAGGTTGCGCAGCAGCAAGCGCAAGGGGTACTCAAGCCGATCGGCCCGGGGTGGTGGGGCCGCAAGTTCGAGCAGCCGGGAGAGCGCCAGTTGCGGGGCGACAGCCGTCAATCCGGTGACCACCGCAGGGCTGAGCTCCGGGAAGTGGTCGAGCTCGATCTGTTGCCAGAAAGTCACCGGGGCTGCCCCCTCCCGGGCAGCGAGGGCCGCGGCGGCACGAAAGCGGGCTTCGGCCGACAAACTGCGGTTCACGGCGCAGCTCATCAGGGTGGCGGGGGTGACGGAGTCCGAGATCAGACCTGAAAAGGCCAGGGCTTGCAGTAGCGAGGGTTCATCGGCGCTGCGAGAAGTGCTCAGCCTCTGCAGCAGACGGTCCATGGCACGTCGCAACAAGTTTCGCGAGGTTCCTCCCACACGGTCGAAGAGGACCGCAGCATAGGCGAGGGGATCGTCTCCCCGCGGTGGGCTGACCACCTCCAGGGCTTCTGGTCGGTTTTGCAACAGGTCGCCCAGGAGATCCTCCCAATCGGCTTCGTTGAGGTTTTCGAGCCAGCCGAGAAAGAGTACCTCGCCGGAGCCTGGCTCGGCCGCCCCTGAGTGAAGGTACTTGTCGAGGTACCGGCGCTGGTGCTCGGCGCTATGCACCGGTGCCGGAGTGGGTTTGCGCGATTTTCGGATCATTGCCATAGACGTGGCCTCCCGACGAGGGCTTTCATCGGCTGCGGCTCATGCACGGCCTCGGGACGAGGGCACAGTGCAGGTGAGCTACTGTCGGCAAGACCCGGTGGCCAGGGTTTCGTCCAGCCGTGATCCTCGAACCCGACCCACGGCGGCTCGAAGAAAAGGAATAGTCTTGCATCGGCCACGGTCGGTCGCAGAAGCGCGCAGCCCTTCTCCACGCTGTATGTTAGCAGCAAGAGGCCTGTCTGACAGCGCTTCTCGGGATCGAGGCCAAGGCAGCCCCGCACCTGCTCGCTGCTGCCGCCAGCGAACTCGAAGGGGTCGCTACCCAACGCGGCGCCCCAGGTCACCCAGGCAGAGTATCGGGACATGGGGAGGTTTTTTTCTTTGTCGCTGAGGCTGTCACCCGCGAGAATCCGAGTGATGAAGTCGTCCGCCTGCGCCTGAGCCGTGATGAAACCGCCGCTGTTCAAGCAGAGGTGGGTGGCGAACGACTCCAGCTCTACCTATCGACCCACCAATGTCGGCAACGGCCGACAACGGATCCGTCCGCCCCGCCTCACATGCCGGTTGCACTCCTGCTCGTAGGCACGCTCAAGCTGCGGCAAGGGATCATTCCGGTGCCGATAGAGCACGCCGAGGATCTTGCGCATCCGAGTGGCGGGGAGGAAGTGCTCAAGCGGATCGAGGTTGGTGACCACGACTCGGCCGACCCTCGATCCGCTGCTCCAGCGTTCGAAGACCTTTCGCATCTCTTCACGGCGGTGATCATTCATAGTTCTTCGCGATCGCTCTCAAGGGCGAGTATGCATGCGAGTGTAGGGTGTGAGCTGGATTTCTTCAAGCTAATTTACCTATTGCCATACGAAGATATACACCACACCCTCGAACCACTGCGCTGGCCAGGAGGTGCTGTCCACGGAACCTTCTGCAGGTAGTGGCTCGTAAGCTCGACCAGCTGGACTCTGTTGTCCTTCTGGAAGAGTTGACCATTCCGCCTGGAAACGTCCTCGAAACGCTTTCCGGGGAGCGGAGAGGCCAACACAGTATCCGCGTTAATAAGCAATACCGCATTTGCTTCACATGGACGGAAGCCGGGCCAGCAGAAGTCGAGATTGTTGACTATCACCGTGGATAAGAGACCGCTGACAATAAGCACAGTTAAAAAACCGATGCTTGATCGCGCGCAGAATTGAGCAGTGAGGATATTCTTAAAAGAGGAGGAAAGCCCCATGGTCCTAGTCCCAACCCACCGCGCTCCTACTCATCCAGGTGAAATCTTGAGTGAGGAATTCCTCTTGCCGATGAATTTGACCCAGAGGGAGCTAGCGCGGCGACTCTTCGTCCCTTACCAGCGCATCAACGGACTGGTCCACCGGCGACGAGCAGTTACTCCGAGCCTGGCACTCCGACTGAGCAAGTTCTTTGGCGTTTCGGCCGATTTCTGGCTGAACTTGCAGCTCCGCTGGGATCTTTACCACGCCAGTCAGAAAGAAACCAGCGTGCTCGGCAAGATCGAAGCTGTTCGCACGGTTGACTAGGCTACCCGACCTGGCGCTTACGGCAATGCCGTGAAAAAACGATCCCAGCGCGGGATGGGCAGCGGGAAGTAGTAGAGGTAGCGGTTGTTGAGGTCGAGGGAAGCAGCCACCGCAGTGGCTTTGCCCAGGATCGCCGCCCGGTCGACCGGCCCGAAGTAGCGGGAGTCGCGGCTGTTGTCACGATTGTCACCCATCACAAAGAACTGCCCCGAAGGCACCACAAAAGGTCCACTGGTCGAATACCGCGAGCTGAGCATGACCGGATGCTCACGGCCGTGAACTTCTTCGAGCACCACCAGCTGGCCTGGAGGCTGCTCGCCGAAAATCGGTTCGTACTTTGCTTGGGATCCATTGACGAAGAGATGATTGTTGCGGATCTCGATCACGTCCCCAGGCAGCCCTACCACCCGCTTGACCAACCGTCGCTTGAGCAACCGGCTATCGTCATCGGGCGAGCGCAAGACCACGATGTCACCCCACTGGGGATCTGCCCATTCCGCAATCCGCCAGGTGGTGAAGGGAAACTTGAGGTCGTAAGCGATCTTGTTGATGAAGATGCGATCACCTTCGATGATCGTCGGCTTCATCGAACCCGTGGGCACATCGTTCCAGTCTGCCACGGCCGAACGAAACGAGAACATCACCAGGGCGATGATGCTCAGCGGTTTGAGCCATTCCCGCCAAAAGCTGTTGAAACGGCGCTGCCAAACCCCAGTTTCGCCAGCGCCAATTTCGCCAGCGTCGTGTACGGCCAGCGGAGCAGGCTCCGGAGCCACGGATGGCTCACTCATCGTTCCCTGGCTGGTCGGTCGGTGCTGTTCAGACTCCATAGCCTCACCCTTTAGCCTCGCCCTCTCGCTCCTTCGCGAGAACTTCACCCTTGGTAGAAACGCGTCAGGTCGGACCGGCCCTCAAGCCGATGCCACTGGACGCTCGACCACCCACGTGTCTTGCGCGCGCAGCAGATCCTGCAAGCTGCCCACGCCCCGGCGTTCGATTTCCCCCTGCACTTGGCCGAGCATCGCCGCCTCGAAGACCGGGCGCTTTTGACTGCGCAAGATCCCGATCGGGGTGGGGAAGGGCGGACCGAGATGGGCGAGCTGGAAAGCCAACCCCGGTTCGACCGCGGTTTCGTCCCACACCAGGCAATCCTCAGGCCCCAAGCCATTGCCCAGCTCGATGACCTCGAGACTGGACCCGCGCCAACGCAGACCCTTGCTCTGACCCTCGCCGAAAACCAGCGGCTTGCCGTGTTCCAGGTAGAGCACCTGGTTCAGCCGCCGGTCCTTGTCGGTCATGTAAGCGAACGCTTGATCGTTGAAAATATTACAGTTTTGATAGATCTCGACAAACGCCGTGCCCTGGTGCGCAGCTGCGCGGGTCAAAGTGTCGACCAAATGCTGCTGGAAAATGTCGACGCTGCGGGCCACGAAAGTTGCTCCGGCCCCGAGCGCTAGCGCCAGCGGGTTGAAGGGATGATCGACCGAGCCCAGCGGGGTCGACGCCGTGCGCTTGCCCACTTCGCTGGTCGGTGAGTACTGTCCCTTGGTGAGACCGTAAATTCGGTTGTTGAAGAGCAGCACTTTGATCCCGACATTGCGCCGTAAGCAGTGGATGAAATGGTTACCGCCGATCGACAGGGCATCGCCATCACCGGTTGCGACCCACACTTCGAGGTCGGGTCGCGAAACCTTGAGTCCGGTCGCCACTGCTGGCGCGCGTCCGTGAATGGTGTGAAAACCAAAAGTATTCATATAGTAAGGAAAACGGCTCGAACAACCGATCCCCGAAACCACCACAAACTTTTCGCGGGGAATACCCAGCTCGGGAAAAACGCTTTGCACGGCCTTGAGAATCGCATAATCACCGCAACCAGGACACCAGCGAACTTCCTGATCGGATTGGAAATCTTTACGGGTTAGCGCGGCTGGTTCGGTCATGGGTGGGCCTCCAAGATCTGGATAATCCGCTCGAGGATCTCGCCGCGACTGAACGGCCGTCCCTGGATCTTGCTGAAGGTGGTGATGTTTTTGAGATAGCGGGCGCGCAACAGCAGCGCTAGTTGTCCGCTGTTCATTTCCGGCAACAGCACTTGGTCGAACTGCGCCAAAACCGCGCCGAGGTTTTCCGGCAGCGGATTTAAGTGACGGAGGTGCGCTCGGCTCACGGTGTATCCCTTGGCCTGAGCAGCTTGCACCGCGCCGGTGATCGCGCCGCGGGTGCTGCCCCAACCGAGCACGAGCAGCTGCCCGGCGGGCTCGCCATAGACCACCACCGGCGGGATGTCGCGCGCGATCCGTTCGACTTTCTCAGCGCGCAGCCGGACCATCTGCTCGTGGTTGTCGGGGTCGTAAGAGATGTTGCCAGTCTCGTGCTGCTTCTCGAGGCCCCCGATCCGGTGCTCGAGCCCGGCAGTCCCGGGAATCGCCCAAGGACGGGCGAGGGTCTCGGGATCGCGCAGGTAAGGCAAGAAACCCACGGGATTGCTGCAAAACTCGACCTGAAGGTCGGGCAGATCTTCGACGGCGGGCAGCATCCACGGTTCAGAACCGTTGGCCAGGTAACCGTCCGACAGCAGGATCACCGGAACCATGTACTTGAGCGCGATGCGGCAAGCTTCGACCGTAGCGTCAAAGCAGTCGGCAGGGGATGCCGGCGCCAGCACTGGCACGGGGGACTCGCCGTTGCGGCCGAACAGCGCTTGCAACAGATCGGTCTGTTCGGTTTTCGTCGGCATGCCGGTCGACGGCCCGGCGCGCTGGATGTCGCAGACGACTAGCGGCAATTCGGTCATCACCGCCAGGTTGATGCCCTCGGCCTTGAGCGCCAAGCCCGGACCGCTGGTCACGGTCACCGCCAAGGCACCGCCAAAAGCAGCCCCGAGCGCAGCGCACACCGCCGCGATCTCGTCTTCGGCCTGGAAGCTGGTGATGTTGAACTGCTTGTAGCGGGCGATCTCGTGGAGGATCGAACTCGCAGGCGTGATCGGGTACGACCCGAGAAAGAGCGGCAGACCGCTGCGCCGGCTGGCGGCCACCAGCCCCAAGGTGATCGCCGAATTGCCGTTGATGTTGCGGTAGAGGCCCGGTTCGAGCGGTGCTGGCTCGACTTCGTAGCGGGTCTGGAAAATGCCGGTGATGTCGCAGTAGTTGTAGCCTGCTTTGAGCGCCTTGATGTTGGCTTCGGCCAGGACGGGCTTACCCGCAAATTTCTTGTGGATCCACTCCAAGGTGCTGTCGAGCGAACGGCTGTACAGCCAGTAGACCATGCCCAGAGCAAAGAAGTTCTTGCACCGATCGCGGCTGCGGTTGTCGAGTTCGGTGTCTTCCAAGGCCGTGCGGTTCATCTTGCTGAGCGGCACTTCAAAAATGCGGTAACCCGCGAGGCTGCCGTCTTCGAGCGGATTGGTCACGTAGTGAGCCTTGGCGAGGTTGGTGGCCTTGAACTCGTCGGTGTTGACGATGATCACGCCATTGGGTTTGAGATCCTTGAGATTGCTCTTGAGCGCGGCCGGATTCATCGCCACCAACACGTCGGGCATGTCGCCCGGGGTGTGGATGTCGTGATCGGCGATACGCACCTGATACGCAGAGACCCCGGGCAAAGTGCCAGCAGGAGCGCGAATTTCGGCGGGAAAATCCGGCAGCGTCGACAGATCATTGCCGAACAGCGCCGAAGTATTGGTGAATTGACTGCCGGTCAACTGCATGCCATCACCGCTGTCGCCGGCAAAACGGATCACCACATCGGACAGCTTCTCGATCCCTGCAGGTGAGCTGCCCGCCCCGGTTGCCGAGTCGGAAATGACACCATCGACCGTCGTGCGGCTTGCCATGGAAGTTCAACCTTTCTCTGAGAAACCCATTCTGCTTGCAAGGGTTCTAGTCCGGTAGCGACCAGCCACGACGCTGGCGCGGAGTGTACCGGACGCGATAATGCTAACAGACCCCCGTCTGCCTGTCACGGCACCACTGGTCTGGACACGGCTAGAGACCGTCGCCGTGACGCTCAGCTCTGGGGGTTACTGCCCGGTTTGCTGGGATCCGCCAAACCACAAGCTGAGAACGCGACCGGCCGGCTTGTTTTGCGGGGTGAAATCGTCGGCACGGCTTCGTCCCTCAGGCGGCGGGTGAGGGTACCACTTCCACAGATAAACTCCAGCGAACTCATCACGATGCCAGAACGTGCGAAAGAACGCTTCGTAAGCCGCGGCCTGGGTGGCAAGAGCGTCTGGGTCAGCCGTTGCCGCACTGCGCGAGTCGGGCCATTCCCAAGGCTTGATCGCGGCACCGCGGGTGCTGCGATATCCCAGTTCGGTGAACAAGATGGGCTTGCCGAATTGTCGCTGGACTTTGAGGATCGCCTGGAGGTGGGGTTGCCAGCTGCGTTCGAGGTCTGCGCGCGAGGGATTCTCTTGCTCGGTCAGCGGGAAGTACGCTTGGATGCCGATCCAGTCGAGCGCATCCCAAAAGCGGACTTCCTCGTACTCGCGGTACCAGTTGGCCGCGTAGGTCAGCGGTCCGGAGTAAACCTGGCGGACCTCGGCGATCAACCGCCGCCAGTCGGCCTCGCGCGTAGCAGCTGCGGTGTGGAGCTCCGTGCCGATCACCAGCCCTTCGATGCCCAGGCGTTCGGCCAGCTGGGCATAGTGCAGGATGAAGCCTCGATAACTCGCAAACCAGCGCTGCCAGTCGGCTTCATTTGCCATCTGGATGTCGCCGACCCACTTCCCCCCCGCGCGGTCGCGCAGCCAGACGTGCGGTTTGAGCAAAGTGTGGATTCCGCGCTCTTTGGCCAGGCGGGTGGTCACCGTGAGCCCCTCGTCGGTTTCGCCCCACATCACCCGCCCATCGGTGATCCAGCGCAAGGAAGGTGAATCCACCCGGTCTTGCCAGCCGAACGGGGTTTGTGCGATCCAGTCGACGTGAACTTCGACCAGCGCGTCGAGTTCAGGACCGCGCACCGGGCTCGGCCCAGCGACCCAACTCACCCCGCGGTGCTTGCTGCTCGCGGTGACGCGGGCGACCCGGCCCTCATCCGCCCGCGTTCCCCCGAGCAAAGCCAGCAGCAAGAGCCCCCACTTCACTCCACCCTGGGCAAAAAACGGACGTTTCATCATGGCCTTCGAGTTGCAACTTGGCACGGTGCTCAACCTACCGACTCTTGCGCAGGGTTTCCCACATCCGCCAGCGGCTGAGGTCGGAAAGGTCCGCTCCCGGGGGAAAGATGCCTTCTGCCGCCTGGCGGACGTCTTCGATCGAATAGAAAGCTCTGGGCACGTGCGCGTTGACCAGAGTGATGATTTGCGCCACGTCGCGGCGGCGGACGATGGTGAATAGGATCTTGACCGGTCCAGTTGCGCCTTCGCCCGCGACCGTGGTGACGCCAAAATTAGCCGCTTTGAGCGCCTCGACCAGCGGCTCGACCCCGTCGCGGCAGATGATCCGGACCACCTGCATGCCGATCGCCAGCCAGCGGTCGACCCACAGACCCACGACATTGCCGCAAGCAAAGCCAGCAGCATAGGCGATCACGCACAGCGGGTTGTCGAGGTGGTGGATGATCTGACCAATGACGAATAGCCAGATCAGCGCTTCAAAAAAGCCGACCAGCGGCGCCAGCACCTTGCGCCCTTGCGCGATGCACACGATGCGCAGCGTGCTGAGCCCGACGTCGGAAGAGCGGGCACAGAAGATGATCAGGGGCAAAATCACCCAGGAAAAGAGGGCGGGATGTTGGACGGCCAGGGCGTCAAGCATCGCCCCAGCATAGCAAAATCAAGCGTCAACGTCTTTGCCGGTCGAAATCGTCAGCTTGACCCCGTCAGGGTCGACCAGCACGAATTCGCGCGCGCCCCAGGGACGATCCGTAGGCTCCTCGAGCAACTCGCCGCCGCGCGACTGGATGGCCGCGGCCACTCGGTCGATGTCTTGGGTGGTGGTGCAGTAAAGCCTGAAACCCACCCCTTTGGGTCGCTGCCCTTGGGCAAAGTCGTCCTGGGTGAGGAAAAATTCCGCGGCCCCGGCCTTGAGCAGGACCATGCCCAGTTTGCCATCCTGGGTGAACTCTTCGCTGACGACAAAGCCGACGATGTCGCGATACCAGGCGAGGCTCCGCTGCAAATCATTGACGGTCAGGCAGGGCATCACCGTCCGCAAGCGCAAAGTTTCCGGTTGCTTCCGCTGTTCCATGAATTTTCGCTCCACTCCAGAAAAAGTTCCGATGTTCCTCAGTTCAAGACCTTGCTCTTCTTGAAGACCTGGTCGGCGGCCGTGCGGTACCTCAGGCTATGCACCAGAGCCAAATTTGTCAACCTGCCGGTCACCGATCACCGCGCTATTCGTAACGCAGCGCGACCAGCGGATCAATCCGCGCGGCGCGGAGCGCTGGAATCAGCCCTGAACCGAGCGCCACCAGGGCCAGCAAAAGCAGGGTGCTGGTTAAGACCAGGGGATCGTGACCTTCGAGCTCAAAGAGCAACGACCGGGCGAGTTTACCCAGCCCAAGGGCAGCTGCCAGGCCGATGCCCCCGCCCATGGCGGCCAGCTTGCCCACTTGCCAAAGCACCATGCCGCGCACCCGCTCGCGGTCTGCCCCGAGCGCCATGCGCAGACCGAACTCGCGGGTTCGCTGCGCCACGGTGTAAGCCAGAACGCCGTAGAGACCGACGGCTGCGAGCAGGGTCGCGAGCGCCGCAAAGCTGGTCGCGAGCGTGGTGAGAAAGCGGTCTACAAAAATGTTTTCTTGCACCTGCTGCGGCAAAGTCTTGAGTTGCTCGATCGGTAAGTTGGGGTCGAGCCGCGCGATCACACTGGGAATGGCCGACATCACTTGCTCAGGAGCCAAGGCGGTCTTGACATAAAAATTGATCGATCCGATCTGGTCGTCCTGGGGATAGGGAGTGAAAAAAAGCGGCGGCACTGCGTCTTTGACGTCGCTGTACTTGGCGTCTTGCACCAGACCGACGATTTCGACTTCCAACGAATCATCTCCGCGACTCATGCGCTTGCCCACCGCCTCGCGGCCCAAGTTGAACTTCTTGGCAAAGGTTTCGTTGACGACCGCCACCGACGGCCTCCCTAAAGCGTCAGCTGCGGTGAACTCGCGACCGGTCAGGAGGGGCACCCCCAAGGTGCGGAAGTAACCCACTCCCACCTCGTTGTAGCGCACGTTGCGATCCACGTCCGGATCTTCGGGAAAGCCCTGGACCCGCACGTCCGTTCCCCAGTTGCTGCCGGCGAGGAGCGGCACCAGCGACGCGGTGACGCCCTGGACGCCGGGTAGCGCCGCCAGTTCTTCTTCAGCGCGCAGGAACAGCGCGCGCGACTGCTCGGCGGAGTAGTTGTTGAGTTCGGGCGAAATCGAGAACGTGATCAGGTGTGAAACATCCAGCCCGAGGTCCACTCGGCTGACGTTGAGCAAGCTCTTGACGAACAGGCCCGCGGGCACCAGCAAAGCCGTCGACAGCGCGATCTGGGCGACCACTAGCGCGGTACGAAAGCGGCTGGCATTGCGTCCGCCAGCGGGTTGACCCGCCTGCCCCTTGAGCGCTGCCGCGAGTTCGAGGTCGGTGCTGTGCAGCGCGGGGACGATGCCGAAAAGCAAGCCAGTTCCTAGCGCCAAAGCCGCGGCAAAAGCGACCACCTTGAGGTTGAGACTCAATTCGAGGATACCCACCGCGTCCGCGGGGAGCAGCAACCCCATGGCGCGGAGCGTCCAGTGGGCGACCAGCAAGCTGACCAGCCCGCCAAAAGCTGCGAGCAAGCAAGACTCCCGCAGCAGCTGGCCGATCAGTTGCCGCCGGCTGGCACCGATCGAGAGCCGTACCGCCAGCTCGCTGCCCCGGGCGGCGGCGCGCGCCAGCAGCAAGTTGGCGATGTTGGCGCAGGCGATGAGCAACACCACACCAGCCACCGTGAACAACAAGATGAACGGCGCTTGGGCCTGGGCATGGGCACCGCTCTGGCCTCGCCTTCCCGCTTCGAGCGTGAGCTCTTTGACCTTGAACCGTTCCACTGCCTGCGGACTCAAGCCGCTCTGCAAAGGCAATTCCACTTCATTGACGATCGCGTGATAGGGCACGTTCAAGGCGGCTTTGGCTTGCTCCAGCGTGACCCCTGGAGCCAGACGAGCGAAGAGATATACCCAGTAGCTGCGCCGGTTGTCAAACCCGGTGAAACCCGGCAACATCAAGCCGCGCAAGGTGATCGGGACGAAAACTTCAGGCTCGATGCCGAGCGAAGTGCCGCGAAATCCCGCGGGTGCCACCCCGACAATGGTCAGCGGGTGGCCGTTGACGATCAAGGGAGTTTCGAGCACCCCAGGGTCTTCGCCAAAGCGGTTGCGCCAGGTACGGTGGCTGAGGACCACGACCGGGGCACCGCCGATCACGGCGTCATCTCCGGGCCCGAGCAGACGGCCGAGGGCCGGGGTCAAGCCGAGCGTGGGAAAATAACTGCCCGAGACCAGCATCCCCTCCCCGCTCGCACTCTGACCTTTGAAAGCGAAGTTGAGACCAAAGGCCCGGTGCGCAGCCAGACCGGCAAAGACGGTTTGCTTTTGTTCGAGGTCGCGGAACATGGGGTAGCTGAAGACTTGCTCGCAATCCCCCGCGCCATTGCAAGACTGCGATCCCGGTTTGGGACCAGGTGCCCCCAAGTTCACCAGCTGCCCAGGCTCGCGGACGGGCAAATTGCGGAGCAGCAATTGTTCAAACAGGGAGAAAATCGCCCCATTGGCGCCGATGCCCAGGGCCAACGAGATGATCGCTACTAACGTGACAAAAGGAGTCTGCAACAACGTGCGAAAGGCAAGCTTGAAGCTGCGCATGGCCACACCCCATCCTCCGTGCTGCTAATGTTGCTACGCGCGACCGCTGGGAGCTGCCAGCGACTGCGCGCCCCCCCCGTCGACATACGGCGACGGGGCTGCCAAGGTTACGGGCTCGCCAACGGCTTGCCAACGGCTCGCCAACGGCTTGCGCGCGTCAGCCAGCTCACTTGGCGCCGACCCTGGGGTCAGCGCCAAGCGTGGGCAGCATCAATCCAGCTTCTCTTTGGCAGCGCGCAGCAAGAAATAGCCGAGCACGACAAAAGCGGCAATCGCGAGCAAGTCAGCGACGTAGCCAGCGTGCTCGAACCCGCGGATGCCCACGGTGTCGAGCAGCCAGTCCGCGAAGCTGATGGTCTTGTCGCCGACGTCTTTGGGAATTCCTTGGAGAGCAGCGATCAAAACGCCGGTCAAGGCTCCCCCCGCAACCAAGCCGGTCGCGTAGAGCATGCCCGAAGAAATTTCTGACTCAGAATCCGCGCTGTGGCCGCTCTTGCGGTCGACGTAGGCGCGCAACATGCCGCCGATGAAAATCGGCAAAGTGGTCGACAGCGGCAAGTAGAGGCCGACGGCAAACGACAGGGCGCGGACCCCACACATTTGCACCACGACCGCAATCGCCATGCCGCAGAAGACCAGGCCCCACGGCAAGTCCTGAGCCAAAAGGCCGCGGATGATCGTGGCCATCAAGTTGGCCTGGGGCGCAGGATAGGCATCGCTGCCGATCGCATGCTCGACCCCGCGCAACTGCTGCGACTTGTCGATCAGCTTGAGGGTGAAGCCCACCGCCAAGACCGACGCTGCCACCCCGATCATCAGACCGATCTGCTGGCTTTTCGGAGTAGCGCCAACAATGTAACCGGTCTTCAAATCCTGCGAAGTATTGCCGGCATTGGCCGCGGCAATGCACACCATGCCGCCGACGCAGAGCGCGATCGACTGATAAGCCTCGCCGGTCCAGCCGAGGGCCACGAAGAGCAAGCAAGTACCCATCAACGTGGCGATGGTCATTCCGGAGACCGGGTTCGAGGACGTCCCGATGATGCCGACGATGCGCGACGACACCGTGACGAAGAAGAAACCGAAGATCACCACCAGGACCCCCATCAGCAGCTTGCTCACGAAATCTCCGGGCAACTGCGGCAGGATCGCCACGATCGCGACCAGGATCAACGAACCGATCCCCACCAGCTTGATCGACAGGTCCTGCTCGGTGCGCGCGGGTTGGTGCCCCGCTTTCATTTCCTGCAAGCTCTTGAAGCTCTCGCGAAACGCCGAGACGATCGTCGGCAAGGTTTTGATCAGGGTGATGATCCCGGCCGCAGCCACTGCGCCCGCGCCGATGTAGCGGACGTAGCCCGAGCGGATCTCGGCCGCGGACATCTCCGCGATCAGCTTGGTGCCGATACCCGGCTTGACCGCCAGCTGCAAGGCATCCCCGATGATCGCGATCAGCGGCACCAGCACCAGCTGCGAGAGCACGCCACCGGCCGAGAGCTCGCCCGCGATGCGCGGTCCCACGATGTAGCCGACCCCCAAGTATTCGGGCGTCACGTCGCAATTGACGCTGGCTTTGGGAAACGCCGAGTCCCGCGCGGCCGTGAACGTCGGGGTCTCTTTCCACAAGCCCAAGATGCTCATCAAGAAGCGGTAGCCCGCCGCAATGCCGAGTCCGGCAAACACCTTCTTGGCCAGACTGCCGCCTCTCTCCCCCGCGATCAAAACATCCGCGCAGGCCGTGCCTTCGGGATAAGGCAAGACGCCATGCTCGTTGACGATCAGCGCCCGGCGCAAGGGGATCATGAACAAGACCCCCAAGAAGCCGCCCACGATCGACAGCGCAAAAATGTTGAAGTAGTTGAAGAACTGGCTGCCGTCGGCGAGAAACAACAGGGCTGGGATGGTGAAGGCCACGCCCGCAGCGATCGACTCACCCGCCGAACCGATCGTCTGCACAATGTTGTTTTCGAGGATGGTCGCTTTGCCCATCCGCTTGAATACTGCAATCGCCAGCACCGCGATCGGGATCGAGGCCGAGACCGTGAGACCGGCACGGAGCGCCAGGTACACGGTTGCCGCGCCAAAGATCAGACCGAAAAGGATCCCCAGCACGATCGCTTTCAGCGTGAACTCGGCCATCTGCGCACTGTCCGGCACGAAAGGCTTGAACTTCTTCTTGTCGTCCGCCATGTGGCTCCCCAAAAGAGTCGGTTAAGAGAGGCGCTCTCGATCTTACGAGAAGAAGCGGACGGGCGCAAGAGACCTCGCTCTGGGGGCTCTGGGGGCTCTGGGGATCCACCTTTTCGGTGCTTGACGTTGGAGGGCGAAAACTCCATGATGTGGCTACACTGTGGCTGCATAGGGTTCGAAGTGAAAGCGCTCGAGCTAAGCAAGCCGGTCAAGGAGGACAGGGATGGCCAAGCAGATCGGTGTCCGAGAGCTCAAGAATCGCGCTTCGAGCGTGCTGCAGGAGGTGCGGGAACAAATGGCGGAGTACGTCGTCACCGTCCACGATCACCCGGTCGCGGTGATCCGGCCCTATACCGACCAGGATGCTCAGAGCGATCGGCGCCAGGCTCGCGAGCTGGCGTTGGCAGGAATGAAGCGGCTTGCGCATGAGGTCGGCAACCGGTGGGTGTCCTCCCGAAGCGCGGTCGAGCTCATCGACGAGCAGCGGCGCTGAGCCATGGCGATCATCGACGCCAGCGTCTACGTCGCCCTCGTCAACGACCGCGAGCAAGCCCACACCGCCGCCTGGGCCTGGTTCGAAGCAGCCCAGAATGCGGGCGAGGAGCTGAGCGCTCCCGCCATTCTCGCGACCGAGGTCGCCTCAGCCCTGGGCCGAGGCTTGGCTTCGCCGGAACCTGCGCTCGAGGTCGTTTCGCAGCTGTTGGAAAGCGAGCTCATCGAGCTCGTGACGGTCGGCCGGTTCCTCGCCACGCACGCCGCCAAGATCGCAGCCAAATACCGGATCCGGGGTTGCGACGCGCTTTACGTCGCGCTCGCCGATCAGCGGCGACAACCCCTGATCACGCTCGATCGCCAGCAGCTCGAGCGTGGCTCGGCCGTCGTCGAGGCTCGGAGGCCCGACGCTGGCTGAAAGACGGTGTTCCTTTCAGCTTGCCTTTGACGCCCCGCGTTTCTCTCGCCTCTAAATCGGGCAACAACTACCCTGACACAGGGGGCACCCCCACTTGGTCCGCGCACCATCGCGCACAAATGAGACAGCAACTTCATCCGGAATCCGACCATCTTGCGTAGTACTTTTAGAAAGCGATCCCCTCGCAGTTTGGTGATCGTGACTCACAAACTCAAGTAACCCATCGGAGAGCTCAGGGTGGATGATGGTTCATCCTGCGGGCTGGCCGTTGGGTCCTGCTGGGTCACCACCTGTCACCACCTGTGGGCATCGCTTCGAGAAAAACTGCTCACGGCCAGGGTTTACTGAACGGGTTCAACGCTCGGGCTCGGTTGGGCTCAGGGCCCAACGATGGGCTCAACGGATATCCATCGACATCAGGAGCAACAACATGAGAATTTTGACAATGATAAAAACAAAAATCATAATAATCAACCTACTGGGGCTACTCTGGGCTGCGCTACCTGCGCACGCGCAAAGAGTTGACCGCTTCGAGCCCAATCAAGGAGCGTCAGGAGCTACCGTTAAAATCATCGGCGACAATCTCAATTTGATCTCCATGGCGGATCTCAAAGTTTCTTTCGAAGGCACTCCGGCCACCGTGCAATCGATTGAACGTACAACCATTAACATTACAGTTCCAGACGTGCGAGGTGGACGCTACACCGTCACCGTCAACAACAGTACCACCGAAGTCGGGCAATTGCAGTTTGTGGTCCTGGTGCAACCCAGTATCGAATCGTTCTCGCCAGCAAGTGGTCCCGTCGGCGCTGAAGTGACGTTAACCGGAAGCGGCTTTGCAGGAGCGACCACCGTCATCCTGGGTGGGGTTCAAATCTTGCGCAACAATTTCACGACTGCAGGAATGTTGGGTGATACTACGCTCACTTTCCGCGTTCCCGATAACCCATCGCTGCAACCGAGGAATCAGATCCAGGTGATAAACCCCGTAGACAGCGGCGAAAGTCGCACGGATTTCATTTTGATCCGTCGACCGACCATCCGCCGGCTCAATCCCCAAAATGGCACCAGCCCACCCGCCCGTGCAGTGGGCAAGGCCATCCTCCTTGAAGGCAGCGGCTTGCTGGAGTCGACCGTCACCTTTGCCGGCGCCAACGGCCCGATCACCCTGCAGCCAGGGCAACTGACGCCCGATGAGGACGGGACCACGCTCGAGGCCACCGTACCGCAGGGAGCGGTCAATGGCCCGCTCACGGTCCGGAACTCAGCGGGTTCGACCACCAGCCAGCGCCTCACCATCATTCAAGCGCCGGTCATCCGCGACGTCACGCCGCGCAGCGGTCCGCCTGGAGCGACGGTGATGATCACCGGCCGCCGTCTCCGCTTCACCCCGATGACCGGCAAGGTGCTCTTTGGTGGTCGCAATGGCACCCCGGCAGAGGACGTCAAGGTGGTCGGCGCGATGGTGGGAGATGCCCTTGCTGTGGTCGTCCCCCCAGGAGCCCTGAGCGGACCGATTCGGGTGACCAACGAAGCCGGACGGGGGGACACCTCGTTCAACTTCACGGTGGAGGCGCCACCCCCACCGCCGCCCATCCCTCCTCCGTCGTCGGATTCCGTGCCGCCGACGGTCAACGTGAGTTTGCCCAAAGGCGGGGAAAGTTTCACTCCCGGACAGCAGGTCACCCTGCGGTGGACCAGCAGCGACAACGTCGGCGTGGTCGGCCATGACGTCTTGTTTTCCGCCACGGGAGGCGCGCCATTTAACCCCATCGCGAGCAACTTGCCGGGTTCTGCTCAGAGCTTCACCTGGATGGTACCCAACCAGCCCACCACCCAAGGAGTGATCAACGTGGTCGCGCGCGATGCCGCGGGCAATCAGGGCAGCGATCGCAGCGACGGCGTCTTCACCATCGCGGGGCCACCCCCGCCACCGCCACCGATCGACGTCCAACCGCCGACGATCACCGTGACCTTCCCCAACGGCGGCGAGAGCTTCCAGCCGGGTCAGGCGGTGACCGTGCAGTGGACCAGCAGCGACAACGTCGGCGTGGTCGGCCATGACGTCCTGTTCTCGGCGACTGGTGTGGCTCCCTTCACCACGATCGCTCCCAACCTTCCCGGATCCCAGAAGAATTTCACCTGGACGGTGCCCAACCAGCCCACCACCCAGGGCGCAATCCGCGTGGTGGCGCGGGATACCGCGGGCAATCAGAACGGCGATCGCAGCGACGGCGTCTTCACCATCGCGGCGCCACCGCCGATCGACACGGTGCCGCCGACGATCACCGTGACCTTCCCCAACGGCGGCGAGAGCTTCCAGCCGGGTC
>CAZCOV010000032.1:26962-28511 GCA_964499975.1 uncultured Thermoanaerobaculia bacterium
GCAGTGGACCAGCAGCGACAACGTCGGCGTGGTCGGCCATGACGTCCTGTTCTCGACCACGGGAGTCGCTCCCTTCACCCCCATCGCGAGCAACTTGCCGGGTTCTGTCCAGAGCTTCGCCTGGATGGTGCCCAACCAGCCCACCACCCAGGGGGCGATCCGGGTGGTCGCGCGCGACGCTGCCGGCAATCAGAACGGCGATCGCAGCGACGGCGTCTTCACCATCGCGTCGCTACCCAGCAACCAGCTGACCGTCTTCCCCAGTGCCCTCAACGTCACGGCCAACCAGGACGAGGACCCAGGGCCCAGAACGCTCTTCATCACCTCGACCGGGTCCTCGCTCAGTTGGACGGTCACGAGCAGTGGCAATTTCCTCTCCCTCAGCCAAGCGAGCGGCACCACGCCCGGCTCAACCGAAGTGATTTTTCAGGTGCTTGGGCTGCGCCCCGGGACCTACACTGGCTCGGTCACCATCGCAGCACCCGGAGCGGCGGCACTCACCGTGCCGGTCAACTTGACCATTCGTTCCGTCCTGTTTTGAACTGATGAGCGGGTGTGGGGCGGGAGTCCGCCCGTCCCACCCCGCGGACCGTTTCGCCATCTCCCTACCTCCCCCTGGCCACCGCGCGAGCGGACGCGCACCGCCCAGACCTCGAACCGCGTGACGGTCCACCGCATTGAGATGAGCTCGATCAAAGGGCAGCACTCACCTGGCTGCAGCAGAGCAAGGCGTCCCGACGGCAGAGCGCAATCTGGCTGAGCTTGCGCGACTGACCCGAGACACCATTCAAGAAATTAGGTGTAGTTGTCGGTGACGCTGCCGCGGGTTTCGGTAAGCCGGTTACCGATCTTGTCGAAAGTCCAGCTCCGGGTTCCCCACCGACCGTTGCCTTGGGTCAGGAAGTACTGGAAGTCGCGATAGGCGTAAGCGCGATCGTTGGCGCTCAGGACTTCGTCGATCAATGTGATGTTGCCCACCGCGTCCGTAGCGTAGTCCCGATCGAGCAGGGTCGCTGCCGATCGCGCGGATGCGGTCCGGGAAGTAGCGCAGATCGTGGGTGCGCGTCTCCGTGACGCCGTTGCCAAGAGCCAACGTCTTCAGTGGACCCGCCGCGTAGTAGGAGGCGCTTGAGACCAGGGTCATGTTGGGCTGGCCGGGCTGGACCAGGGTGAGGCTCTGTTCACGGTCAGCGAAGTCGAAAGTGAATTGCGCTTTCACTCCACCAGGATAGCTGATTTCCGTGCGATTGCCGTTCTTGTCCAGAAGGAAGCTCAGAAGGCCGTCCTGGGTGCTGCGGCCGAAGCGGTCGTAGCGGTAGTCGATGGCTTGGCCGTCGCGCAGGATGCGGGTGAGACGACCCTTCGAGAAGGGGACGCCTAAATCGTCATAGGTGTAGGGAATGTCGAGGCTGGCACCCGGAAAGTTGGCCTCGGAGGGCTTGGAGGGAGAACGCATTTACATTTGATCTTTATAGTCCTATGATAATTTCATCGTCCGCGACCGCTGCAAAACCGACTTTCAACCCCGGAGGGCAAATCCCGATGAGAA
>CAZCOV010000033.1:0-10957 GCA_964499975.1 uncultured Thermoanaerobaculia bacterium
ATAACCATTCAAAGCGGCCAGCTGTTGCAAGTATTTGCGATCAGTCTGATTCTGTTCGGGCAAGTAGTCGAAGGGGAAAAGCGCGGCAGGCGTCGGCATCACCACCGGCAC
Organism: uncultured Thermoanaerobaculia bacterium; assembly: GCA_964499975.1. Taxonomy (GTDB): domain Bacteria; phylum Acidobacteriota; class Thermoanaerobaculia; order Multivoradales; family J023; genus CAZCOV01. Next base: position 112 of record CAZCOV010000033.1, read on the forward strand.
AATGCCATAAGGAATGTAACGGACAAGGGTCAAGTTGGCGATCAGGTATTCCGGCAGCGGCGGATATTCGAGCGGGATGTCGTAAAGATCCATTTTGACGCTGACATCCTCGCCGATCACGGTCAAGGTGGCGCCGCCGGGCGCGGTGCCTGGGGTCAGCTCCTGGCGAGTGATGTAGCCGTCCATCAAGACCCGGCGCGCAGCATTGACCGTCATCATCAAGATCACCCGGTTGGCAGGCTTGAGCAAAGGATTTTTGACCAGCGGGTAATCGCCCATAGGTGGGACGCGGTCAGCAAAGAAGCTGAGCTTGAAACCCGAAGGAGCGGAATCCGTCTGGGTGATCTCGACGCTGCGCAGGGCTTGGGTGATCTGGATCGGCACCGGGCTGGGGATCACCATGCCGATCCACAGATCCAGACGCGTGCTGAGCAGGCCAGTGCTGAGCAGACTCAAGAGTTTAAGCTAAATGCCCAAGATCGGTATAACATCATGCGAACCTTCTAACATCTTCATCTATTGTAGGGCTTTTTGCTGATCACCTCAAGACTAGCGGATGTGGTCATAGAGGCGGGTGAGCAGCCGCGGGGGAACACCGCTGAAGTAAAGCGTCCAGATCAGCCAGTTGGTGGCGATGGTGCGGAGGATGCCCTGGTTGAGAAAACGGCGTGCCGAAGTGGTCACCGGAGTCGTGATCAGGACGGTCCGGCCGAGACGTTTGAGTCGGCGGGCAAAGTCGAGGTCTTCGAGGATTGGCCAGTCGCGGAAGCCTCCCAGTGCGGCGAACGCCTGGCGGTGGACGAATTGCGCCTGGTCGCCTAGGGGGCAGCCGGTGAGCCGGGTGCGCAAGTTGACCAGCCGCTCTCCCAGCCGCAGGATTTTCTGCGAGCCGTCAAAAGCGACGTAGAACGCACCGCCCACGGCCCCGTCGGCGATCGCGGCTTGCACCAGGTCGGTTGCCCCCGCGGGCAACTTGGTGTCGGCATGGAGAAAGAGCAGGATCTCCGCGCTGCTCGCGCGCGCGCCGCGATTGAGCTGGCCACCGCGGCTCGCCGCGCCGCTCACCACCTGTGCGCCGAGCGCTGTGGCTAGCTCGAGGGTGCCATCCTGGCTACCACCGTCGGAGACCCACAACTCATCGGCCAGGGGACGGACATGAGACAACAGCGCCGGCAAGCTCGGCGCTTCGTTGAGGGTGGGAATGATGATCGCGAGGCGCAAAGGCGTCCCATGAAGGGCTAGCCTGGTGAGCCGCTAGCCGAGGGATCAGACTGCTAGCCCGCGGGTTCGAGCGTGGTGGTACGGGTCACGCTGTTGAAGGGGCCGGGAATCAGCTTGCCCTGGGCGTCGATCAATTCGAGCTTGATCTCGACTTGACCCAGCGGCAGTCCTTCGATCACGTAAGGGACCCATTCGGTCAACACGAACTCCGTGCCGTTGATCGTCGCGCGGACTTTGTTGCCGCTTGGCGACAAGGTGGTGTTGACCAGGTAAAAGTCGAGCAGAAGTTTCTGCGTATCAGCGCCCTTGTAAACCCCCTTGGGGCGGCTGAAAAACAGGTGCGGCGCGCTGAGGTCCACGGCTTCGGCTTTGCCTTCCCCGACCGTGAACTGGGTGAGGACCATGGCGCTCGGGTTCTTCAGGCTCTCATGGTAAGAGCGCGAGAGGAAAGCGAGCAGCACATAGTGGCCGTCCTCCAGCTTTTGCTCGGCGCTATGCTCGTAATGCGCAGAATAGGGGTTGTTGTTCAAAATCAAGTGGATGTGCTGACCCTGGGCCGAGTTTGCGATCCCTTTGGTGGCGGCGTCGCTGGTCGCTGTCCCCAGGGTGTAGTTCTTGACCTCAAAAGCGAACTTGAAAGGGCCAGCCGGCAGTTTTTGCCCTGGCGTTATTCCTGGCAAGGTCAAGGTGGCATCGGGGAAATTGGGGGAATCCCGGAGCGCCGAGACTTTGAGCCCGCCCGCTTCTAAGTGGCTGGGGGCTTGGCTGCTGGCGACTCCGCAGAGCACGAGAGTCAGAGTCAAAACCGAAAAGACGATGGGGTGAAACTGCTTGGACATCTACGGTTCCTCCGTGGAAATATCAAGGCCCACGGTTTGAAGTATCCCTGGCGGTTCAGGTCTACTCCCATGCCGTGGGCCCGGTTCGATCTGCAGGAGTTTGCGCTACCAACTGGCCTTGATCACACCTGGCAAATCCCCGCGCAGGGCGAGATCGCGGAGCGCAATGCGGGAGAGCCCAAACTTGCGGTAGTAAGCCCGCGGCCGGCCGGTGAGCGTGCAACGGTTGCGCAACCGGATCGGGCTGGAGTTGCGGGGCAACTGGTTCAGCTCATGGACCGCAGCGGCGCGCTCTTCCGCCGCAATCTTCACGTCCTTGATTTTCTTCTTCAGGGCCTGACGACGTTCGCGGTATTGGGCGACCATCACCTTGCGCTGTTCATTACGGACCACTTTGGCGCGTGTAGCCATCTCAACCTCGAGTGCTGACTCCGAGCGGCCTGGCCAGCTCGGGTAGGGTTCCAATTGCTCTGCTCAGCCGCGATACTTCTGGCGAAATTTCTCGATGCGTCCTGCAGTGTCGACGAAACGCTGTTTACCGGTGAAATAGGGGTGGGAAGCCGATGAGATTTCAAGGCGGATCACGTAGTGCTTGATCCCCTCGACCTCGCGGATTTCGTCGCTGGTCAAAGTCGACCGCGAGACGATCTCGAAATCGGCCCCGGCATCCAAGAAGATCACGGGATGATAGTTGGGGTGAATTTCCGCTTTCATGGTTGTCCTCGTGCTGGTGCCTGCGCTCAGCGGGTAACGTCTTTGAGCGTGAGCCCGTGGTCGCGCAGGAAACTCAGGAGCCCTTTCTTGTTGATCGTCCGCAAAGCCCGGGTCGACAGCCGCAAGCGCACCCACTGCTTGAGCTCGGGTACGAACACGCGTTTGTCTTGCAAATTGGGCTCATGCCACCTGGGGGTGACGTTGTGGGCGTGAGAAATCCGCCGACCAATAACCGGCTTCTTGCCGGTAATCGCACACTTGCGTGCCATGCTGAAACCTCCGCTGCCAGTCTAACTTCGCTGGCAGATGTGAGTCTTGCTGCGTTGCCGCGCAGATTGCGTCAGGATCAGAGTCTGCGGGCGAAGCGGGAACTTGCTGGACAACAAACGGCCTTACGGGTCCGCGACCGGCAAGCGCATACCATAGCCGATTCTTGCCAGTTGTCAAGAGCCAGTTGTCAAGAGGAGGCTGTAGATTGTGACTTGCGCGTTGCCCATGTTGGTAAACTGCGCACCTGGTTCATCTGCGCGCCGGATGCGAAGTTTGGCAACCGGTTGCGCGCGCCGATCCCGCAGCCTCGGTCCCAATCGCTCTAAGGCAACCCCCCTTGACCCCAAACCAAAACGCGAACGCGGTCCTGTGGCGCATCGCCCACACCTGGGACGGTTTCCCCCTCGCACCCCAAGAGCAAGTCGAGCTGCGTTTGCAGTGGAGTTTTTCGGGTGGGACAAAGGCGTTGGAGATTTTGGTAGACGCGCCTTTTTATGGCGATCCTCCACCTCAGGGCCCCCCGGGGCCGGTTGCGGGACTATGGAACTACGAGGTGGTCGAGCTGTTCATCGTTGGGGAAGCGGATCTCGAGCAGAGGCCCCGTTACACCGAGATCGAACTTTCGCCCCACGGTCACCATCTGGTTCTGCAACTCGTGGGGGTGCGCCAAATCGTGCGGCAAAAGTTACCCCTCGACTTTAGCGCCGCGATTGCGGGTCGACGTTGGACCGGCCGCGCCAAGCTCGCAGCGCAAGCTCTACCCCCCAAACCTCAGCGCGGAAACGCCTTCGCGATCCACGGGGTGGGGGAGGGGCGTCACCACTCGGCAATGGCGCCGGTTCCTGGGCCCGCGCCAGATTTTCACCGGCTGGAAGCTTTTCCCGCCCTGACCTTGCCCGAGTTGCGGGGGTAGTCCCAGGGGGTCCAGCAGGGTTTCTAACGGCTAGCGCAAGAAGAAAGCGAGCTCTTCGAGGAAAATCAGCAGATCGACCGACTTGACGCGCACTCTGGGATCGTTGGGCAACCGCACCGGCGCAAAGTTGAGGATGGCGCGGATGCCCGCTGCGACCATTTGTTCGTAGTTCTCCTGGGCTGCCGACGCTGGAACTGCCAAGATCCCCAGCGCCGCCCCGGTGGCCTGCACAGTGGCTGCGAGTTCGCTGCTGGGCAAGATGGTGAGACCGGCGAGCAAGGTGCCGATTTTCGCCGGGGCATTGTCAAAGACCGCCACAATGCGAAAGTTGGACGAATTGTTGGACGAGTTCAGGTTCAAGAAGCGCACCAAGGCGGTCCCGATATTGCCCCCACCGACCACCACGGCAAGGTGCTCACGACCCAGCCCGAGCACTTCCTCGATGCGCAGCTTGAGCGGGGTGACCTCATAGCCCACCCCACGGATCCCAAACTCCCCGAACTGAGTCAGGTCTTTGCGGATCTGGGTTGCGGAAAGGTGGAAAAGACGGGCCAGCTCTTGCGAAGAAGTCTGCTGGATTCCAGCCTCCTCAAGCTGGCGTAGGCAGCGCAGGTAGACCGACAAGCGATTCAGGGTGTGTGCTGAAATCTCTTCTGCGAGGGGCATGGCGAGCTAGGGTTTGCCCAGGTGGGGACAGCTTTGGCTGGGGTCCGCATCCCGACACCTTTCCTGGGGGTGTGTTAGCATCACGGGCTGGGCCAGATTCGCACTGGGATCCGGCGTCAGGCGAGAGAGGGATGGTGCGAAAGGGGGGACTCGAACCCCCACAGCCGTTAGGCCACAAGATCCTGAATCTTGCGCGTCTACCACTTCCGCCACTTTCGCATCGCCCGCATCGCCACGTGCGCAGTTTGATTCGCTTTGACAGGGCGTGTCATCAAGGCATGGGACCCAGGCGTGGGACCCAGGCCGAGCTGCGCAGCGTGGACAGTGCAGCTCGGGGATTGTAGAGAACAAGGCGAGCGGGTGTCAATCGTCTCACTAGCCACACCAACCCCAGAACTACTAGGCGTCGGAAAGAGGTGAATAGATGGTCGAGACGCACGGAAACGACCCAACAGCTACCTCGGGAGCGGGCACGGACGGGCGGTTGCGGTTGCGTTCGGATGTGCGCTACCGGGTGATCGACGGCGAAGCCCTGGTACTCTGCCAGGACCGCGCTGAGATTTTGGGTTTCAATGAACTCGGGACGCGCATCCTCGCGCTTCTTATGGCGGGCGATTCCGTGGCGCAGCTGCTCACCGCACTGGAAGCCGAGTTCGCAGTCGAGAGGACGCGCCTTGAAGCCGATGTGGCTGCTTTTCTCGACCTGCTGATCGCCGAGCAAATTCTCGAAGTCGGGGAACTCCCCGCGCAAGCTGGGGGTCCAACCCGGCGATGAGGAAGATGCTAGACTCAGCAGCTATGGAGCTGATCCCGCGCTGGCGCCCCAGGCCTTCTTTGGCCCGTTGGCTGTTTTGTTGGTTCGGGTGTTTGGTTTGGCTGAGCGGGTGCCAACAGCTGGTGGGCAGCGATCCTGAGACCGACCGCCGACAGCTCGAAACCGTGCTCAAGGCTTATCTCCCCCGCCTGGCACAGGCTTATGCTACCCGCGACGCCAATCTGCTCGCCGGGCTTGCCGTACCCAAGGAGGTGGCGACCGTCGCCCGTTTTTTGGGCGAACTGGGCGAACAGGGGCGAGTGATCCGACCCGCGCTCCAGCAGGTCACGATCGAAGACTTCAAGGTCTGGAACCACTCCAACGCGATCGTGACCACCCTCGAAGTCTGGGACATCAGGGTTTATGCGAGCGGCAGCGATGTGCTTTTGAGTCAGGCCCTGGGCCAGCGCAATCGGGTTAAGTATCAACTCAAACGGCAGGATGATTCTTGGACCATCCTGCTGCGTCAGATCGAGCGAACTTTCGAGTGAACCCTGCTGAATCGGGCCAATTGCCCATGTCTCAACTGCCCATCTCTGCCATGATCACCCCCACGGTGGCGGTGATCGGCCGGCCCAACGTCGGCAAATCCACCCTCTTCAATCGTCTGGTCGGACGCCGTCAGGCCATCGTCCACGATCAGCCGGGAATTACGCGGGATCGGATACTCGGCGCTTTTGCCCTCGCGGATGGTCGGCAAGCCCAGCTGATCGATACCGGTGGGTTGGTGCCGGACGACGACCCGTTGGGTTTGGGGGAACAAGTCGCCCTGGCGATTGCCGAGAGCGATCTGCTCCTGCTGGTGGTCGATGGCAAAGACGGGTTGGTGACGGCTGACGAACGGGTTTGGGCTGAGGTCCGGCCGCGAGGCAAGCCGACCATTCTAGTGGTCAACAAAGGGGATACCGAGCAGGCGCGCGAGCATTTCAGCGAGTTTTACCGGCTGGGGATCGCGCCGCAAGTGTTGCTCTCGGCAGAGCACGGACGCGGCATCAGCGACCTGCTGCAGGCGATGACCGAGCGCTTGCCGGCTTTGGGAGCTGCGTTTTCCCCAGAGCTTGACCTACCTTCCTTAGCGATTGTCGGCCGACCCAACGTCGGCAAATCTTCGTTGGTCAACCGCTTGCTGGGCGAGAGTCGAGTCCTGGTTTCACCCCAAGCCGGGACGACGCGCGACCCCATTGACACGTTGTTGCCCTGGCAGGGGCAGACCTATCGACTGATCGATACTGCTGGGATAAGGCGGCGGAGCCAGGTCACCGGTGCGCCTGAAGAGATCGCGGTCCTGTTCGCGCGGCGGCAAATGGAGCGTGCCCAGGTGGTAGCCCTGGTGCTGGACGCCGCCCAAGGGGTGACCAGCGGAGACTTGGCGATTGCAGGGGAAGCCTGGAACCTGGGGCGAGCGGTAGTGGTCGTGTGCAACAAGTGGGATTTGCTCGACGAAATTCGGCGCGAGCGGCTCGACGAGTCCTGGGTGCGGCTCGAAGAACTGCTCGCCAAACCTCCGCGAGTGAACCTGTCGGCAGCCACGGGGCGGCACCTCGATCGCCTGTTGCCCGCGCTGGTGAGCACCTTGGAGCGTTACCGTCGGACTCTACCGACCAGTGAAGTCAATCGCTGCTTCGAGCGGGCAGTGGCCAGGCATCCCGCACCCCAACACCGGGGCAAGCCGTGGAAGTTGTTCTATGCCACCCAAGTGGGAGTCGCACCGCCAACCTTCATGCTGTTTGCCAACCGCACCTTGGATCGTCGTGAGTCCTATCGCCGGTACCTGGAAAACCAGCTGCGCGAGGAATTCGATTTGGCAGGAATTCCAGTGCGCCTGGTGATCCGCCAGAGAGCTCGAGTCCAGGCCTGAGCGGGCCAAGGAAGCAAGGAAGTCGGACTTGTCGGACTTGTCGGATAAGTCGGAACTTGTCTATACTGGGTGGCGATGTCAACTTTCTTCGTGGAGCTTCTAGGGTGAGTCGGAAACTGCGCGATTCGCGGGGAAAGACCAAGGCCGATCTGATCGACGAAGCCTACAAGCGGCATGGTGGCTTGACCAAGAACGAAGTTGCCGAAGCCGTAGAGGCCATCTTCCAGACAGTGAAGACCACCCTCAGCGATGGGCGCTCGGTGCGCATCCGCAATTTTGGGGTGTTTGAAATCGCCGACCGGTCGGGACGGACAGGAGTCGACCCCACCAACGGGCGTAAGATGTTCATTCCCCCCCACAAGGGGCTGAATTTCCGCCCATCGCGCCATCTTAAATCCGGCTCAGGAGACGAGGGACAAGGCGGTTGAGGGCCTGGCACTGACGAGCCTGGCCACCATCAGATTGAGGGAACTGCAGGATGGCGAAGAAGCTTTTTTACAAGATCGGAGAGACCTGCAAGCTGCTCGATATCCAGCCTTATGTCTTGCGTTATTGGGAAACCGAGTTCCCTTTTCTCAAGCCCGACAAGAGCCGCTCCGGGCAGCGCGTTTATGGCGAGTCCGAGGTCCAGATGATTCGTCGGGTCAAAGAGTTGCTCTATGAAGAAGGCTATACGATTGCCGGAGCCAAGAAAAAACTGGAATCTGAAATTGCAGCTGGGCTGAGCGGCAGCGGACCCGCAGAGATCCAGGACGGTGAGAGTGAACCTGATGCCCCTCCCTTGCCGGCAGCGGTAGGGGAAGCCCCAGAGCAGGAGCCGGATCTTCGCGCAGAGCCGCAGCCAGCGGCCTGGCAAGAGGTCTTGCCGGTTCCCCAATTCGTACCGCCGGCGCTTGAGCTTGACAGGGATAGCCGGGTGAATGTAGAAAAGCTCCGTCTCGGGATTGCCGAAGCGCTCAGTCAGTCCAGGGAGTTGCTGCAAATCCTACGCAGTCCTTGATGCAGCAGTCCTTGATGCAGCGCGAGTCCCAGCACGAGTTCAAGGTAGGGTCGGCGTTGTTCTCGGCAACAACCCAACGGCCCAGAATCCACTTGACCTCTGGTCGAAGGCATTCTGAGATCGTGTAGAATCTGGTCAGTTCGGGACGTGGCGCAGCCTGGTAGCGTACCTGAATGGGGTTCAGGTGGTCGTGAGTTCAAATCTCACCGTCCCGACCATCCAGCTATCGTCAGCAATCCGAGTCGTTCAACATGGATGAAATTCGCCACATCCGCGGCCACTTGGTGGTCCAAGGCGCTCGCTTCGCAGTGGTCGCTGCCCGCTTCAACCGCCGGATCGTCGAGCGGCTGACTCAGGGCGCTATGGATTGTCTGCTGCGCCACGGGGCACGACCCGAGCACCTTTTGGTTGTCGAAGTTCCTGGTGCCCGCGAGATCCCGCTGGCCCTCGAAGAGCTGGCAAAAGGCGGTAGGTATGACGGCCTGATCGCTTTGGGGGCGGTGATTCGGGGCGAGACCCCGCATTTCGACTATGTCTGCGCCGAGTGCAGCCAGGGCATTGGTCGGGTGTCGAACCAATATCGCGTCCCGGTCGGTTTTGGTGTTTTGACCTGCGACAACTCAGCGCAAGCCGAGGAACGAGCCGATGGCAAGGCCGGCAACAAGGGTTGGGACGCAGCGCTGGCAGTGATCGAAATGGTCGATGTTTTGACCCAACTGCGCGGTCTGGGGCAGCCCGTATCTTGATCTTGGTGCCAAGTCCCACCACCCGGAGGTGGGGCTGCAAGCGCCGGAACCGTCGCAATGTGGTCGGAATGGGCTGGAGCACCCGAAACACCCTGGAGCACGATGGCCAGTAGACCCCTGCCGGACGACCTGAGCACGGACGAGTACCGACCTGGAAAGGCTGGAAAGCGCCGTCGCGCTCGCGAAATGGCCTTGCAGATGCTCTACCAACAGGAGCTCGGGGGCAGTTCGCTCGCCCAGATTTTTGCCAACTTCAATCTTGACGATTACGCCGCAGAGACGACGAGCTTCAAGGCCAAGCGCAAGAGCGAGCCGCAGCAGCTCGCAGCTGCCTTTGCCTATGCCCAAGAGCTGGTCAGGGGAGTGCTGGAGCATCTTGCTGCGATCGACACCCTGATCCGGCATCAGGCTGAAAACTGGCGGCTCGAGCGCATGCCAGCCATCGACCGCAACATCTTGCGGTTGGCGCTTTATGAGATGTACTTTCACCCCGCGGTGGCCAAAGTCGTCATCGTCGACGAGGCGATCGAACTTGCCAAGAAGTTTGGCGCTGAGAATTCTGGACGCTTTGTCAACGGCTTACTCGATGGGGTGCTCAAGGCCGGCGGATTTGCAACGGGAATGGCTCCGGTGGGGACCCCAGAGGGAGCACCATGAGTTCAGCTGGATACCAGCGCTGGCGCCGAGCCAGCTGGTTGGCGGCCCTCCTGCTGGCGGGAGGGCCAGGGAAGCTGCAGGCAACGGGCTTGGCGGTCGAAGGAAAGAGCTATGCGCGCTTGCTCCCGCCGCGCGGAGCCGTGGTCGAGCCTTACGTGAACACGGGTTACCGCTTGACTTGGGCGGGCGACGAAGTGATCGTCGAAGTGCATGCACTTCCGCTCGGCAGCCGCGCCCCCTTCACCTTGCCGGCGCAGGATTGGGCGGACCGGGTCGACCCTGATCAGCGGCAAATCGCGCGCTTAGCGCGGACACAGGTCCTTGGAGCGCGCACCGAATACGAGGCAGTGTCGCGGCTCCTCGGCTGGGTGGCGCAGAACATCCGCTATGAACTCGATCGCCAGAAGCCGCAAGACGCTGCTTCCGTGTTCGAGCGCCGCAGCGGTTACTGCACGGGCGTAGCTCGCTTGAGTGTGGCCTTGATCACGGCGATCGGGATTCCTGCGCGGGAAGTGGCTGGTTATGTGCTGTCGTCTGGCGCCGCCCAAGAAGTGAGCGGTTACCACCGTTGGATTGAAGTCCAGTTCAGCGATCGCGGCTGGGTTTTCAGTGATCCCCTGCACAGCCACCACTTTGTTCCGGCAAACTACGTCCGGCTGGCGAGCGACGAGCTGCGAGACGATTTGGGCTTGCAGGGGTTATTGCTCGAAGCCTTGGATCGGATCAAGATCGTGGATGCCTATCCTTGGGCGGCGCCGGGAACACGCGCCCGGCGAAACGAGCCACGGCAGCTGACCGCAGTGTTGCAAGTCGAAGTTGCGGGTGATTTGCCGGGGGTGGTGGTCTTGACCGGGAAACGAATCCAGCTCACCCGCCCTCTTACGGGAGGGGAAACCACCTTCGTTGGCCTCGAACCAGGCAGCTATCAGCTGCGCTTGCTCTTGGCCGAACAGCAGGCCCTGGAGCGTCGAATTGAAATCCCCAACCGCGAGCGCATCTCGTTGTTTTTACCGGCAGCAGCCTTACCCGCAGCAGAACGGTCAGCGGTTCTAACGGAAACGGAGTAAGAGATGATGAGCAAAGAAGGCCAGGTCAGTGGCCTGAAGTTCCCTCGGCAAGGATTGACAGCGCGGCTACACCCCACCCCA
>CAZCOV010000033.1:10967-28194 GCA_964499975.1 uncultured Thermoanaerobaculia bacterium
GAGAGTGCTGTTTCACCGTTTCGTCGGCGGGAGCGTGCTCTTGATGTTCGCGCTCCAGCTCTTCGGCTGTGGCTACGCCTTGGTAGGGCGAGGAAGCAACCTGCCACCCGACATCCGTTCGATCTACGTGGAACCCCTCGAAAACGCCACGACGCGCACCCAGGTCGAACAGATCTTGACCCAGGCGATCGCTGACGAGATGGTGACCCGTCGCCGTTTCAACGTGGTCAACAACGAGGGTCAAGCGGATGCCATCTTGCGCGGGAAAGTCCTCAGTTTTGCCGTCCGGCCGCTGACTTTTGACAGCGACGGGCTGGCCAACAACTTCGAGATCATGATCACTGCGGACATGAAATTTCAGCGGGTTCCCAAGAACCTTGAGGACCAAGGAGAGGTCTTGTGGAGCAACTCGCGCTATCTCTTCCGCGAGGATTACCCTTTGGAAGTCGAGGATCAGGGATATTTCGATCGGGAGACCCTGGCGATCGAGGAGACCTCGGGCCGCTTTGCCGAGACCCTGGTGACCGATCTCCTCGAAGGCTTCTAACCGCCGCTCGACTTACTTGCCTTGCAGCCGGTTGACCGCGGTGGCCAAGCGGGAAGTGGTCCGGGCAGCCGTATTGCGGTGGATCACGCCGTTGCTCGCCGTCGCATTGACCAGGCTGACCGTCTTGGGTAACAGCTCCTGGGCGGCTGTAGCGTCGCCTTGGGCCACGGCTTCCCGCAAGCGCTTGACCGCTGTCTTCATGCTCGAACGACCAGCACGGTTGCGGTCACGGCGGGCGAGGGCCTGGCGGGCTTTTTTCTCTGCGGACTTGGAGTTGGCCATGGTGCCATCCTTTTCAATTCTGGTTCAAATCTGCTCTCTGGGTCGTCGCTGGTATTCCCGGTCGTGGTAGGTGTCGTTGCCGCAGCGAAGCCCCATCGGCGTGGCTCGAAAGGCGGGATTATAGGGACCCTAACATTCGACGTCAATTCCCAACTCTTGCAAGTGCTGGCGGGCGAGCCGGGCCTCATCGGTTTCGGCATGCTCGCAGATGACGCGCTGCAGCTGCACTACGCCTTGCGCCCGCTGACCAAGTTCGAGGTAAGCAAAACCCTTTTTGAGCAGCGCGCTGGGGATTCGGTCGCTGGCGGCAAAGCGGGTCAGCAGTTCGTCGAATTGAGCGATCGCTTGTTGTAGTTTTTTCTGCCAGTAGTAGCATTCCCCAATCCAGTAAGTGGCGTTGTCTGCCAGCTCGGAATCAGGGAAAGCATCGAGAAATTGACGGAATCCGAGAATCGCGAGGTCGTAACTGCCGCGCTGGTAGTCTTCGTAAGCCGTGTCATAGAGGGCTTGGGGGTTGCCGGGTTCGGCCGGCGGTTTGCTCGCCTGGGCCGACATCTGGGCGCGTTGCGCGGCATTACGCGCTTCTTGCAGCTCTTGCAGTGTGGCCGCAAGCTGTTGATTCAACTGCGTCAGACGAAAACTGCTGTCATCGAGCTTGGCCTGGAGCCGTTCGACTTCGCTGGCCAGCTCTTTGAGGTCAGAACTCGCATCTGCTTGGGCTTTGAGCAGGGTTTGCAGTTGCTCGCGCAGGCTTGCAGATAAGTTTTCGAGGTCGGTTTTTTCCGCGGTCTGCTTTTGCACCTGCAGGAGTTGCAGTTCAACCGCCGCCAACTTCGCTTGTAGGTTCGCGAAGTTGGCCGAAGACGAACAGCCCAGGATGAGCAATAAGAGGATGCACACCCCAGGCTGCCAGGCAAATCGCCACCTACCCGGCCGTGGCCTCGATGAACGCGTCTGGTCTTTCAACGCTCAAGCTAACAGATCAGCGAATCTACATTCCCGAGCGACCGGTGATGACGAAACGTGCTCGACGGTTCTTCTGCCAGCAGTTTTCCTGGCTGTCGTTGCAGAAGGGGCGCTCTTCGCCGTAGCTGATCGTCTTGAACCGGCTGCGCTCGACCCCCAGTGAGGCCAGATATTCCAGCGTATTGGTCGCGCGGCGTTGCCCCAGGGCGATGTTGTATTCGTTGGTTCCCCGTTCGTCGCAATGACCTTCGATCGTCAACTTGAGATCCTTACCCTGAGCATTGAAGTACTGGGCATTGCGCGCCAGGCGTTCACGCGCTTCCGCCCGGAGCTCGTATTTGTCATAGTCGAAGAACACATCACCGAGCAGGCCCATGCGCTCTGCCTCTTCTTGCAGCTCCTGCAAGCTTTTTTCGGGTCTCTTCTCCGTGGTGTCGGCTCCGGTGTCGGGCTGAGCGTTGGCGTTCACGTCTTGCGCGGGCGGAACAACCCGCGTTTCAGCCGGGGGTGGGGGTGCTGGGGTGGGGGCCGGTGGCTTTTTGGCGCAGCCCGAGGCAACGAACAGCACGCTCAATGCCAGCAGCAAGGCCCAGGGGTAGTTCTTTTTCATCGCTGGGGCGACCTCCGTGATTTCAGACATTCCAGTTCGCGGTTCCGGTTCATTACTGATCAACGTTGCTTGGATCTCTTGCTTGATCTCTTGGTTGGCGGTTTCCAGCCTGCAACCGGCTAGACACAGCACACGCAGCCGGTGATGCTGCAGAATCTAGCAGAAGGCATGCCAGGTCATCAATAGATATTCCATAGCCCAGGGCAAATACTTCAGCCCTGGGCAAATACTTCCAGCAGGCTCCTTCCTGTGGCGAAGTTCATTTCGCAGGATAAGGCGACCAGTCAGCAGCAAAGCTGTTCCCTTCGTGGGTCAGCTGGCGCAACTGGCCGCTTTGCACATCCATGACGTAGATCTGCGACTCTTTGCCGCGTTTCAGCGTGAAAGCGATGTACTGACCGTCCGGTGAATAAGACGGTTCTTCGTAGCTGTCAGGACCCGCTGCCAGGACCTTGGTCGTCAAGTCGACCAGGCTGGTGACCAGCAGCTGAAACCGGTTGTCCTGCTGCTGCTTGCGGCTGGCATAAGCGATTTGGGATCCGTCCGGACGCCAGGCTGCACCGTCGTTGTAGTCGCCTTCGAAGGAGAGTCGCTGGACGTCAGAGCCGTCACGGTTCATCACATAGATGTTGGGCTTGCCCGAGCGGTCGGAAGTGAAGGCGATCTGTTTTCCCGAAGGACTGAAGGACGGGTTGGTGTCGATGCTTTGAGCTTGGGTGAGCCGGCGAGGGGTCTGGCAGTTGCGCGAGCACAAGTAGAGGTCGATGTTGGCATCTTCCCCAGCGCGCGCAAACACCACCTCTTGGCCATCCGGAGAAAACGACGGCGACAGGTTGAGGATGCCGTCTTGGACCAGCGGGATTTTGCGTCCGCTCGCCAGCTCGACCAGGTGGATTCCCGGGTTGCCGGTGAAATAAGACATGTAGGCGATGGCATCGCCGGTCGGACTCCAATCGACAAAGCCGCTGGTCGACTTATGACCGCTGATCCGGCGCTGGTTGCGGCCGTCGTAGTCCATCAGATAGAGCTCCTGATGACCGTCGCGGGTCGAGTGGAAGGCGATCGAAGTCAAAGCGATGCCCGGACGTCCGGTGAACAAGCGGTGGACCTCGTCCGCCAAGGTGTGGGCGACTCGCCGACCTTGGTCGAGCTCGCCGCGGTAACGCTTGCCGGCGATGGATTGCCGGCTGGGGAGGTCATAAACCCGGCCTTCAAGCACCAGGCGATCGCCTTCTTGCTTGATCGTCGCCAGCAAGATCACGTCGTTGCCGAGGGAGCGATACTGCTCGAAGTCATGATCGCGGTTGCCGGTCAAGACCAAAACAGAGAGTTCCGTCGGCCCCTGAATGTTGAAGATGCGCGAAGCCACGAGGTCATCGCGCAGGGTTTGCTCGATCTCTTGCGCGGCGTAACGGAAGTCGCCGCTGAGCGACGGGTCGAGTTCGGCCGCGGGAAAGGCCAGGCGGACCTGGCTGCGCGCTTTGCCATCGAGAATCAGGGTAGCGTCTTCCCCGCTGGGCGTTCCCGGCGGGGGTGTGCTGGGTTCCTGGGCGGTGGCAGGCACGGCTGATCCCAGGATCAAGATCAGGAGCAGGCCGCAGAAGGAATTCAGGTGATAGCGTTTCATCGAAACCTCTCTGGTGCAGTGTCCTAGGGGCGCTCACTAGCGGACGATCAAGTTGATGCCCAAGAAGTCGCGCTGGTAGCCCTTGGGCAGCGGGGGAAGCGGTGAGGAAGCTTGCACCGCCCGCAGGGCTGCCTGGTCGAAGATTTCAGATCCCGAAGCGGTGGCAAGGCGCAGGTCAGTCAAGCGGCCATCGCGCTGTACACGGAAGTAAATCACAGCCTGTTCAATCTTACCCCCGACAGGCGGCCGCAACCAATTCTGGCTGATTTGCGCCAGGATGCGATCGAGGTAGTAGCCATAAGTAAAGTTGGGGTCCTCGACCCCCAACGTGGTCTTGGTGGCGGTCACCCCGAGGGGATTGCCAAAAACACTGCCCCGGCGCTTGTTCGGGTCCTCTTGCGGCGGCGGGGTTGCGGGCACCGGCGCTGGTGGGGGTGGGACCTTCTTTTCCGGTTTTTTCTCGGTTTTGAGGACGGGAACGTCTTTCAGCTTGGGTTCTGGCGGCGGTGGCGGCTTGACCGGCTCGGTCTCGGGCGGCGCTGCTTTGACCGGCGGTGGCGGCGGCGGCGGCTGCTCGATCCCCAGCACTGCCGGCGGTACCACCATCACGGTCACGTACTGCACCTCTTGGGGCGGCTCGGCAAACAACTTGGGCAGTCCCCAGAAGCCTACGATGACCAGACCGTGCAAGAGCAAGGACACCAGGTACGAGCGCACTTGCCCAGATTTTCGCAAGTACGATTGGCGTTGGCTCAGGATCTGGTCCAGGGACTGCATCGTTCGCTCAAGTCGCTTTGTCGCTTTGCTGACGATCTAGTGGCAGCTCACTTGCGAGCTATCTGTTCGGTCACCAGGCTCACGTAGCGGATCCCACCGCGATAGAGGAGGTCGACCACTTCGATGAACTGAGCATACGTGATCCTGCGATCGCCCTTGAGAAATACTTGCCGGTCACCGCGCTGTTCGAGCAACGGGGTTAGTTCAGCCACCAGGCGGGTCGGATGAACCGGCTTGTCGCGAATGTAAACCAGGCCGTCGGGCTTGATCGACAGGATCAGCGGGTCATCCACTCGCAGCGGCAAGTTTTCAGCCGCCTCGGTCTGCGGCAAGACCACTTCGATTCCTTGATGCAACATGGGTGCCGTGATCATGAAGATGATCAAGAGCACGAGCATGACGTCAACCAAAGGGGTGACGTTGATTGATCCGATCATGTCGTCTGGGTCGATACTGCCCACATGGAATGCCATGGCCGTGCTCCTCGCGTACTCAGGTGAAGTTGCTTTCGGTCAGGTTGATAAATTCGAGGATGAAATCCTCCATCTGACTGCGCATCTGCCGCAATCGCGAACCAAAGTAATTGAAGCCGACCAGCGCGGGAATGGCGGCTGCGAGTCCGGCAGCGGTGTTGACCAGGGCTTCGGCGATTCCCGGGGCGACCGCGGTGAGTGAAGTGCTGCCGGTCGCGCCGATGTTTTGAAACGCCACCATGATCCCCCACACCGTGCCGAAAAGACCGATGAAAGGCGCGGCAGCTGCGGTGGTGGCGAGGAAAACCGTGCCCTTGTCGAGGATCGCCAGCTCGGTCCCGATCGCGCGCCGCAAGCTGCGCTCGACTCCTTCGAGCGATCTCACCCGGAACGGGGCAGCGCTTTCGCCGGTGGTGCGGGTGTTTTCCTGGTGCGCTTTGACCTGCGCGCTGATCTCGGCATAGCCCGCCTGAAACAGACCGACCATCGGCGTGCCTTGTAACTGCTCAGCGGCTGCGTTGACCTCACTGAAGCGTTTACTGCGTCGGAAAATCTTCAAGAACTGCTCGCCCTGGATCGTAGCGCGGCGGTGCTGCAACAACTTGCTGATCATGATCGCCCAGGAGACGATCGACATGGCAGCGAGGAGCGCGAACACTCCTTTAGCCATCGGCCCGGATTCGACAAAGATCTGCCAGACACTTTTGGGTTTGCTGCTTTGAGCGACGAGGAGCCAGCTTAGAGTTTGCATAGTTTCTTTGATTTCTGAACCCAGCAGAGCCGGGATCGGTGCGCAAAGGTAACACGCTGAGCCGCAGGTGTCCACCGTGCCCAGGGCAGGGTCCACCGAAGCGAGCCAGTGGGTGAGCCGCGGCTATTGTGCTTGAGCTGCGATCTGCGAGTAGCTATACTTGGCGCGGTTTTGCGGAGTATGGTTGCGCAACCTGACTGCCAGGCGGATATCCAAGGAGGAATTCAACCATGACCCATATCATCGCCGAGCCGTGCATCGGCGTCAAAGACAAAGCCTGCGTTGATGTTTGTCCGGTCGACTGCATCTACGGCGCCAACGAGGACTGGCAACAGCTCTACATCCATCCCGAGGAGTGTATTGACTGTGGCCTTTGCGTTGACGCCTGCCCGGTCGAAGCGATTTTCCCGTTCGAAGAAATTCCCGACCAGTGGCGCGATTACATCACCAAGAACTATGAACGGTTCGATCTCGAACCGCCTGCCAGGTAAGCCCACCTCGGTTTAGCTTGTCCCTGCAGGGCGCGCCGAGGGTGCGCCCTGTTTCTCGCCTTGCGGTCGAGCAGCCAAGTCCGTGAGCAGTTCTTGCAGTAAGCGATAGAACTTAGCTACCGACGAGATTTTCACTTGCTCTTCGGGCGAGTGGGCTCCCCGAATGTCGGGACCCATGGACACCGCGTCTAGGCCGGGGAGCTTTTCGCTCAGGATGCCGCACTCTAGCCCCGCATGCACGGCTTTGATCGCGGGCGGAGCGCCGAACAGCCGGGCATAGACCGCGGCACTGCGCAAAACCAGCGCCGACTGCGGGTTGGGTTTCCAACCCGAGTAGCCGGGGCGCTCAGTGATCTTGACGCCAGCGAGCTGGCCAAGCGCGCGCAAGGACTGCAGGGTCCCGCGCATGGCTGCGCTGACCGAAGAGCGGCAAGAACAATGGATCGTGGCGAGCTCTTTTTCGGTCGACACCACGGCCACGTTGTTGGATGTCTCGACCAGCCCAGCAACTTCCCGCGACATCGCGATCACTCCGTGCGGCAAGCCTGCGATAAGGCGCAGCAGGCGGTCGCGGGTAGCCCCGCTCAGCGGTTGCCATGCCGCGTTTTCGTTAGCCCGGGCGGGAGCAAGCGCAATTTCAAGCTGCGGGTCGATCGCTTGAAACTCCACTTGAAATTCCGCGCGCTGTTCGCGGATCGACGTCTCGAGTGCCGCAGCTGCTTCTGCGGTTAGGCTCAGCAAGGTGAAGCACTCGCGGGGAATGGCGTTGGCCTTGGAACCCCCGTTGATCGCGATCAGCCCCAGATCCGCCCCGCGCTCGCGCGCTGCGAGCAAGACGCGCACTGCCAGCTTGGTGGCATTGCCGCGATTCTCAATGATGTCGATCCCAGAATGGCCGCCGCGCAAACCGCGCACTGCCAGCTCATAGACTTGCGTTCCTGGTCGCTCCGCAACCCGTTCGAGCGGCAGCTCGGCGAGCAGGCCGCCAGAGCCCGCACAACCGATGTACAAGGCGCCGTCTTCTTCGGTGTCGAGGTTGATCAACAAGCGTCCGCTGACCCGGGTGCCGTCGAGCGCCAGCGCGCCGTTTAAGCCGGTCTCCTCATCCAAGGTAAACAGCAGTTCGAGCGGCCCATGCTGGAGGTTTCGATCGACGGCAACCGCCATGGCCGCAGCTACGCCAATGCCGTTGTCTGCACCCAAGGTGGTGCCGACCGCGCGCACCCAGTCGCCGTTCACTTCCACTTGGATGGGATCGCGGTCAAAGTCATGGGTCATGCCAGCATTCTGCTCACAGACCATGTCGAGATGAGCTTGCAGCACCACGGTCGGGGCTGCAGCGCATCCGGGGGACGGCGGCACCGCGACGACCAAGTTGCCGGCTGCGTCTGCCCGCACTGCCAAGCCGTGCTGGGCTGCCCAAGACCGCACATGGGCGACCACCTGTCCTTCGCGTTTCGAAGGCCGGGGAACTTGTCGCAGCGCGTCGAAGTGTTGCCAGACCAATTGGGGTTCAAGATTCTGCAGTGGACTTGCCATCACCAAAGCTCCTTGTGGCTTGGGTTTGCGGTTGGAGGCGGGTTGGAGATCAAGGCTACAGCTCGGCTAGATCTGCTCCGGCTGGCGGCGCAGGACGACCAGCGTCGCGAAGTGTACCAGGGAGAAGAGGGGAATTAAAAAGGTGGGGAAGATGCTGAGCGGTGGACGCAAGAACGACATGTAGCCGTCAGCAGACATGGGCGGGTCGAGCGGCGTCACCTGGGTGAAGAAGCCGAGGATCGCGAGCGCCACGGTCAGCGCAAATTCGAGCAGGCCCAAGACGGTCAAGGTCATCACCCAAGACCGCCAGCGCGGCGTGCGGTGGACCACTGCAAACACGGTGTAGAGCGCGAGAAGGGCGACCGCCAGGTTGCCGAGTCCCACCGGCAAAGCAAAACCCCCTGCCATCAAGCCACAGCCCCACGACACGAGATGGGAACAGCCGAGAATCCGCATGGCTTGGAAGGCCACGAGAAAGGTCAAATCGAGTCCCAAGATGTAGCGCCGAAACGGCCCGATCGTCTGGTAGGCGAGCCAGAACAGAACCATCGGTCCGACAATCGCCACCTGCAGGGGGCTGAGCGGGCCAATGCCTTGCCACACGCGCAGCAATCCACGGCTCCCCACGGAGAGCATCGCGAAAAACCACAGCAGGATTCCTAATAATGTCCAGATCCCAGGTCGTTGACCCATCGGCAGCGTGTCAGGTCCGCTCATGACATTGTCTCCTTGTGAGCAGGCTAGCTGGGCTGGCCTTCGTTCACCATTCTCTGATCTTCCTCAAGCCCCGACACCTGAATCATATCCCCGAGGTCACCACGGTGGCTGCCAGGAGTAGTGGGAGTAGGGGCTGAGGCCGAAACTTGCCCCTGGATCGGCTATATTCCTTGCTTGAGGTTGCCTGAAATGCAGGTGAGACATGGCTGAGTGGTTTACCGATGAAGCTCTGTGGGAAGACCTTTACCCCTTTTTGTTCCCGGAAACTCGGATAGCCGCGGCCGAGCAAGAGGTGGAAAGCGTTCTTCGGCTGACCCAGTTTGCCGGCAGCACAGTGCTCGATTTGTGCTGTGGTCCAGGACGCCATGCCCTGGCCTTGGCCAAGCGTGGGTTGCGCGTCACCGGGGTCGACCGCACGGCGCTTTTCCTGGAGGAAGCGCAAGCGCGCGCCGCTGCGCTCGCCCTCGAAGTCGAATGGGTTCAGGAAGACATGCGCCGTTTTGCCCGTCGCGCGGCTTTTGATCTGGCCTTGAGCTTGTTCACCTCGTTCGGCTATTTCGACCAGCCCGACGAGGATTTGGCGGTGCTCGAGAACCTCCATCAGAGCCTCAAACCGGGCGGCATCCTGGTCCTCGACATGGTGGGCAAGGAATGCCTGGCGCGCAGCTTCCAGCCGATTTCGGTGCAAGACCTGGAAGATGGGTCGCTGCTGATCGAGCGGCGGGAAGTCCGCGACGACTGGACGCGGCTGCACAACCAGTGGACCCTGGTCAAGGAAGGATCGACCGTAACCTATGAGTTCGACTTGCGACTTTATTCCGGGCTGGAACTCAAGGAAAGGCTGGGGAGAGTCGGGTTTGCTGCGGTCAAGCTCTTCAGCGACTTCGCAGGTAGCGTTTATGGTCCGGAAGCGCAGCGGCTGGTCGCGGTGGCGAGCAAGGCTCCTGACGGGGCATGAACGCGGACACCTTTACGAAGCAGTGACTTGCCGGCCGAGCAAGGAGTGGGGTAGGGCTTGCTCGATTTGCACTGGGGTCAAACGTCCGAGGGCGGCCGGGCCACGTTCGGCCGGGCCGCGTTCGGCCGGGCCGCGTTCGGCCGGGCCACTCGTCTCCACCGCAAAGTGGACGACCCGGTGGCAAGCGGTGCGTCCCACTTGCTTGCCGGGTTCTTTGCCCCACCCGGTGACCAGGACCTCGAAAGTCTTGCCCACCAGCTCGGCGTTGAGCTCGCGCTGAATCCCTTTCTGGAGAGCGAAGAGGTCTTGTAGCCGCTGATCCGCCACCGTGTCGTCGACCGGCGGCAAGTTGAGACGCGGTGCTGCCGTGCCCGGGCGCGGCGAATACTTGAAAGCAAAGAGCCCGGCAAACCGGATCTCTTCGACCAGCGCGCAGGTTTGCGTGAAATCATCGGCGGTTTCCCCAGGAAAACCCACGATGATGTCAGTGGACAGCGCGATGTCTGGCCGTGCTTCCCGCAACTGGGCGATCAACTCGCGGTAAAGCGCGATCTCGTAGCCGCGTCCCATCCGTTTGAGGATGCGGTCCGAACCCGACTGCACCGGCAAGTGCAGGTAAGGGCAGAGGTTAGGATGGCGGGTAAACTGCGCGACCATCGCCGGGGTGAAGTCGCGCGGATACGAAGTGACGAAACGCAAGCGCAAGAGCCCAGGGAGAGACGCCACCTGTTCCAGCAGGTCCGCAAAATCTTGCCCGCTTTGGGGATCCCGCCAGTGATTGACCGTCTGACCGAGCAGCTCGATCTCGACAAAACCGTAGTCGATCAAATGGCGGACCTCGGTCAAGATGTCCGCCAGGGGACGACACTGTTCCGGACCACGGGTTTGCGGCACGATGCAAAAGGTGCATTTTTTGTTGCAGCCTTCGATGATCGTGACCATGCCTTTGTAACTGCCGCGGGCGAGGGAATCGAGGGCATAGTTGCGCTCTTCAGCTGGGGGAAACCCGGTCGCAACCACCCGCTTGCCCGAGTAGCGCTGGACCAAAACGTCGCGGATCTCGCCTACCCGTCCGGGCCCGATCACAAAGTCGAGGTCGGGCACTCGCTGGAGCGCACGCTCTCCCTCTTGCTGCGCCACACAGCCACAAAAACCGAGGAGCAGATGCTCGCGGCGGGCTTTGAGCAGACGGTACTCGCCGAGCCGCGAGTAGGCTTTTTGCGCGGCTTTTTCCCGCACACTGCAGGAGTTGAGGAGGATCAAGTCGGCTTCGGCGGGGTCGTGGGTGGGCAAGATCCCTTGCTGCATGAGCTGACCCGTAAGCCGCTCACTGTCGAGTTCGTTCATCTGGCAGCCCCACGTCTCGACGAAAAATCGCCGCGGGGGGGGGAACGTTGGGGGGGGTGTGGTCCAGCGGCTCATCGAGTTTGTCGAGATAGGGAAGAGCTGATTCCGGCAAGGGCGAGCGCGTTCTACTGGCTGTTGATCGACTGGTTGGGGTCATTGGGAGCGGGCACGTCGATCGACTGGTGCGCACCGATTTTTTCGAGACGCGTTTTCTCTTCGGCAGTCGGCTCGAGTTCCCAGCCCTCGTTGAGCCAGCCCTGCTGCGCCCCGCTCAAGCGTCCCTCTTCGACAAAGCTTTCGAGGTCTTGTTCGTAACGCTGCGAGCGTTCCCGCAGCTGTTCGAGACGGTCGAGCACGCGGTCCCACGACGGTTTGATCTGGGTATCCCGCAGGTAGTCGTCTTCTTCGGCATAGAACTGCTGGCGCAAAGCCGCATTTTCGAGTTCAAGCTCTTCGATCAAGTCAACTGCCCGCCGCCAGCCCATGCGCAGTTCAATCGCCCGGCTGCGCCAGTACTTCTCATCGCGTAGCCCGTCGGGGGTCACCACCGGCAGCTCACTCGCGGCAGCCGCGGTGGGTGGCGCGGCGTTGGGCTGGAGTTGGGGCGCGGGGGCGGCTGGCTCCGAAGTCAAGATGATGATGTCACCGCCCGCTGCGTACTCGGCCAGGTTCTCGTCATTGATCTCGGCCACCGGTGGCGGCGCATTTTGTTTTTGGGCACGGGCGAGCTGCGAAGCTTCGAGCAGGGTCAGAGGTTTGTTCGGTTCGCCGCCTTGCTCGATCACCTTGACGGTGGTCCGGGTGGGCTGCACCTCGCGGACCGGTGGCAGCGGCGGGGGGGCCGGCGGCGGTTCGAGCTGGGGTGTGATCTTGGTCACGGTCTGAGACGGTAAAGGCTCGGGCTGGCGACTGCCGCCGCAACCGGCGAGAACCGCCAAGGCCATCAACCCGACGGCGCTGAGCCAGATGGCAGTGCCCTGACGGGAGTCAAAGTGCTCCTTGCTGAGAACGTCGTCATGATCGTTCTGGGAATTTCTGGAGGCTACTCGCATGGTGATGGTCCTCCTCTCAGGATCCTCATTCTACGACTCGATCGCCAGATCGTGGGTTTCTTCGAGCAAGGGGCCGAACTTCTGCAACAAAAGCGCGTCGACTTCCTCGGCGGTCGGCAGCTGAGTGCAGACGGCTGCGATCTCGTCGAGCCCTTCAACCACCAGGTTTTGAATTCGACGTTTGATCGCGGGGACTCGCCGGGGAGCCACTGACAAGCGGCGCAGCCCGCAGCCCAACAGCACCGGCAACATCCGCATGTCCGCTGCCATCTCCCCGCACAAGCTGACCTCGATGCCAGCCGCCGCCGCGTTTTGTGCCACCAGCCGCAGCATGCGGACGACCGAAGGGTGGAGCGGCCAATAGAGGTAGGCGACGTGGTCATTGCTGCGATCGACCGCCAACGAATACTGGATCAAATCATTGGTTCCGATCGAGAAAAAATCGACTTCTTTGGCCAAGAGGTCGGAAATCAGGGCCGCGGACGGCACTTCGATCATGATCCCGAGTTTGTAGTTCGGGGAAAAGGGTAAGCCTTCACGCGTCAGCTCTTCCATCACACAAGCGGCGAAGCGACGGAAGCTGCGCACTTCGTCGACGATCGTGATCATCGGCAGCATGACCCACAAGTTGCCAGCGAGACCCGCGCGGAATAGGGCGCGCAGCTGGGTCTTGAACATCTCCGGACGGTTCAAGAGCAAGCGGATTCCGCGCAGTCCGAGCACTGGATTGGCCTCGTGCGTGGCCATCACTTCACTCGCGATCTTGCGTCCGCCGAGATCGTAAGTGCGGATGATCGCGGGATGGGGCGCTGCTGCCGCCAACAGCTCTTGATAGATCGCGAGATGGTCCTCTTCGCTGGGCAGCTTTGGGCTCTTCTCGATGTAGAGGAACTCGCTGCGGTAAAGGCCAATGCCCAGCGCGCCATACCGTTTGACCTGGACGATCTCTTCCGGCAGGTCGATGTTGGCCATGATCTTGATCTCGACCCCATCCTGCGTCACTGGCCGCAGTTCGCTGTCGGCGAGCAGTTCGTACTCGAGGCGTTCCAGCTCGCGCCGCTTGGAGCGATAGCTGGCCAGGGTCTTACGATCGGGATTGAGGGTTACCGTGCCGATGAAACCGTCGACAATGATCGACGCTTCGGGATGGTCAGCGAGCAATTCGCGGAGGCCCGCAACTCCACTGACCGCTGGAATGTTGAGCGAACGGGCGATGATCGCAGTGTGCGAGGTGCTGCTCCCATGCTCGCTGACAAAGCCGGCAACGTTCTGGCGTCCGAGCCGGACCGCATC
Source organism: uncultured Thermoanaerobaculia bacterium (assembly GCA_964499975.1). GTDB lineage: Bacteria > Acidobacteriota > Thermoanaerobaculia > Multivoradales > J023 > CAZCOV01. The sequence continues at coordinate 24,398 of CAZCOV010000033.1, forward strand.
AGATGGGGTCAAATCGTCGGCCACGATCACCACTTCGGTTTCGAGTTCTGAGAGCTGGTGGCCGCCTTGGATTCCCCGCAGCCGCTGCAGCAAGTAGCTGCAGGCATCGCGCAAATCGTCGCTGCGTTCGCGCAAGTGTTCGATATCGATCGCGTCGAACCGGGCCTGGAGCTCCGAGACGATTTCGTGGACTGCCCATTCGGCGTTGACTTGTTCTTCGCGGATGCGGTCGACGACGCGGTCGAGGAGCGCGCTGTCGAAAAGAAAAAGGGCCTGGGCGTCGAAGATGCCGGCGAGGTCCTTGCCCAACTCCTGCCCCACTTTGTCGCGCAAGCGCTGGATCTCTTCGCGGGACTGCTGCACCGCCTGCTGGAAGCGTTCGACTTCTGCGCCGACTTCTGCGGCGGGAAGGGGAATCTGGTAGATGTCGCCGATCCGGTTGCTGATGCACACCGCCTTGGCAATGGCGATGCCCTCGGAAACCCCCAGTCCTTTGAACTCTTGCATGGGCAATTCCATGGGCCTCAGACTTCCTCGCCGAAACGATCTGCGATCAGTTGGGTGATCGCTTCGGCTGCCAGCGGTTCATCTTCGCCGTCACAGCGGATCAAGACCCGCGTCCCTTGCCCGGCGGCCAGCAACAAGAGGCCGAGAATGCTCTTGGCGTCGACCTCTTCGCCGTCCTTGATCAGGGTGACCGCGCTGCGAAACCGACCCGCTTCATGCACCAGCTTGGCGGCGGCACGCGCGTGGAGCCCTAGTCGGTTGACGATTTCGACTTCGCGTTCGATCATGTTGCTTTCCCCGCACCGCGGCGGCTTTACCGGGCGGTGCTCTTACCCGGTGGCAGCGAGAGCCCCGACGTTCTCCGTGCTGCAGATGCTCGATCTGCCCTTGTCGCGGATCCAGTGCGCGAGTTCGGTGAGCGGCAAGTCTTGCCCTTGGCGGCAAGTCAAGCTCAAGACCATCGGCAAGTTCACGCCGGAAACCGCTTCAAGGTGGTGTGCTGAGCGCAAACCCAGGGCCACGTTGGAGGGGGTCCCGCCAAAAACGTCGGTCAAAACCAGGACCCCGTCACCCTGGTCGAGTCGGTCTAGGGCCTGTCCCACCTGCTTCCTGACCTCTTCGAGGCTGTCCCCCCAGTCGAGGGTCAGGGCTTCAAACTGCTGCACTTCCCGGCCGATCTTCTGGGCCGCTGCCAGCAGCTCGCGGGCGAGACCCCCATGGGTCAAGATCAAGACACCCACCATGGACCGTCTCAGATCAGCAACCGGGCTTGTACTGCAAGACTTGTAGTTTCATGGGACGTGGTGGCTACTCGCCATCCTCCACCGGCAGTGTATCGTTGCCCTCACCGCCGCGCAACCCCAGGACGGCCTCCAACCATCATGGGCTGTTGCGGCGTAGTCGGCCCATTCAGAGTAACAAATCTGATCTCCAGACGCCTAATATGATCAGGAGCAGGCAGCACCAGTTGCAAGGCATGGAGGTACCAGATGATGGGAATAGCGGCCAAAAACACCCTCGACGACCATCTTGCGTTGATCGCCAAGATCTTGCCCTATCAGGACCGCGACTCTCTGCTGCGGCTGAGCGTCGTGCTGTGCAACCTGGAGCTGCAAGGGGACGGCTGTTCGCTATTTCTGTATCAGCCCGAGCGCAACGACCTCGAACTGCGGGAAAGCACGGTTCTGACGCGATTCTTGGGTCAGCGCATCAATCTCGACTTGGAGCGGGAGCGAGCTGCGGCCGACGAGGTCCGCAAGTTTCTGGAGGCGTCTGGGAAAAAACCGGAGGAGTTCAACCGGACCCTGACGGCAGAAACAGTGGCAACACTCTCACCTGGCCTTGCAAAGCACCTCCGGGGTTTTGGCCTCACCCGTTGGGCAGTGCAGTTCCAGTGTCCGCTGGTCGTCAGCAGCATCCATGAAGACGTCCGCTGGAGTGCCAAACTGGTCGCTACCGCAGAAACCGACCCGCTGCATCATTGTGAGCTACCACGGAGCGAGATCGGTTCGGTCGCGATCGTGACTTTCGGCAATGAACCGGGCCTTCTTCCCCGGGGGGTGCTGCGGGTAGTCCGGCGGAAGGACCATCCGGCAAGTGGTCTCGGAGAGCGGGAGCTGGCCTGGCTGGTGGGCTTTGCAGGTCATCTGGACAGACACCTGGCCGATGCAGTGACTCTGGCAGGGCTGCTGGATCTCGGGTCCAAGCTTGAGTTCCAGGAATTTGGCAAAAGCCTGGCCGACCTCTTAAAGCAGGTACTCAAAGCCAAAAATTGTTCAATTTTCCTAAACAAAACTGCCGGACAAGAACCGGAAGCACCCAGGGATTTCCACTGCGTTGCCACCACCGGCCTGTACAAAGACGGCCAGCTCATCTCCAAAGAGGATGTCTGCTACACCGTCGATCCGACGAAAAAAGAAGTCGACTCGTTGACCGGCTGGGTGCTGCTGAATGGCCAGCTGCTGGATCTCGAGAGTTCCTTGGATTTTGACGCCAGCCGTTTTCCCGGGCTCAACCGTCCGGACCCCGAAGGCAAGACCAGCGAGTCAGCCCCCGGCGATCGAGAACGCCATGGACCGCTCCTCATCTCACCGCTTTTCCTCCGTCAGGGTGGAGCAGCGGTGGGGGCAATCCGGGTGGTCCGACCAAGGGTCGAAGGACAGAGTTTCTTGCTCCATGAAAAGCTCCTCTTCCTCGATATCTCACGCCGTCTGTCCAAGGTCCTCACCAACCTGCACTTGCGGCAGGTATCTGAAGAGCTGATCGAGCTGTACAACCAGCCGCAGGAGATTCTGCGCCGGGTGCCTCAGGAAGTCTGCCGCTTGCTGGGGGTCGAAGGCTGCTCGGTCCTGCGCCTGGATCGGGATCACCGCCTGCGGCTTGCAGCCACCAAGGGTTTGCTGGAAGGCCAGGAAGAACAGCTCATCTATGACCTCGAAAACAAGCAAAAGCAAGGCTGGACCGGCTGGGTGGCGAGGCGGAAGCGAAGCCTGCTGCTAAACAGCCCGGAGGAAGCGAACGATATTGACCCAAACGATCCTCCGAGCCATTCGGCTCCAGATCCTGGCCTTGAGGCACCCAGTCATCACTGCGAAACTTCCCAGCCAGCCTACCGCTTTCTTGCCGTCCCTATTTTTGACCGGCAGAAGGCTGAAAACTCCAAAGTCCTGGGCGTTATCCGGACGCCACGCGGTCAGAACGACCCGCCGTTTGATCAGGAACATCAGACCATTCTGACGTCCTTTGCCGCGCGCCTTTCGCTGGCACTTCACCTCGCGCGGCGAAACGAATCCCTGCAAGCGGTGGCCGAACTCGCAAATCCGGAGAAAATCCGCCAGATTCAGTCGCCCGGAACCAGTGAACCTGCCCAGATCGTCGAGAAAGTGATCGAGCAAGCGCAACGAGTACTGGAGGACAAGCTCGAACTCAGCGAAGTCGAGATTTATCAAAAATTCCAGCAGCCTCGGACGTCACGCACGGAGCCTCCGCCCGATAGTTCTGTGTGTCCGATTGAGCTAGGACGCGTCCCACTTGGGGCAATCTATTACCAGTTTGAGACCGGCAGCGAGATCAGCCCGCGCCAGCAGAATCTTCTGGAGTTGGTCGCCGGAGTCTGTGCCAATGCGCTGTTCAGCAAAGTAGTCTATGAAAAGCTGGATGCAATCCGTCGCGGTCTGGCCGAAGTGGGAATGACGGTGGCCAGAAAAATCTCTCTGGCAGAAAAGTTGCAAACGATTGCACAAGTAGCGGCCAAAGTCACATGGGCAGATACTGTCATTATCCACGAATTC
>CAZCOV010000034.1:0-28102 GCA_964499975.1 uncultured Thermoanaerobaculia bacterium
GGTGGGATTGCGACCGTAGGGGCAGGCCCCCGTGCCTGCCCTCCCCGTCGCTCAGCGGGCAAAGAGCGCAAATTCACTGGCGGCTTGGGCTAAATCGGGGAAGACCCAGTCAGCGCCAGCAGCTGCGAGGCGCTCGCGCGGTGTGAAGCCGGTCGCCACCGCCAGGGAAGGGACGCCAGCCGCCTGAGCGCAGTCAACGTCGCGGAGGCTGTCGCCGATGATCAGGGTTTCCGCGGGCGTGAAGGGGTAGCCCACGGCAGCGCGGGCGCGCGCCAGAGCGACGGGGACGAGGTCCCGGCGGTCGATTGCGTCATCGCCGAAAGCGCCCCACGCAAAGAAGGGATCGAGTTCGAAGCGAGAGAGCTTGATCTGGGCGCACCGTTGCCAGTTGCCGGTGAGCAGCCCGAGCGCGACGTCGTCCCGCGCGCTCAGTCGGGTCAGCAGTTCGCGGACCCCGGGCAAGAGCAGCATGCCTTCGCGCGCCAGCCCGGCGGCGAGGCGCTCGGCATAGAGTTCGTGCATTGCACCTAGCTGGGCGAGGATCTCGGCATCACTCAACCCGGCCCGGCGCAAGAGTTCGAGCACGATTTGCGGGTCGGTCTTGCCGGAAAAATCAAAGCCCGCGGGTGAGCCGCAAGTGCCATAAACCGTTGCGAGCGCACCGAGGAAGAGGGGGCGGACTTGGGGGCCGCAGCGCAGCAGAGTGCCGTCGATGTCGAAGAGGACGAGTCGCATCAGCGCCAGTTGGGGCTAGCTTTGGTGGCGAGGAAAGTGCGGATCCCGTGCTGGCAGTCAGCCGTTCCGCGGGCTAGCGCGTTGACCTCGGCAGCGCGGTCCAAAGCCTCGTCTAAGCGCAGGCCGATCACGTCGAGAAGGAGGCCTTTGGTGCGGGCGATTGACTCAGAACTCGAACGTTCGAGGATGCCCCCGACCAGCTCAGCAGCCGCAGCGTCTAGCTCGTCGTCGGGGCAAACCCGATTGATCAGGCCCACTTCGAGCGCTCGGTCTGCAGCGATGAACTGGGGGTCGAGCAACAGCTCGCGGAGGTCGCGGCCGCGTACCCGCAGGGGCAGGAAAGTTGCCACCAGCGCGGCCACAAAGCCGATCCGCACCTCGCTGTACATGAAGCGAGCGCTTTCCGTGGCGATGACATAGTCGTGAGCGGTGGCTAAGCCACAGCCGCCCGCCACGCAGGAGCCGTGGACCAAGGCCACGGTGAGCGCAGGCTGGTACAAGATGGCGGCAAAAAGGTCGCGGAGTCGGGTGGAGTCCGCCAGGTTCTGCTCGGGTCCTGCGGCGAGCAAGGTTTCGAGATGGGTCAAGTCGGCGCCGGCGGAGAAGTGCTTGCCGGCCCCGCGCAAGAGGATCGCGCGGATCCCCTGCTCGCGCCAGGAACGGCGGTAAAGGTCGGTAATTTCGCTCGCCATATCGAGTGAAAGCGCATTGGCTTTCTGCGGATGGTTGAGGGTGACCCAGAGCAGGTCGTGGTCGCGGTGGACCACCAAGCGGTGGTATTCCGGCAAGCGGTGGTATTCCGGCAAGCGTTCGTCCGGCAGGTCGAGCATGCGGCTACTTTACCATCAGCTCGTCGGGGACGTCGATGAACATTTGCAGCAGGCCCTGAGCGTGGGTTTTGCCCTGAGCGTCGGTTTTGAGGCTCTCCGTGCCACCTCCGCCCAGGGAGTCATGGAGGATGAAGTTGAGGGCCAACAAGTTGGGAACGGGATGGCAGTCGACCCGTCCGCGAACGATGTAGGCAAAGTGGTCCTTGACCCGCGCGGGGGTGACTTCGCGACGCAGAATCTGGTAAAGCGCCGGCGAGTTGGCGATCAGCCCGACGTTGCTGCCATCGCCTTTGTCCCCCGACCGTGCATGGGCGATTTCCGATAGGCGAACTCGCATGTGACTCCCGCAGGATAGCTTTGCGCTTGGCTGAGGCTCGACGCTCGTGCCTCCTGGCCAAGTATGGCAGGGTGCCTCGCCCCGCGACAACCCCAGAATGCCCTGCGGTCGAGAACGCTTGGCGCCGGGCTCTCAGGCGCTCAGACTGCGCCGCCGCCGCGTCGACCCTTAAGCCGGCGCCGGCTACTTGTGCAGTTCAAAAGTGCGCGACAGCGTCAAAATGAGTAACTGATCGCCAGCGTCACCGAATTGTTCCGTATCGGTGTCCACCCAGCTCAAGTTTGCCGTCAGCACTTTGAATTCCTTCGCGATATAAAGTTTATAGTCGCGGTAATCTTCGATTCCAATAGCGTCGAACGTGGAGTTTCCCGCATGAACACCCAGGGTAAATTTCTTGGGTAGCTCAAAATCCCAATTGACTTCAAAGTAAGTGCCGTCTTGTTGGGTGCCAGCAAAGTCGTCGGAATAATAAAGCTTGGTACTGAACGCCTTATAGCCGACGCCCGCATAAATTTCCTGATTGTTGAGTCCGCCTTCCTTGGGGTAGTTGTAGCGGATAGTGCCGAGGTTCCAATAAAATCCGCTCTTATACTCGCGCAAGAACCCCAAGTACAAATCGATTTCGGCAGCGGCATCGCCGAGATCGACGCTTGAACCCCAAGCGCCGAGGTAAAATCCGCTCTTGTGGCTGTAGTCGAGGCTGAGTTGGAGCGCGGGATCTTCACCCGTCTGCGAGACCCCGCGAAACGCATAGTCGCTGACGACGGCGACGGTGGCGTTGACTGCGGCATGGCTTTCCCCACCCCAACCGAGCAAGAGAACGGCCGCGAGTCCGGCCAGGTGAATGTGCTTCAAACTCGAACGTTTCATGCCTTGCCTACCTTCAAGTGCTGGATTACAGTTTCGGTACAGTTTGGACCCTTCTGGCACACCCGAGTGCGAGCCGCATTACACGCGGTCCAGGTTACGAGCAAAATTAAGGATTCCGTCTTGCTTTGTGGCGGAGTCGTCCCAAGATTGCGGCTTTTCCAGAACCGCGGTGGGGTTGCACGATTCATCGCCGAGAAAAAACCAGCCTGCCGTGAATCCCGCGGTTTCACTCACCGCTTGCGCAAAAATTCGCTCGACGGCAATCGGGCCCAAAGCAGCGCAGTACGACAAATAGAGGAGCTGCAGGATCTCCGTCAGATCTGCGGGCAAAAGCCGCTGGTGAATCTGGTGGTCCATGAAACGATCCGGGTCTGTGGTCCACGGCTCGAACTCTTGCATGGCTTTGGCACTGAGGTGAGCAAAATGGAGGCTGTTTTTCAGGTAACACTGGACCCGCTCGATCTGGTCGAGGTCGCCGATTGCAGCCCTTTTCCAGATGTTCGCCAGCAAGGTATTGAAAGTATCGAGATCGCTTTGGGTTTCTCCTCGACCCATCACCGACCCTCCCTAAGACGCATTGAACGACAAAAAGATGACAGTGGGGATAACGTAGCCGAAGCGTGAACAGCTCGGTTGGTGAACCGGACTTAGACCCTGCGCCTTCGGAGAAGGCGGGGGAGCAGCGAGAGGGCTGCGGGACGCAGAATCCGGTTTGGCAGGGCCCATAAAGTTTCAGGGAACAAGACGTTGGGTCCTGTTCCCTGGGTATTGGCCAGTGGATCTGGCCCACGCAGCCGCAGGCCGCGTTGATCGTCATGGCTCCTCGGGAGGGATTCGAACCCCCAACCCATCGGTTAACAGCCGATTGCTCTACCATTGAGCTACCGAGGAAGGCGTCCGACCGGAGCCGGAAAGCGGATTTTAGATGCCCGGCGAGAGCTTGTCAAACATCTCTTGCGCGGTTCGCGGCGCCTTCGGCGGTCACCGCCCGGCGAGCAAAGCGCGCAGCTCCCGCTCGACGATCACCAGGACGGCGAGGTCGATTTTTTCGGCGCTCAGGCAGTCCTGGAAAGTGTGGTCCAGCCGCTGGACGGTTGCGGGGAAGGCCGCAGCCCAGGCAGCGAGCGGATCCGGGCCGCTACTGCACAAAACCTGCTGGGTGAGTTCTGCTTGATGATTGCAGAGGTCATCGATCGTGGCGGCCGCAGCGGTCTGCTGGAAAGCGTTGCCTTCGCCTTCACCGGCAGCCTGCCGCAGGCGGCCAAAGCCAAAGCGGTCGCCCACCGCAAAGTAGAGCCGACCAAAATGAGCGGCTGGCACCGCTGCCGTCCGCGCGCCACGCGCCACGTAGCAGAGGGCGGGCAAGATTTCGAGCCCAGCCACTTTGCGCGCCAGTTCTGGCGGGACGCCTTGACTTGTCAGGCGGCGGCAATGCTCGGCGATCCGTTCGCTGGCCGCCGGAATGAGGGTGTCGAGGTCGGCGGCGAGCAGCGCGATGTCCTGCTGGTAGGCCTGGACCAGCGACGTCACATAGAGCGGGCGGCCGCCATAGCGCAAGAACCAGTGCGCGGTTTGCTCGATCAACCGGATCGACAAGCGATACATGGCGATCTGTTGCTCGGCGGCGACTTGGTGGTCCAGCGCTTCGATCTCTTCCCACAGCGCGCGCAGGCCAAAAACGTCGCGCGCGACCGCATAAGCCCGGGCGATGTCCGCGAGGGATCGTCCAGTTTCGGCAGCCAGCCGGGTGGCGAAGCTGGGACCCACTCGATTGACCAGGCTGTTGGCCACGTGAGTCGCGATGATTTCGCGGCGCAGCCGGTGGCGTTCGATCGCCGGCCGGAAGCGAGTTTGCATGGGTTCGGGGAAGTAGCGCACCAGATCCTCGACCAGCTGCGGTTCGTCGGGTAGGTCGGAGTCGAGCAAGGCCGCATAGAGCTGCATCTTGCCATAGGCGAGCAGGACTGCAATTTCCGGACGGGTCAGGCCCTTGCGCGCCTCCCGCCGTTCCTCCAACGTGGCATCGTCGGGCAGTCCCGCAAGCCGCCGGTCGAGTTGGCCGCTGCGTTCGAGCTGGCGCATGAAGAGCTGCTGGGAATCGAGGAGCTGCACGCCATGCGCCGCGATCAAGCTGATCGCTTGGGCTTGCAAGGTATTGTCGCGCAGGACCAAAGCGCTGACTTGCGGGGTCATCGACGACAGCAACTGGTTGCGCTGGGCCAGTGCCAGGTCCCCTGCCGCGAGGGCATCGGCCAGCGCGATTTTGATGTTGACTTCGTGGTCCGAGCAGTCGACCCCGCCCGAGTTGTCGATGAAATCGGTGTTGAGCCGTCCGCCCGCGAGCGCAAACTCGACCCGCCCGGCCTGGGTCAGCCCGAGGTTGGCCCCCTCGCCCACCACCCTGGCGCGCAGCTCCCGGCCGTCCACTCGAACTTCGTCATTGGCGCGATCGCCCACCGCCGCGTCGGTTTCGTGGCTAGCTTTGACAAAGGTCCCGATCCCACCAAACCACAGCAAATCGACCGGTGTTGCAAGCAGCCCGCGGACCAGTTCGTTGGGCGTGATTTCAGCGGTTGACAGCCCGAACCGCTGCCCTACCTCAGGGCTTACCGGGATGATCTTGGCATCGCGGCGGAACACCCCACCGCCGGACGAGATCGCTTGCCGATCGTAGTCCTCCCAGGTCGAACGCGGGAGGTGGAACAGGCGGGTTCGTTCAGCGAGCGAGGCCGCGCAGTCGGGGTTGGGGTCGAGGAAAATGTGCTGGTGGTTGAAAGCCGCGATCAGTTGCAGTTTGGACGACAGCAGCATGCCGTTGCCGAACACATCGCCCGACATGTCGCCGACCCCGATCACGGTCGTGTCTTGGCCCATGACGTCGTGCCCGAGTTCGCGGAAGTGGCGCTTGACCGACTCCCAGGCGCCGCGCGCGGTGATTCCCATTTTTTTGTGGTCATAGCCGGCCGAACCGCCCGAGGCAAAGGCATCGCCCAACCAGAAGCCGTATTCCCGCGACAGCTGATTGGCGATGTCAGAAAAGGTCGCGGTCCCCTTGTCGGCGGCGACCACCAAGTAGGGATCATCGCCATCACGGCGGATGACTCGCGGCGGCGGCACCACGAGGTTGCCCTGCAAGTTGTCGGTCAAATCGAGCAGGCCGCGGATCATGGTCTTGTAACAGGCAATGCCTTCGGCCTGGAGCGCTTCGCGTTCGGTCGGCGGCATCTTGACCACAAAGCCGCCCTTGGCCCCCATCGGGACGATCACCGCATTCTTGACCACTTGCGCCTTCATCAAGCCGAGGACTTCGGTGCGGAAATCCTCGCGCCGGTCGGACCAGCGCACGCCGCCGCGGGCCACTTTGCCGCTGCGCAAATGCACGGCTTCAACCCGCGGTGAGTAGACGAAAATCTCGTACAGCGGCCGAGGTGCTGGCAAGTCGCGGATCTGGGCGCACTCGAATTTGAAAGCGAGGTAGGGTTTGGGTTGGGTATCGATCCCTCGCTGAAAATAATTGGTGCGTAGCGTGGCCTCGACCAGATTGAGAAAACGGCGCAGGATGCGATCTTCGTCGAGGCTGTCAACTTTGGCTAAAGCCTCTTGCAGGAGCCCCCGGATCGCTTGCCCTTGACTCCGCCGTTCCTCGCCCAGGTCGGGATCATGTTCGGCGTGAAAGAGGTCGACGAGCGAGCGGGCGAAGCGTGCGTGCTTGGCCAGGGTGTCGGCCATCGAGCGTTCGCTGAACGCCGTGCCGGTCTGCCGCAGGTACTTGCAGTAAGCGCGCAAGATGATGACTTCGCGCCAGGTTAAGCCGGCGGTCAAGACCAGACGATTGAACCGATCGTTTTCGCTTTCGCTGTCCCACACCCGGGTGAAGGCTTCGGTGAAGTTGTCGCGGGCGGCTTCGAGATCGACGGCATCCAGGGCGACCAGTTCAAAGTCGCGCACCCAGAGCGGGTGATCTGCGCCCTTGGGTTGCACCGCAAAAGGCACTTCGATCTCGACTTCGAGCCCCATGTTTTCGAGCATCGGCAAGATGCGAGACAGCCGTTTGGCTGCGGCAAATTCGAAGGTGCGCAGGTGGAAGCGGGAAGCGGCTTGACCCACTGGACGGTAGAGCCGCAGGGCAAACCCGCCTTTGCGGCGCACTTCCTCCATCAGCGGAATGTCTGCCAAGGCCATGCGAATCGCCGCAGGCTGTTCCTGGTAGGCTGCCGGAAAGGCTTCGTTGTAGAGCCGCCACAGGGCCATGCCGCCCGCTTCTCCGCTCTCTTGGATCAGGGCCTCGCGCAAGCGATCGCTCCACAAGCGCAAGACCTCGGCGAGCTGAGCCTCGATCGCCTGGACGTCCACGGCCGGGACCTGTCCAGGGTGCGTCTTGACGATGAACTGGACCCGGGCCAGGGGTTGGTCGGTCATCCAGATGTAAACCGAGGTGACTTCGCCGTTGAAGTTGCTTTCCAGGATCGCTTGCAGCCGGCGACGGTGTAGCGAGTTGTGCTGATCACGGGGCACAAACACCATGCAAGAAACGAAACGTTCGGCTTCGTCACGGCGGACGAAAAGCGCTGGGCGGGGGCGCAGTTCGAGGTCGAGAATGCGCAGTGCCACCTCGAACAGGTCATCCTCGGAGATCTGGAGCAGCTCGTCGCGCGGATAGTTTTCGAGCAGATGCCGCAACCCTTTGGCGTTGTGGCTGGCCGGCAAGAAGCCAGCACGGTCGATCACCCGTTCGACTTTGCCCGCAACCATTGGGATCTCGCTCGCGGGAATGCTGTAGGCAAGCGAAGTGAAGAGCCCGAGGAACTCGCACTCGCCCACCACTTTGCCGGTGGGGTCGAATTTTTTGACCGCAATCCGATCCATGGGCGTCGTCCGGTGGACGGTCGCCCGACGGCTGGCTTTGGAGATCGAGACCAGCTGGTCGCCCAAGAGAAAGTCGCGCACTGCTGGCGGTACGGGCTGGTCCGCATGAGCGCGCAAATCGAGGGGCAATTTGCGCAAGATCCCGAGCCCGGATTTGAGGTCCGGCCGCAGGTGGACGGCTCCTGCTTCTTCGCTCAATGTGTAATCGACGAAACCGAGAAAGGTGAAGTGATCGTCGATGAAGCGCAGGAACTGCCGCGCTTCGTTGAGCTCATCCGTTTTGAGCGGGGGCGGATTGATGTCAAACTCTTCGAGCAAGCGTTGCAGCGCCCGGCGCATCGCAGGCCAGTCTTCAACCGCGGCGCGGACGTCCGCTAGCACCTTGCCCAACGCGGTCTCGAGTTCGACTCTTTCGACTTGTCCCGCGATTTGGTCGATTTCGAGATGCATGAACGATTCGAGCAGGCTTCCCGGCGATTCGACTTCTGCGGGGTAAAAACTCAGGAGTTCACCGAGCGCCCCCCGCCTGGTCCTGATCTGCGGATGGACCGCGAGGTGGATGGCGATCTCCCGTCGGCCCAACTCCCCGCTCACCGAGTCGACCAAGAAAGGCATGTCATCGTTGACCATCTCGATCACGGTGTGGTCGCTGTGCCAGCCGTGCTCTTCGCGGGTCGGGTTGAAAATGCGCACCTCCAACCGTCCCGGGAGACGCTGCATGCCCGTCTTGATCAGCGAACACAAAGCGCCGCAGTGGTCGTCGAGCGCACCCCCGGCGAGGTCAGCGAACGCTAGGCCGGCGCAGTAGTTTTCGACGAAAATATCAGCGCCCGTATCAGCACCGGCCGGCAGCTCACCGCCCAGACGCGCATGAACCCGGGTGATCAGATCCTGGACCAGCTGTTTCTTGGTGGCTACCGCTTCCATCCCTACCTGACTCCTGCGCGAGGCTTTCGGCCGAGCCAAGCTGGGCCTTGCCAGCAGCCCAGCAGCGCTCGGCGGGTCCAAAAGGTTGTTGCAAGCCTAGCTGATCTTGGGGCTGAGCGGAAGCAGGCGCCAACCCGAGTTCTTGGCCAGCACCAAGGCGGGCGCAGAAATTCCTCCCAGCGGCGTGGCTGCAGTTGCGCGCAGCACGGTTTTCTGTCCCACCGCGTGTACTCCCGCCAGGGCCTGCAACAAGCTGCCATCGACCCGGCAGTCGGGGAGGACTGCGCCCAGCCGTCCACCGTGGATGCGCCGCACGCAGCGGGCAATCCCCTGGAAACGCAGCGCAGCCGGGTCGAGGCAAACCAACCGCTCCAGCCAGCCAATGCGGATCCCTTCGTCCGCGGCAACCAGCAGGTCCTCGTCGCGGGCTTCGCCAGGAAGGAGAAAAAGGTTGCCGAACCAGGCGTCTTCACCGGCCGCCACCTGGGCGGTCGGCGCGAGCCCGGTTTGAGCACTCTGCGGACGATCGAGCGCCGGGCTTTGCGGCTTGCCAGCGATCACCAAATCGAGCGGACGTTTGGGCGAGCCTGCAAAATCAAAGGGAAACGCCAGACCTGCGTCTTGGGTGCCGTCATCGCGCAGGTTGAAGTCGGGAGCGAAAAGTTGGGTGTCGAAGTGACGGTGCAAGAACGACGGACCATCGAGATAAGGCTGTCTGGAAAGCGCATGCACATTGAGCAGCGCGAGCAGCTCGATGACCGCTTCTGGGGCCAGCAGGATCGCCATGGAGCTTTGCGGTAGCACCTGGGCGGCCCCTTGGCCGTGGGCGCGAAAGGCACGCTCCGCGATGTCTTCCGGGGTCAGCTGGGCGAGGATGCGGGCCGAGCCCGCCGCACGTCCACAGCCTTGTCCAGGTGCCACCTGGACTTCGAGGGTGGCGTCACTTACCGCCGCGCTGCGGCGCAGGCCATGGCTATTGAAAACCACCAGCCGCGATTCCGACCACTGCAACAGCGACGACTCCCCATTGCGGCTGAAGCTGCGGCAGAAGTCCTGAGCGGACTCGACGGTGAAGCGGGCGATTTGCCGATCGTGCAACCCCGCCGCGGTCTTCGTCTTGGCCGCTTCGGTCGGCAGCAGGGGGCGTTTTTTCAGTTGGGGTTGTTGACTGGCCATGGCGAGCGCCTGCCGGACCCCGTCTTTGAGTTCGCCTGCGTTGGGGGTTTCCGTGCGGAAAAAGCCCAGGCGTCCGGCTTCGACCACCCGGATCAACACGGTCAGCCGCGGCGTTTCCAGCGCCCCGTGGCGGGGAGTCCCCACCCAGCCACGCTTGCGCTGCAGCCAGACCACTTCGACTTCATCTGCTGGCGACGAGGTCACGACGTCCTCCAAGCAAGAGGCGACTTCGTCGAGGGGAAAGAATCTTATGGATTTCACGTGAGCCCTCAGCGGCTGGGATTCGCGATGTGCTCTCGCGATGGGTTTCTCGCGATGGGTTCTCGCGATGTTGAAATGCCAGGAGTGCCCGAGCTTGCCACCGCGGCCGGGTTGGCAAAACCCGGACGCGAGAGCCCGCACCAGGACAGTTTAACAAGTTTCAAGAACCACTGTACAGGGCGGACGGAGTGGCGCTCTGGGCGGGTGGACTGCTGGCCTGTGTATTGCAAGTATTCCCCAGCGGTGGGATGATACTGAGACAAGCCATGCAATCAACCAGCGCATTTAGAACCCCTAGCCAGGTTACCTCCCGACATTTGTCCAGGGAGGTGTCTTCTCGCGATGACGGCATGCACTCCTGGCAGAGCGGTCGCCCCATGGAGCGTCTGGGGTTGCCCCTGAGTTGGAGCGCCTGCGGCCTGCTCGGCTTCCTCCTCTTTGCGCTCCTGCCGGAACCTTCGCACGCTCAGCCCGACCCCTTCGTCGATGCCCGTCGGCAGATGGTCGAAACCCAGGTGCGCAGGCGGGGCATTGACGAGCCGCACTTGCTCGACGCCATGTCCAAGATTCCCCGTCACGTTTTTGTGCCGGAAAGCAAGCGCAGCCAAGCCTACGACGACGTCCCCATCCCGATTGCCGACGGCCAGACCCTGTCTCAGGCTTTCCTCTCGGCCCTGATGATTTCTGCGCTCGGGCTCAAAGGCGGCGAGAGAGTGCTCGAGATCGGCACGGGCTCTGGCTATGACGCTGCCATCCTCTCGCGCATCGCCAGCCAGGTTTACACCATCGAGATCGACCCGGTCTTGGCCAAACTGGCGCAGAGCAAGCTCGAACAACTGCGGCTCAAAAACGTCAAAGTGCGGATTGGCGACGGCTACCGCGGTTGGTCCGAAGAGGCGCCTTTCGACGCCATCCTGCTCACCACCGCACCCGAGCACATCCCCGGCCCCTTGCTCGATCAGCTCAAACCTGGGGGCAAGATGGTGGTCGCGGTCGGGGATCTGATGCAAGACCTCCAAGTCATCACCAAGACCGCCACCGGCGGGACCGACGTGCGCAAGATCGACCTGGTGCGCCTCGGCCCGATGACCGGCGAAGTCCGCGACAACCGCTGAGCCCAGCCTTGAACCAGCGCAGCGACCTTAGGGTCAACGCGTCAATAAATTCACATCAGAATGGGAAGTTGTTGCTGCGTCGGCCCTTAGACCAGGATCAGGTGCAACGACGAGGCGGTGATCGCTGCGATCACCAGCCAACGGAAGCGCTGACCTGACAGCACGCGCAGGATGCGGCGACCGATGGCGATGGCGCACGCACAATTGATGAAGAGCAGGAGCAAGAGGGGCTGGAGTTCGGCTGGCACCAGATCTGCCGTCTGGTAGACACCGATTTTGACCGCGGCGCTAGCGCAAGAAAGAACGGCTGCGGTGCCAACAAAACAGCTCCCGGTCAGGCCGTAACTAGACAGCGCAAAGGCTTTCAAGGGGCCGCCCGTTCCCGTGACGCCGGACAGCGAACCGTAGAGGAAAGACATCCCGAGCAGTCCGCGCTCACCCAACTTGATCTGCTGATCCGCGCGCCGGTCCGCGCGCCGGAACCGCGGCAGCACGAGTCCCAAGACAATGCCCAGCAGCAGGAAGCCGCCAACGGCTTGCTGCAATACCGCGGTCGGCAACGCGAGCAAACCGTAAGCCCCCAACCAGGCGCCGGGCAAGGTGCCGATCAGCATCCAGCCGACCGCTTTCCAGTCGATCGCGCGATAGAAGATCAGCAACTTGCCCAAGCTGTGGATGAGCATCACCGGCGCGCTCATGGCGACCGCAACTCTGGGGTCGAAAAAAACGACCAAGGTCGCCACCAAAACCAGGGAACCGCCAAAGCCGACCAGGGTCGACAGCAGCAGGCCGACAAAAGTGAGACCCAAGATCACGATCCACGAAAGTTCCACAAGTCACCTCACCGACAACCGGTTCAACGTGAGCGTCCCAGGAAGATGCCATGACAACGGCCGGCGTAGTCGCGGAGGCAGCTTTCCGGCCGCTGCCTCCGCGGATCGCGGTTTAGAACTTGGCGGAGTAGACCCAGGTTCCCCAGTTGCCGCTGGCTGCGGCGAACTCGCCGTAACCCCAGACCCGGAGCGTATCTGCCGGATCCCGGCAGATGCCAAAATAGTCGCCCCACCGCTCGCCGGTGTAAGGGCTCAGACCGATTTTCACCAGGGCGCTGCCCTGCAAATCGCCGAGCGGCGCGCCGACCAGCCGACCGGTCTGGCGCAGTTCGCCAAACTCGGTGGAACTCGACCGGCCAAAAGCCACATGGGCATTGCGGCCGATGTCAGTCTGAATCGCCGGGAAAAAGTAGTACTTGCCCGCCGCACCATAGGCATTCTGCTGGACCACGTTCTTGCCCGGGACGTCGATCTCGTACCATTGCACGACCGAACGCGCTGCGCTATCTCCCGACCAGGTGTGCTTCGAGGTCTGGGTGGTCCACACCCGCTGCACGCCGCCCGCATGCTGAAACACTGCATTGAGCAGGCGCGCGTCGTTGGTTTCGATCGGGGTGCTGCTGCCCCTCTGCTGGGCGTCGGGGGGCAAGTTGTAAGCGCGGCAGGCGACCCCAGTGCGCGCCAGCGATGGGGTGCCACCCGTCCAGAAACCGACCGGATTGGTGAGGGTCCACAAGGTCAAGGTGCTGCCGCTGGGCCACAAAGCATTGACCAAATAAGCGGGTGGGTTGCCGCCAAGCCCCCGGAAGTGGACGCAGGGCTGCACCGTGAAAGCGAGGCTGCCGTCGGGATTCTTGAGGTTCCAGAAGTCGTACCACTGGATGGCGCCGCCAGCGTATACCTGCGATTTTTTCAAGATGCGCAGCTTGGTGTACTGAAAACCGCCGGACCCGCCGATTGCGAACATGTTGGAGCTGATGTAAATCCCCTGAGTGTCAAAGCCCAGGGCCGAGTAGTCTGCCCAGTTGCTGGTCAGGGTGCTGCCGTCCAGCCGGGCATCGAGCGCCCAGGTCCACCACGGGCCCAGAGGGTTTGCGGTCTGCGATACCGCAAGCATGATCCACGAGCCTGCCGGACTGCTGCGCCGGGCGTCGATCACCACGATCCAGCGGTTGGCGTAGTGATCGTAGGCCAACCGCGGATCAAACAAGCCCGCGCCCGCTGGCAAGACGCTGGCAAAGAGGTGGGTGATGTTGGGCCAGATGAACAGCAGGGTGCCGGTCTTGGAATAGCCGCGGAGCTCGACGTTGGCTGCGACCAACACGTGGTCGGGACCCACCGCACAAGTCGGGTCCGGGGGACGCCAGGCGGTTTGGGGAATGCCCGCAAAAGAAGCTCCGGTAGCTGGAGCTTGAGCGCCCGGCCCAGTCGCGCTGGGACCACCGTCTTCGGGCAAGTCGAGGATTTCGGCGGCCTCGTCAGAGTCGGGGGCTGGGTCAGCGAACGCCGCCAGGCTTTCGGGATCTGGCTCGTTGGCTGCTGCATTGAGACGCGCGAACTCCTCCATGTCCACCGGATAGCGGGTGACCGCCCAGACCGGGCGGGTCGAGGTGGGTGGCTCCGCCACCAGCTCGGCGACCGAGACCGCTTCTGGGTCTCGTGCCACCCCCTGGATTTCCGGTCCAGCGGCAGCTTGGTAATCAATGCCTGCGCGTAGTTGCTCTGTAGCCATGGGTTCTCCCTTCGAAAACAGGAAACGTTGACGAACTGTGAGCTGCCGCACCCGAAGGCGCTCGCGCTTCAGCCCCCCGGCTCACCATCGCTGGTCGCGTCCTGGGGCGGTTCGGGATCTGCCTCGCTGGCCAAGCGTTTCAAGCGGGCGAACGCAGCAGGGTTACCCGGAGTTCCGATCGGGATGGCGGAAGTGTCTGCGCCGCCTGCAGCCAACTCGCTCTGCGGTTTTCCTGGCCCTCCGCCGAGCGCGCCCGCGACGGTTGGACCAGCTCCGGAGGCTGCATCTGCGAAACCTGGATCTTGCATTGCGTCCTTTTCTTCAGGCATGGGGCAACTCTCTCCTTGTTGTGAGGTAGTAACGAACCGACCCTGCCATGGGTCTCAAACAAAGTCGCACGATTTCTCCAGAGCCCTCATACCAGAGCCTTCTTACCAGAGCTTCATACCAGGGCTTTCATACCAGGACTTTCATACCAGGACTTTCATACCAGGACTTTCATATCAAGCCTTTCGTCTTCCCGGAATCTATTGATGCGTCGACCCCTGGTGTAGGATGCAGCAGGTTGGTACTGCCTGAGCCGTGGATGGGCAGCCCAATCTGCGGTAGTGCTACCCGAAAAAGTTACAGTTCGATCACTGGTTTTGGACCATCAAAAACACTTCCCCAGCGCTGGCTCTCCCCGCGGGCTCATCCCATTTTTGGCGGGGCCTTCGCCCACCGCGGTTTTGGGGCTCGACAACGTCGAATTCGAACTGCCGCTCGCGGGAGTGGGCAGCCGGGTGCTCGCCTTGACCCTTGACCTTTTGCTTCTCGCCATCATCGCCATGCTGTGGATCTTAGGTGGAGCAATCGGCTTGAGCCTGCTCGATATGAGGACTGGCTGGATGGTTGCGGTCTTGCTCTTCGGCGCGTTCCTCATCGAGTGGGGCTACTTTGCGGGCTTTGAGCTTGCAACCCACGGGCAGACTCCGGGCAAGCAAGCGGTGGGCTTGCGGGTGGTGTCGGCGCAGGGCGGGCAGGCCAGCTCCAGCGCGATCTTGATCCGCAACCTCTTGCGCATTTTCGACTTGCTGATCGGTTTGTTGGTGATCGCCTGCGACCCGCGAGCGCGTCGGCTGGGCGACCTCGTGGCCGGCACGATCGTGATTCACGACCACCCGCTCGCCGCCGCCGAAGTGCGCTTGACCCGGCTGCCTGCTGGCTGGGGCGCTCGCGAGATTGCGGTGGTTGAAAGTCTGCTCCGTCGCGCCAGCCTGCTCGAACCCGCCCGCGCCCAAACCCTGGCAGAACGGTTGTTGCATCAAGCCGAGCGTCAGCAACCAGGTTTCGTTTCTGACCTGGGCATCCCCGACCTGAGCCAGGCGGATACCGTAGCATTGCTGCGCCACACGTTTGGGGTTGCCTGAGCAATCCGCCCTGGCCGATGGACTACCGACGCTTTGTTGAACTGCGGCAAGGGAGTTGGGGGCTCTTTGCCCACGGTCTCAAGCAGCTGCGCCAGCATCCGCGTACCTTGAGTTTCGCCGAGCTCGAACAGTTGACCGTCTTGTACCGTCAACTGCTGCACGACCACGCGCTGGCCAAGACCCGCTACCCCGGGACCGCGCCGGCCCGCCAGCTCCAGCAGCTGGTTTTGGCTGGCACCTTATGGCTGCAGCGCGATCCCGGCGACCACTTGCCCAGCGTCCACCGTTTTGTCCGCCACTCCTTTCCCCAAGCGATCGCACGGATTTGGCCGCACATCGGCCTGACTTGCGGGCTTTTTGTTCTGGCGATGTTGCTAGGGTTTGCCTTGACCGCGGTCGAACCCGCGCTAGGTCTGGCGTTCTTACCCGCCGAACACGTAGCAGAGCTCGAAGCCGGGCACTTGTGGACCGAGTCAGTGTTTGCGGTGCTGCCGGGATCGATAGCCTCCTCAGCGATCGCCACCAATAATTTGACGGTCGCGATCACCGGCTGGGCCGGCGGTGCTCTGGCCGGGCTGGGCGCTTTTTATGTGGTGCTGCTCAACGGTTTGATGCTCGGTGCGGTGGTTGCGACCACTGCCCACTATGCGCTGGCCTCGCGCCTGCTCGACTTCATCGCAGCCCATGGACCGCTGGAGATCACACTGATCCTGGTCACGGCCTCTGCTGGTATCGAGGTCGGCCGAGCCCTGGTCGTCGCGGGGGACCGACCCCGGCGTGACGAACTGCGCGCGGCCAGCCGAACCGCGCTCACCGTGCTGCTCGGCGCCTTGCCCTGGATCCTGCTCCTCGGCTTTGTCGAAGGTTTCATCTCGCCGCGGCAGGCGTTGCCGGGGGTCGTCAAGGCCGTGCTCGGGATCTTGCTCTGGACCGCTTTCCTGGTTTTTGCTTGGCGTCCATGGACGTCAAACCGAGAGGTCCCGCCCCGCCTTGAGTGAACTTTCCGGCGCACGCCGTCAGGAAGCTGCCCCGCTTGGCGGCAGCAGGCTTACTCGGGACGCGGTGGTGCCAAAACCCACAGGGCTTGCGGCAGCACTGTTATCCTGAGCGGCAGTTCAAGCGGCAGAACATCACCGTCGATCTGGACGACGAGTTCGGGCGGACCCACGAGCTCGGCCGCGGTGATTGGCCGCGTCGAAACGTCGGGGCGCGCCAGGTGGCGTCCGCACACGAGGTCGCGCGCAAAGCCCAGGGCGGCCGCGTGGCCGCGCCCCCGAAAAAGGACGAGATCGAGCTTGCCGTCGCGCCAATCGGCCTGTGGCGCGAGGCGGAACTGACCCCCGTACAAGGGGATGTTGGCGAGCGCGAGAAAGGTCGCCTTGAACGTCTGATCGTCGACGCGCAGTACGAGTTCGGGAAAAGTGTAGTGCTGAAGCTGCACCAAACCACTCCACACGATCGCCAGCCGACCAAAGTGTTTCTTGAGCCGGGCGTCCTGCCGAGCCATGACAAAAGCGTCGAGCCCGCAGGACAGCATCATCAAGAACGGCTCGTCGCCGGCCAGTCCGAGGTCGACCGGCTGGGGCACATACCCGCCGCACGCACGGGCGACTTGGAGCGGATCTTTGGGCAGGCCGAGGGCCGCGGCAAACACGTTGGCGGTCCCCGCGGGCAATGGACCCAGGGCGACCGCGCGACCGCGCAAACCCGCCGCAACTTCGCGCAAGGTCCCGTCGCCCCCCAGCGCGAAGACGACAGCCGGCGCGGGTTCGCGCGCTGCAGCCTCGCGCGCCAGCTGGGTGGCGTCACCGGGACCGCGGGTGGACAGCGCAGTCACCGCAAAGCCGCTTTGGCGCAAGGCCGCGAGGAGTTGCGGCAGCAGACGACGGCTCGTTTGCCGTCCGGACCGCGGGTTGTAGATCAAGACTGCGGGCCTCTCCACCTGATGCCGTCCCTCGTGCAACGCGGGGTCAAAAGAGCAGACGACCGGGAGTCCCTGGCGGCGTCTTCTTGCCGAGGTGCTGGTAGGCTCGCTGGGTGGCAACGCGACCACGCGGGGTGCGTTGCAGGAAGCCTTCTTGGATGAGGTAAGGCTCGTGCAAGTCTTCGAGGGTGCCCCGATCTTCGCCGATCGCTGCTGCCAGGGCCTGGATGCCGGCGGGCCCCCCGCCATAATGCTCGATCAGGGTGGCCAGGATCTTGCGATCGGTCTCGTCAAAGCCGTACTCATCGACTTCGAGAAAAACCAGAGCCTGACGCGCGGTGGTGAGGTCGATCAGGCCCTCGCCTTCGACCTGGGCGAAGTCGCGCACTCGGCGGAGCAAGCGATTGGCGATACGCGGGGTGCCGCGGCTGCGGCGTGCAATCTCCTGCGCCCCGTCGTCATCGAGTGCGACTTCGAGCAGTCGGGCCGAGCGAGTGATGATCTGCGCCAGCTGAGCCGGAGAGTAGAAATCCAGGCGGTGGACGATGCCGAAGCGGCTGTAAAGCGGCTTGGTGAGCAGCCCAGCGCGGGTGGTCGCGCCGACCAGCGTGAAGCGGGGCAAAGGGATCTCCATGGTGCGCGCGGCCGGTCCCTGACCGATCACCAAGTCGAGCTTGAAGTCTTCGAGGGCGGGATAGAGGATCTCTTCGACCGTCCGGCCGAGGCGGTGGATCTCGTCGATGAAGAGGATTTCCCCGGCTTCGAGATTGGTCAAGATCGCCGCCAGATCCCCGGCCTTCTCGAGCGCGGGCCCTGAGGTCGTGCGCACCGGGACGCCCATCTCGTGGCCAATGATGTGCGCGAGGGTGGTCTTGCCCAGTCCCGGTGGACCGAAAAGCAGCACGTGGTCGAGCGCTTCGCCGCGGGCCAGAGCGGCGCGAATGAAGACTTCCAGGTTCTGGACCACCCGCTCTTGCCCGATGTACTCGCCCAAGCGCCGTGGGCGCAGCGCTGGCTCAACGCTCAGATCCTCCAGGTGCTGATCCCCAGCGAGCAGATACCCACGTTCGTCGTCAACTGAGCTCACCCGCGCATTCTCTCAAGAAATACCGTCGGAGTGAAGCGAGGGGCTCGCCGGGCATCCGCTGGCAGCGCCGGGGCAGACGAGGCAGACGGGTCGTGGGCAGAGCAGGGAAGTAGGGTCTGATATCCTGCGGGGATTGCGGCAGGCCCGCAGCGACGCTTCACCCTTGACGCGGAGGAACGACCCCAATGCCAACGCACCCACCCGTTTTCCCACGAAGCATCGGTTTTGTCCTGACCGGGCTGCTCACGGTCGGCGGTCTCGGCACGGTTGCCGCGGAGACCCCGTCGACCCCGCCCGCATCAGCTGCCGTCCCCGAGTCCACCCCACCACCAGCAGCAGCTGCACCTGCGCCACCCATGACGGGTTTGCGGGCTTTTATCGACCCGGAAACCGGGGAGTTGATCGAGCCGCCACTCGCAGCCAAAGGTCAACTCACCTTGTCGCCCGAGACGCAAGCCGCGCTCAGCCAGTCGAGTGCGGGTTTGAGCCAAGTGGTTTTACCCGACGGCACGGCGTTCGTGCGCCTGGAAGGGCGCTTCCAGAGTATGGTTTTTGCCACGGTGGACGCGGCAGGCCAGGTGACGATCAGCCATCGTCCTCCGGTGCCGGAGGCCGCGATGACTGCGACCCATGCGCCAGCGGAAAGCGAGGCCGAGCATGTCCCGTAAGCAACTGGTGACCCTCCTGGCGCTCCTCATGAGCACCCCTGGCGCTGTTTCTGCGGCCCAGCTCACGGTGATCAACCACGACGGCCCGGGCGAGGGCTTCAACGACGCAACCCCGGTGGCCCCGGTGACCGGCAACTCGGCCACCACCCGCGGCGGTCAGCGCCTCAACGCGTTCCGCGCGGCAGCCAATGCGTGGGGCGCGATCCTCGAGAGCGACGTCTTGATCCAGATCGAGGCCGAAATCAACTCGCTCGAGTGTGACGCCACTTCAGCGGTGTTGGGGTCGGCTTCGGCGTGGTCGGTGTTCCGCGACTTTAGCAACGCGCCGCGTGCTCTTACTTGGTATCCCGTGGCGCTTGCCAGCAGCCTCGCTGGCGAGGACCTCGACTCCACCGATCCCGACCTCTTCGCTCGCTTCAACGGTCGGCTCGACAGCGACCCCAACTGTCTGACCGGCATTGACTGGTGGTATGGGATTGGCGCGCCCGCGCCGAGCGGGACCCTCGATTTTTATCGGGTGGTGTTGCACGAAATCGGACACGGGCTCGGCTTTGCCACGTTCGTCGACCTGACAAGCGGCGAACAGTTTTTCGGCCGCGACGACATCTACATGACGCAGCTTGAGGACCACAGCACGGGCAAGCGCTGGCCCGACATGACCAACGCTGAGCGCCGCGCCTCGGCACTCGACACCGGCGATTTGCACTGGACGGGCAACCAAGTGGCGGCGCACCGCGAGGTGTTGCAAGCGGGTGCCCACCCCAGCGGCCACGTCCAGATGTACGCGCCGAGCCCGCTGCAGCTCGGTTCGTCGGTCAGCCATTGGGACACTGCGTTGTCGCCCAATGAGTTGATGGAACCGTTTCTGCTCAACAGCAGCGCGGACCTCCTCACCACCCACGCGCTCGCCGATCTCGGCTGGCAGGTGCAAGCAGGGAGTTCGGACTGCACCCCTGATGCTGACACCATGTGCCTCAACCAAGGGCGGTTCAAAGTCGAAGTCATCTGGACCGATTTTGCCGGGAATTCCGGAGCCGGGCGGGTAGTTGCTGCGGGAACCGTGGACTCCGGGCTGTTCTGGTTTTTCAACGCGAGCAACTGGGAGCTTCTGGTCAAGGTTTTAAACGGCTGCAACAACAACAACCACTACTGGGTTTATGCGGCAGCGACCACCAACGTGGCCTATACCTTGACCGTCACCGACACCCAGCACGATGCCATGGTGGAGTATTCGAACGTGCTCGGCGTCTCGTCACCGGCGACCACCGACAACCGCGCCTTTGACACCTGCCCGTAAGGTCAGGAAACGTCATGGCCTGGGGAAACTCGCAGGGGATCCGGGTTGATCCGCTGCCCAAAGCTGCTGCATCGCGATCGTCGGGTCATCGACGAATTTCTCAGCAGCTGGACCCAACGGCAGGTGCTCGTTCTGCGACAAGTTGCAAGGCTTCCTTCAGCGTTCTGAGATCAAAAGAGGTTGTCAGCTGTTTCTCCCAGCTGGTTCCGGTGCGGAGGTCAGCAAAATACACTGCAATCTTGACCGCCGAAAGAATCTCCACTTCGAGATCAATCTGGCCCTGGTGCCATTCGAGCTGCAAGCCGCCATCGTGCGTGGGGACGATCGTCGGCACGGGCACATGCTGCTCCATGACCTCTTCCAGCAAGTCGATGGCATGCCCCACCCGCCGCTGGTCAATCCTTCGGCTGCTATACGAATCCCAGTTGTCGGGCAGCGCCAGCAAGTGGAGGAACCGCGGCAACAGCAGTCCAAGCCACCTGGGAAGATCGAGGAGTACCTCGAAGTGGACCTCCAGTTCGCAGCCCGCTGCCCCCTGCAGCTGAAGATGATGTTCCCGGGTCAAGTCGGTCAGCGTGGCGGCTGCCGGTGTTACCGAAGAAATCCCCATCGCGAAACCCCTGTCGGAAAGCAAGTTCTCGTGGGGGAATGAGAAGGCGGTATTTACGTGGAACATTGGTGTCCCCATAGTTGATGCATTTTTTGGGTGGTGATCGCGGCAAACCCGCGCACCACCCACTCGTGCCCCAGATCCAAAAAGCTCGAAGTGCCCTCTGGTCCGCTGCCGAGCGGAGCGCCTCTGGCGGTGAGCGTCAAGCGGTGCATTTTCCTTCCATCAGCCAGCCGAACCCGAGGTTCAGCACTGACGTGAAGCCGCCCAATGGGCAAACCCGAGGCTGGATCTGGGATGACAAACCGTAACGCCAGGCGCGCATCTTCTGGCTCCGACAGAAATTCACCTCGGCTCTCGTAATCCAAGACAGTCAGAACCTCTGCTAGGCTGGGGCCGCTAGCCTCCATGTCGATCAAATTCACATAGGTAATGTCGCACTGAATCGGTTCAATCTCTCCCAGATTCTCTTGTCGCAGGAAGTGCTGAAACTTTGCCAGGGAGTCCAAGAACGCCTGGCGGAGCCGCGGATAGCGCGGATAGGGATCCTTCCCCAGGCGCCAGTTCCGGGAAAACCGATCCTGCTGGATCTGAATCAGCTCAGTGCCAGCGCTGTTGATCAAAATAAAACGGGGTACTGGAACTGCCAGCCGGATGGTCAGGGCACTCGGCGGACGGAACCGCTCAATCACGGGTTCCAGGGGTTGGCCTTCCTCGATCGTCGCAAATTCTTCGCGAAAACGCGATTGCCAAAGGGCCCCTACTTGCGCGGCTCGCAGGTCCTCCAGAGGATCAAATTGGATCCCCAGAACGACCTCCACGAGAGGCGGTAACTGGAAATCTGGCAAAGTTTCGGATATCGGCTGCATACGGGCCATTCTAGCAGTGATTGACTTTCGGCAAGCCAAGTGGAGCCGCGAGTGCGCGAGTGCGGGGGCCGCGGGGCTTCCGTTCAGGGCTCTGCCTCAATTGCCGCACCCAGCGCAGGGGCATCACGCCACTTTACTTTGAGGATCCAGGTCGGGATGCCGCCTTGGTTGAGGTAATCAATCCAACTTTGCTGCTCGGGCCGGAGTTGATCGCCCGGCCCTTTGACTTCGAAAAGCTCGAAGCGCGACCCCACCCCGCTGGCGGGACAGACGAAGAGGTCGGGCAGACCGCGGCTGAAGCGGCCGGGATCACGGCAGAAGCGGGTGCAGATCCAAGCCAGCTGCGGGCCGGTCAGGCACGACAGCGCCAAATCGAGGTGGGGAGCGAGCGCGTCGTCCCAGGTGACGAGCGCATTGGCCAGGTCTTTTTTCTGCGCATAAACCGCGCGCAAGCGAGCACCGGGCTGGGGATCAGCGGCGAGTTCGGCCAAGCGGGCGGCGATCGGGGCGGCGCGCGCGGTGTAAAAGTCCGGGGAGTGTAGATCGAGCGGACCAAACTGGAAGGGGTGCTGGAAAGCTCCGGCCACGGGCGCGAACACGAGGTCCCAAAAAGCCAGCCCAAAAAGCGACTTCCACAGCCAGTTCTCGGCAAAAAAACCGCGGCCCGAGTCGGCCGCCAGGGCTTCAAGCGCGAGCACCTCGATGGCCACGCCCGGACGCTTGATCACCGCGATTTCCCGGCTCGGGCGGGCTGGACGAGAAATCCGCGGCGCGGCTTTCGGGTCCAGCTGACGCGCCAGCCGGCGGCTGAAAAAAGGCGCGAACACGCGTTCGGTTTCGTCGCGCGGGGCGGCCGCGATCTCGGCGCAGAGGGCGAGCGCCTGGTCGGGCTGCGCCAGCTTCGCGAACAAGCGGGCGCGTCGCTCGCGCGCGGGCGGACGCTCGGCCGCAGCGTAGAAATGCAGGGCGGCAACGGGATCGCCCGCGCGTTCGAGCGCTTGGCCGAGGTGGAGGTAGATGCGGTCGGAGAGTCGTCGGGTTGCCGGATGCCAAGCATCGTGCGCGGCCAGGACCGCTTGCCCCACGCTGAGCGCTAAGTCCAGTTCGCCTGTGCTCAGGGCGGTCAGGACGTGGTCGCGGCAGGCGCGGAGGTGCAACGCGTCGTCTAAGGATTTGCGGTCGGGGAACAGGCGCAAGTCGGTGCGCAAGTCGTAGCTCTCGTGACGGACGACCCCGAGATCGCGCAGCACAAAAGCGGTCCAGTCCTGCGCCAGGTTGCCGAAAAAAAGCAAGCGGAAAGTCCGCAAGTGGTGGGTGCGGAGAGGCTGCCAAAAAGCAAACCGCGCGCGCAGCTGCTGTTCCAGGGCAGCCGTTTTCGCCGGCTCACTCAGGGTTTGGATCAGCTCAGCTTTTTTGAGCGCGGCGGCCCCCGCCGTGGGCGTCCACTCGGCGAGGAGCGCCACCAGTTCGGTCCGCACCAACAAGGTCAGCAGGTCGCTCAGGCTGACGTTTAAGCAGCGGTCGGCAAACCCGGTTGCGGCGAGTTCGTCCAGGGCAGCATCGAGCGGGGGGATTTCCCGGTAAAAGAGCCGATCGCGGCGAAAGCAGGGGCCGCGGCGCGAAATCAGGCGGACGTAGAGCCGCTGGGCCGGCAGCGACAGCCGCGCAAAGTCAGTGATGAAAGCTTGCTCGTCGTCTTGGAGCAGGTCGCCGTAGCGCCCGACGACCGTAGACAAGACGACAGCGAAGTTGTCGACATAGTAGCCCTCGGGTAGCGGCCCTTGCCGCAAGGAGGGCGCCATCGTCACCCCGGGTTCTGGCGTGAGCGGGCCATACCATAGAGGAAATAGATCAGCAGGCCGATGGCTAGCCACACCCCAAACCGGTGCCAAGCTGCGGTCGGTAAGCCGGTCATCACGTAAACGCAGGCCAGGGCGCTGGCCGGCGCCACCACCCAGACGAAGGGCACCCGGAACGGCCGCGGCTGCTCGGGCCGGCGGACGCGCAGCACCAAAACGCCGATCGAGACCAGGGCAAAGGCGAATAGCGTGCCGATGTTGGTTAAATCATACGTGGCATCGTCGTCGGCAAAGCCAGCGGCCAGGGCCACCACCAACCCGGTGATCAGGGTGGTGATATGGGGCGTGCGATAGCGCGGGTGGACTTTGGTAAAAACTTGGGGCAACAAGCCATCGCGCGCCATCGAGAAGAAAATGCGCGGTTGCCCCAGCTGAAAAACCAGCAAGACCGCGGTCATTGAGATCACTGCTCCGACCGACAGCACGAACTGGATCCAGGGTAAGCCTGCGCCGGCCAGCGCGCGCGCCAGGGGATCTGCGCCCGAGGCCAGCTCGGTGTAGGGCACGAGCCCGGTCGCGACCAGGCCGACCAGCATGTAGATCACGGTGCAGACCGCGAGCGAACCGAGGATGCCGATCGGCATGGTGCGCTGCGGCTCGCGCGCCTCCTCCGCCGCAGTCGAAATCGCGTCGAAGCCGATGTACGCGAAGAACACGATGGCCGCGCCTTGGTGAATGCCTTTCCAGCCGTTGGGAGCAAAAGGCGTCCAGTTTTCCGGCTTGAGGTAAAAAGCACCGACCCCGAGAAACAGCGCGAGCACCACCAACTTGATGATCACCAGCCAGTTGTTGGTGTTGGAGCTTTCGCGGACCCCGAGCACGAGCAGCCAGGTCACCCCCAAAACGATCAGCATCGCCGGCAAGTTGACCAGGAAAGGTCGTCCCAAAAACTGTGGGGCGGCGGCCATGGCCGCTTGCAAGGTGGCCACCCGTTCGCTGTGGCCCGCGGTCGTGGCCGCCCCCAACTGTTGCAGCACGTCGCCGTAGCCGTGGGTCAGCCAGTAAGGGAATTGGATGCCGAACGGTTCGAGGATCGAGTTGAAATAGCCGGACCAGGCAATGGCCACGGCGACGTTGCCCACTGCGTATTCAAGAATTAGGTCCCAGCCGATGATCCAGGCGATCAGTTCGCCCAGGGTGGCATAGGAGTAGGTGTAGGCACTGCCCGCGATCGGGATCATCGAGGTCAACTCGGCATAGCAAAGTCCGGCCAAGGTGCAGACAATGCCGAGCAGGGCAAAAGAGAGCACCAAGGCGGGTCCGGCCCCAGCGCGTACCCCGACCTCGCCCACGGCAGCCGTGCCCAGGGTCGAAAAAATTCCGGCGCCGATCACCGCGCCAATCCCCAAGAAGACCAAGTCTTTAACGCCGAGGGTGCGCACCAGGCGAGTGCTTTCCGCTTCGGCGCGCAGGTGTTCCAGGCTTTTTGTGCGAAAGAGATTCATCGCCGGCTCCTATCCGATCAGCAGGCCAGCAATCGTTGCCGTCATCAAGCTCGCGAGCGCGCCGCCAAACATGGCGCGCAGTCCCAGCCGCGCGAGATCGCCTCGCCGCTCCGGCGCCATGCCGCCGATGCCGCCGATCTGGATCGCGATCGAAGAAAAGTTGGCAAAGCCACACAGGGCATAGGTGCCGATGGTGATCGCGCGTTCGCTCATGCCACCGCTTTTGATCAGCTCGCTGAGGTGGACATAAGCCACGAACTCGTTGATCGAGATCTTGGTGCCCAGGAGATTGCCGAACTCCTTACAATCCTGCCACGGCACGCCCATGACCCAGGCGAGCGGCGCGAAAATCCAGCCGAAGAGGACGCGCAACTCGCTGGGAAAATAAGTGAAGCCCACTGTGGCCAAGGCATTGTGGATGACCCCCATCCCGGCATTGACCACCGCGATCAAGGCGATGAAGGCGAGCAACATGGCGCCCACGTTGAGCGCCAGCTTGAGCCCGTCAGCCGCACCGATCGCAGCAGCCTCGATCACGTCACCGGCGATCTTTTCCCGCGGCAGCTCGATCTTGCCACGGGTTTCAGGCTCTCCCGTCTCGGGCAAGATGATCTTGGCCATCACCAGCGCGGCGGGTGCTGCCATGACGCTCCCCGCCAGCAGGTGTGCGGCGGGAACGCCCATCAGAATGTAGCCCGCCATGACGCCTCCGGCGATCGTGGCGAATCCCCCGCACATGATCGCCAGCAGCTCGGAGTTGGTGGCCTTGGCCACGAACGGACGGATCAGGAGCGGCGCCTCGGTTTGCCCGACGAAGATGTTGGCCGAGCACGAGAGCGACTCCGCGCCGCTGGTGCCCATGGTCTTGGCCATGGCCTTGGCGATCACTTCGACGACTTTTTGCATGATGCCAAGGTGGTAGAGAATCGACATCACCGCGGAGAAAAAAATGATCGTGGGCAGGATGGCAAAGGCGAACTGGAAGCCGAAGGTGCCCTGAAATTCCGGCTTGACCAAATTGCCGAACAGGAACTCAGTGCCATATTTGGTGAAACCGAGAAAGGCGGTGATCTTGTCGCCAGCCCACTGGAAGACGAACCTGCCCGCTTCCGTCCACAAGATCAGGAACGCAAACACCAGCTGCAGACTTATTCCCCACAGCACGACGCGCCAGGGAAAGCGTCGGCGATCGTAGGAAATCGCGTACGCGAGCAGGACCATCACCACCATGCCCACAAGGCTTATCAGTCGCTCCATGCTACCTCCGTTGCGAGATCCGCGGGCCATCGGTTGCGGGTAGAAGCTCCGAGCGAGCGGCCAGCGTCGCGGCTGGACGACGGCCTTGCCCCCAGGAGAGGACACCCGGGACGACTTGGGGTCTCGTGGTTGTTTGCGTGCATTGCCGGTTCAGAGGATTCTCCAACGTCCACGGTTTACTGGGCCGCCTCAGGGTTGCCCGGCCGCGGGCGCGGATTCGTGCGCGTTGTGCGAGTGGGGTGCGCCGGCGTTGGGGTCGGGATCTTCGTCCCAGGCTCCCGGCTGCAGGCTGCGGTCGAAAAAGATCGAGCGCCCCATGGGTTCGAGGTACTGCAGTTCGAGGCCCGAGCGGCGGGCGTTCCGCAGCTGATTCAGCTTGGCGTCGAGATCGTCGATCGCGTGGAGGACCAGCGCTTCAGCGGTCATCGGCTCAACCGGGCTGCCATACTCGCGCCGTCCCTGGTGGGCCAAAATCAAATGCGCCAGGTGGCGCTCCAAACCCGCGGGGAAGCCGGGGACTGCGGCACAGCATTGGCGCAACATCTCGAGCCCGAGCACCACATGACCGATCAGCTGTCCTTCGAGGGTGTAGTCGTTGTTGGGCATGGCTCCGAGCTCGCGCAGCTTGCCGAGGTCGTGGAACAAGACCCCCAAGAGCAGCAAGTCGCGGTCGAGTTCGGGAAAGTGGTCAGCGGCTTTCTGCGCTAACTCCGCCATGCTGACGGTGTGTTCGAGCAGGCCGCCACGGTAGGCGTGGTGGACGGTTTTGGCCGCCGGGTGTTCGCGCAAAGCCGCACCGAAGCGGTCCAAGGTCAAAGTCGCGAGCTGGCGCAGCACGGGGCGTTCGAGCGCGCCAGGGTAAAGCGCGTTCAATCGTTGCCAGAGCAACTCCATGTCTTCGCGGGTGGTGGGCATGAACGCGCGTTCGTCGAATCCCTGCGCGCGGTCCTCGTCCTTGACCTTGCGGCAGAACTCGACGATCAGCTGGGGCTGGTCGCGGTAGATCTGGACCACCCCCTTAAAAACGACGAACTCACGCTCTTCGAATTTACCCTTGAGCGCCGGGCTATCGGGCCACACCTTGCCGCGGATCGTATCGCGCGCGTCCGCTAGTTCGAGGTCCATGTAATCGCGGCCGTTGCGGTCCTGCCGCACTTCCTTGCGGCGGACTAAGGCAAAGCCTTGGACGAAGTCGCCTTCCTCCCAAGTCGAGATGGGTTCGTTGCGGCGAACGGTCGGCATCGTTTTCAAGCTCCATTCAAGCGGGCAATTTGCGAAAAGCAGGTTCCAGTGCCGTCAGGGGTCCGAATGCAGGATCGGCGCCACAGTGAACTTGAAACCGGCCAAGTATAGAGTTATCTGACGCGGGCCGGAAGACGCGGCAAGCCGCAGAGAGGCGTGGGGGTTAGCAGCTCTAACAGAATTGACGCTTTGCTCGGAGACTTTGAATATTCGGAGACTTTAGAATATGGCGCGAGAAGCTCATCCGCTTTCTTGCGGGCAGCAAGAGATCTGGCTCGCTCAGGAGCTGGCACTAGCGGTACCGCTCTATAACATCGGCGGTCGCTTGACCCTCCACGGCCCGCTCGAGGTGAACGCGCTGCGCCGGGCGGTTGCGCAGGTGATCGCCGAGAGCGACGCCTTGCGCCTTCAGCTGGTGCCGTCGGGTACCCAGGTGATGCAGCAAGCTGACGCGCTGGTCGCGCCGCCGCTCTTCGTCGATTTGTCCAGCACCAGCCGCGCGGAGGAGCACGCCCAGCAGCTGATGGTGCGCGCGCTGGGCCGCAGTTTTGCGGTTCACGGTGGCGCGCTGTGCCGCTTCTTGATCCTCCGCGTGGCCCCTGGCCACCACCACTTGCTCGGGGTGTTCCACCACCTGATCCTCGACGGCGTGGGCATTGCGCTCTTTGGTCAGCGGGTGGCAGCTTGGTATGCCGCACTGACCGGGGTCGCAGCAGAACCGCCGAGCGCACTTTCTTTTCTCGACCTTTTGGC